>NZ_MWLL01000210.1 GCF_002198675.1 Kineosporia sp. R_H_3 | reverse complement strand
GACCGCCGCTAGACGGCCTTGAGCCCCCTCCTCGCCGCCCAGGCCCTCGATACGCGCCTTGTTCAGCAGGCTCCTAGTGCGTCGCGAACCGCACGTAGTCCGCGGTCGGGACCACGACGTCAGCGACCACCGCGGCCTTCAGGCAGTCCATCCGGTCGGCCAGCACCGTGGCCGGGACCCCGCCGAGGACCTCGAAGCACTCCGCGAGCATCCCCAACGTGGTCGCCGACTTCTCGTCGGCGGCGAACCTGACGAACCGGAACCTCGACCAGGCCAGCACCGCGCAGAACACGTGCAGCCCGTCCCGCACACCCCAGTCGATGACCAGGGTGTCCCCGGGCGTCCAGACCGCCGGCCGCCGGCCACGGTGGTTCCCTCGCCGCCACAACGCCTTCTGCGCCGCGACCAGCCGCCGGAAGTTGCGCGCGGACCCCTCGTAGCCCGCCGTCCGCGCCGCCGGCAGCAGCCGCTTCGCCGAGATCCGCCCGTGCGTCCTGGCGACCTGCTCGGCGACCACCTCCCGCACCGGGTCGTAGTTCCGGGCCCGCTCCTTGCGCGGCGGCGCGGCCCCACTGCCCTCGTGCCGTTCCACGACCCGCTTGACGGTCTTGTGCGTCGTCCCGCAGATCGCGGCCGCACCTCGATAGCTCCCCACCTGCCGGTAGGCGGCCAGGATGTCCATTCGTTCCCTCGCGTTCTTCAATAGAAGCCCCTGCGCGGTGAGTGGTGATCTGGTTGGCACCGACACCGTCACCGCGCAGGGCCCACAGCCCTGGACAGGACACGCGAGGAGCGGGGACTACACACTGGCCACCACCGGGTACTCAGACCCGGCCACCAGCGGGGACTTTTTCATGGCCACGGACACCCACGGCATCGGCGAAATCGACGTCCGTTCGTCTGTTCCGGACCGCGGTGTCTGGCCAGACGCCCAGGCCGCCTACCGAGTCACAGCCCCAGCGCGGTGGCGGCGTTGTCCGTCCAGGCGTGCTCGATCCGGACGTAGGCGCCGAGGGTGGCCAGGGATCGGTGACGGGTCTGGTGGGCGATGGCGCGGTCGGAGGCGCCGCGCAGGTGGGCGTAGGTGACGAACCCGGCGCGCAGGCTGTGCGCGCTGTACCCGGCGGGCAGCCCGGCGCGGGCGACCGCGGCCTGGACGAGGTCGTTGACGGACTCCGGGTGCAGCGCCCGGTCGCCGGCCCGGTTGTTCTTGGCCACCGCCCGGAACAGGGGTCCTGTGGTGATGCCGGCGAGGTCGGTCCAGGTCTGCAGGGCGGTGACGGGGCAGCGGTCGGGGTTGCCGGCGCGGGGCAGGACGACGAGCTCTGGCTGTTCGCCGGTCTGGTTGGTCTTGGACCGGTTCAGGGTCAGGACCAGTCCGTTGGCGTGCTCGGCGACGTCCTCGAACGCCAGGGCGACGAGCTCGCTGCGCCGCAGCGCGCCGACGAACCCGACCAGGAGCAGTGCCCGGTCGCGGGCACCGGACAGGTCCGGTTCGGCGGGGCGGCCTCGGGTCTTCCAGGTGCGGGTGGTGGGGCAGGCGTCCAGGACGTCGAGCAGCTCGGGCGGCATGAGCGGCTTGGCCCGGTCCGGTGGGGCGCCGTGGACGCGGCGGATGCCCTCCCACACGGTCTGAACCCGGGCGGTCGCGGTCGGGTCGGGCAGGTCCCGGGCGGCGTGCGCGAACCGGATCGACGACAGTCGCCGGCTCATCGTGCCGACGCTCGCGCCGGCCCCGGCCAGGGCGGTCAGGTACGCCGTCAGCGCCGAGGGAGCGGCAGGCATCGGCTCGAGGTCGTGCCGGCGACACCAGCTGCTGAACTCGCGCCAGTCCGAGCGGTAGCCACGCAGGGTGTTCGCGGCCCGAGCGGCGCGCGCGTACCGCGCCTCGCCCTCGGGCAACTGTGCGATCGCCGGGCCGGCGACGTCGACCTCACCCGGCGCGAGCATCGCCTCCGGCCGGGTCTCGATCGACGAGGTGGACCGCGCGACGTCGTCGTCAGGCGCGCGGTCCGAAGGCTGGATCACAGCATCAGCCTAGGTGCTATCACCCGGGATTCCGTGCATTATCCCGGGCGATAGCCGATGGGTTGGGACCGCGTGTCAACTGCCCGAGCCGACAGGCGGGTAGGTGGCCACCGGGTCATGTTGGGGGAGGACGGAACAGAACTCACGCCGGTTGTCGTATGGATGGCGTGCTGACCTCGACCACGAGAATTGCCCATACGACGATCAACGAGACCGGCGACCCGGACCCGCACGGAGGAGACACCATCGACGACGCCGACGAGGTGCTGGACAGCAGCCACGTCCACGCCGCACCGGACACGTTTCCGCGTCTGTGGAACGCCTCCGCGGCCTTTGTATACCAGGCGGTCCTGCGTGCCACAGCCCCCGAACCGCCCGAGTACCTGACGATCCCCTTGCGCCCACACGCCGGCGATGACAAGCGGTTGGCGCTCTCCCTGGGTGTGGCCCACTGGAACCTGGCTTGGGAGGCCGCTCAGTTCCGCCGGAGGATGTTCGATGAGGACGAGCTCCCGTCCCCTATCCGTCGAGTAGCGGACCAGGGGGACGTCAACGTCATGTTCGTCCCCCGCACCCGGTCTCGGTACTACGAGTACGCCCCGCTGTTCCACCTGTTGCCCCGGACGATGCTCGAACGGTTCGGGCTGCCACTGCTGCGTGGCGGGCAATGGCCCTTCCTGGCCACAACAACTGACCAGGACCGGCTGCTGCCCAACGATTTCCTGAACCGCTTGGAGCGTGCCTGGGCAGCGCTCGTCTGGCGGCACCTGGACTCCGGATCAGCGATGAGAGGGTTCAGCAGGGAAGACCCGGTCCGGCTGCTCGCACACAACCTGGACTTCTGGGTCCCCCCGGTGACTCGCGTCATCCAGGATGTGCTCAGCGACCTGCCGGAGTCGAACAAGGGAGTTGAGCCAGCAGTTCCACAGCTGGTGGACGGGTCCGTCCTGGACGAGGCCCTGATCGTCAATCCTCGAGTCGGTGCAGACGTGTGGTGCGGCGAGGAGGAAGCTGCCGGGATCGTGCGGCGGACCGTGGACGCCGCTGACCGCGACGGTCGGCTGCGCGGGATCCTCGACGCGGTCCGCAGCAACCGTGTCGTGGACGACTTCTCCGACCACTGGTCGTTCGCCCGCGAAGACTTCGAGCGCAAGCTCCACCGCAAGAGGAACAGGGTCCGGGTCAGGTTCGTCGAGCTGACGGACAACATCCCTGTCCAGGGACCGGAGACCGAGGTCATCGACGGACTCGTGACGGCGGACTTTCTCGCCTTGCTCAACTCCCGTGACCGAGAGGTGGTCATCCTGCTATCCAGCGGTGTCACGAAACTCACCGAGATCGCCGAAATCATGGGGTACGCCAACCACAGCGCCGTCTCGAAGCGACTGACCCGGATCCGTAAGCAGGCCGCCACCCACTTCAACATCGACTGATCCTGCCGCGGCAGCCCATGGCCGGCACCCGACCAACCGCACTTCGGCGGCGGTCCCGACCTCGCCCGACGAGCCAACGCGCAAAGAGGTTGAGGCCCCTCCGCTGCCAGACGGAGGAGCCTCACCGAAGTTGCGTCCAGACCAACGGAGCGAGCCTCGGGCAGTGCCTGCGGCCCCTGCAGCGGAGCCTGACAGGACCTTCTTCGGCGCACGCCCCGATGTTTGGCGGGCCTTCGGCGAAGTTCGGACGCCGAACCAAACAGTCCCGGTTGCCCATGTGCTCGGACTGTGTTCGGACAGTTCGGACGTAGTCGTAGCAGAAACGAACAATGCACAGGGTTACTGAATGATCGCTCTCCGCTATTGTCTAGCACTGTTCCTTCCTGACGTACACGCGCCTGCCAGCAACTGTCCGCCGAGACGGGTCGGAACTCGAAGCAATGCGTCCAGACCAACGCCCGCCGCCAGTGACCCTGGTGCGATGTCTCAAGGAGTGACCTGTCATGCCCACGAACAAGGGCTTGCTGCCCATCCGCTCGTTCACGTCCCAGGATCCGCCCATGCGGTGGGTCTACCTGAACGTCATCATCTGGATCTCCGTCCTGTCCTTCGTACTGCTGTGCACGGCTCTGGGTCAGGAGCCGCTGGTGGCGGCTGGCCTGGTGGCGACGTTGGCGCCCATTACAGCCGGCGTCGCGCGGCGGATCTGGTCGCCGTCCGACGGCGACGCCGAGAACCACGGCGTTCAGCCGTGACCGCCACGACAGATGCCTCGACGACCTTGGCCGACTTCGCGGCCGACTTGTGGTCGCTCAGAACCGCGTCAGGAGTGACTCTGCGGGAGATGTCGAGCAGAACCCACTTCTCCCTCGCGACCCTCTGCACTGCTGCACGCGGCGAGCGGCTTCCGACCTGGCCTGTCGCCTCTGCGTACCTCGCGGTCTGTGACGTAGCCGCTGACATCATCGACACGGAGTGGCTGCCTCGCTGGGAGGCGCTGATGCGGAACCAGGCCGACAACTACGCCGCGAGCAGGTTGGACACGACCACCTCGATCCCCGTGACCAGCATGGGGAGAGCACCAGACGGGGCCACGTCGTTGCCTGACCCCGAGGCCATCCGCACTCCTGAGGATCTTTCCCTGGCCCTGAAGCAGTTCAAGGTCTTGGCCGGCCACCCCTCCATCGACACGTGGAGTACTCGCCTCGGCGTCTCACGCAGCCGACTCGCCGATGCCGTCTCCGGCCGCCACGTGCCCCAGTGGGACCTCCTGCTCGTCGTGCTCCTGGAAGCCGGCGCGACAACCGACGACCGCCTGCCGTGGGGGCTGGCCTGGCAACGCGCCTGGGAGAACCGACGACTGGCCACAGCATGAGCACTGCAGTCACGAAGCCACACGAGGCGCAGTTGGCGACCGACGCATCCGCCTCCTCACACGATCGAGCGAGCGACCCAGTCGCTGAGAACCCAGCGGGCATGCGCCGGCTGTGGGAGAGGTTCAAGACCGACGGTGACCCGGCGACCCGCGAGCGGCTGATCCTGCACTACTCGCCGCTGGTGCGGTACGTCGCGGGCCGGGTCGGGGTCAGCCTGCCGCCGAACATCGAGCAGGCCGACCTCGTCTCGTACGGGATCTTCGGGCTCATCGACGCGATCGAGAAGTTCGACATCGAGCGCGCGATCAAGTTCGAGACGTACGCGATCTCCCGGATCCGCGGCGCGATCATCGACGAGCTCCGGGCGATCGACTG
>NZ_MWLL01000021.1 GCF_002198675.1 Kineosporia sp. R_H_3 | reverse complement strand
CCCTGAACCGTCCCCGGTCTGGTGACTGGTCTGAAGCCACGAGAAGGTGGTCTTTGTGCCGGCACCGAGGAAGTATCCGAACGAGTTGCGTGAGCGGGCGATCAGGTTGGTCGCCGAGGCTCGCGAGCAGGACCCTGGCCTGTCGTTGAACGCTGCGGTGGTCCGGGTCGGGCAGCGGGTCGGGATCGTCCCGGACACGCTGCGCGGCTGGTGCCGGCAGGGCGAGGTCGACGCCGGGAAGCGGCCGGGGACGACGACGTCGGACGCTGCGCGGATCAAGCAGTTGGAGCACGAGAACCGTGAGCTGAAGCGGGCGAACGAGATCCTGCTGGCGGCCTCCTCGTTCTTCGCGCGGGAGCTCGACCCGCGTTTGCCCTGGTAGTCGGCTTCGTCGACGAGGTCAGGGAGCGGTTCGGGGTCGAGCCGGTCTGCAGGGTCCTGTCTGAGCACGGGGTCCAGATCGCCGCGAACAGCTACTACGCCCACAAGTCCCGCCGGCCGTCGGCGCGGGCCGTGCGTGACGAGCGGGTGCTCGCCGAGATCCAGCGGGTCCACGCCGACGAGAACCTCGGCCGTGGCCTGTACGGGATCCGCAAGGTCCACGCCACCCTGGCCCGCGAAGGCGGCGTCGACGGGGAGCCGGTGTCCAGGCGGCAGGTCGAACGGTTGATGCGCGCCGCCGGCCTGCGAGGAGCACGTCGGGGCCGCGGGTTCACCACGACGAAGCCGGATCCGACCGCGGCTCGGCCGCCGGACCTGGTCGGGCGGGACTTCTCCGCACCGGCCCCGAACCGGTTGTGGCTGGTCGACTTCACCTACGTGCCCACGTGGGCGGGGATGGCGTTCACCGCGTTCGTCTCGGACGCCTACTCGCGGCGGATCGTGGGCTGGCGGACCGCGTCCTCGATGCCGACCAGCCTGCCGCTGGACGCCCTTGAGATGGCGCTGTGGACCCGGCACCGCGAAGGCGTCACCGACCAGCAGGGCCGTCTGGAAGGGCTCGTACACCACTCCGACGCGGGGTCTCAGTACACGTCCATCCGCTACAGCGACCGGCTTCATGACGCCGGCGCGGTCGCCTCGATCGGGACCGTCGGTGACTCGTATGACAACGCCCAGGCCGAGTCCCTGATCGGCCTCTACAAGCTCGAGTGCGTCCGCCGCGACGGGCCCTGGCGCGGCGTCGACGACCTCGAGCTCGCCACCCTCTCGTGGGTGCACTGGTTCAACCAGCACCGCCTCCACGGGGCACTCGGCTACGTTCCCCCGATCGAGTACGAGCAGGCGTACTACCGTCAGAACCACTGTCAGAACGTCTGTGAGAACGACCCGTCAATGAACCCCCAGCCGCAACCGCGGACGGGAGAACTCACCAGTCACTGAACCGGGGACGGTTCAGCACGGTCGAGACTGATATGCGCGGGTTGGTTACCGCAGGGCGGTGTTCGGCGGGAGCTGGTTCGCGGGGTCTGAGGTCGAGCGTGCCCGGCTGGTGATGGTCGGGTGCTCACAGTCGAACCGCGGGTGTGCTCCTCGTGCTGCGCGCAGCCGTCGGCGTTCGGCCGGGTGTCTGTGCCCGTGCGACGTGCGACGTGCGACGTGCGACGTGGAGGGTGCGGGGTCGGTTGTCGCGTGCGGGGTTCAGTCGGGCAGGGTGGCCAGTGACCAGCACCAGCCGGCGAGTTCGCGGGCGATGGCGGTGTTGGCGATGGTGTGCTTCTTGTTCCGGGCGGCGAGCTGGGTCCAGCGCCGGTGCAGCCGTTGGTTGCCTTCGTGGCCTCGGGCCCGGGAAGCGGGTCCGGCGTCGTCCCAGCGGCGGCGCATGGTGGCGCCGGGGGCGTAGTGCTTCTTGTGGTGCCAGGCGGCTTCGATGAGCAGGCGGCGGGCGTGGGTGTTACCGGTCTTGGTGATGCCGCCTTGGCGGCGGGAGTCGCCGCTGGAGTGTTCGCTGGGGACCAGGCCGAGGTAGGCGCCGATGCTGGAGCCGGTGAACCGGGTCCAGTCGCCGATCTCGACGGCGAGGGCGAAGCCGGTCAGGGTGGAGATCCCGCGCAGGCAGCACAGTCGGCGCGTGATCGGGGTGAACTCGCTGTCGGCGGCGAGTTCACCGATCGCCCGCTCGAGCCGGGCTCGGCGGGCCAGGGCGAACTCGACGGTCTCCAGGTCGGAGTCGTAGGCGGCCCGGGTGCCGGCCCGGTCGGCGCCGTCGAAGCGGATGCCGCGCAGCCACTGGTGGTGCTTGCCGGTCCAGGCGTCGCCGCCGTAGTAGACGTGCCCGTGCCGCAGGAGCAGCTTGGACACCCGGTGCCGGGCCCGGGTCAGGTCGACCCGGACGTCCTCACGGGCCCGGACCAGGTCCCGGGCGGCCTCCTGGGTGATGGTCGGGACCCGGACGCTGACGATGTCGTCGACCCGCAGCAGCCGGGCGAGCAGCACCGCGTCCCGGACGTCGGTCTTGACCCGGTCTCCGGCCGCCCGGCGGATCTTCGAGGGGGCGGCGACCTCGCAGCGGATCCCGGCCGCGCGGATCGCCCGGGCCAGCCCGAACCCGGTGGGACCGGCCTCGTAGGCCACCGCGACCGGGCCGGGCAGGCTCGCCATCCAGTCCAGAACAGCATCAGCGCCCGGGGCGAGCCGCTGCTTGAACAACTCCCCGGTCACCGTGTCGATCGCCACCGCCGCGATCGATCGTGCGTGCACGTCCAAGCCAACACTCGTACGCTCGATGAACACCGGGGCCTCCCACGCATGTCGGATAGGCCGGGCAGCGACCACTGCCCGGCAACCCACGAAGTTGCGTGAGCGAGGCCCCGGCCCGCAACCACCACGACAGGCGGTCACTCCATACCGTCTGATCGGGCGAGCCGAGACCCAGGACACCTGATCGAGCGACCTCATGGCTAGGGCGACCGTACGACGAAGGGGCCCGACCGGGATATGCGCACCGTCCCGTTGATGCACGGCGTGGGAACCCGCGCCGACCTGCCGTTGCCGTTGTTCTACGTCGTCGTGGGAGGCGCGGCTGCGGTACTGGTGTCCTTCGTGGCGTTGGTCCTGCTCTGGCGCAGTCCTCGGCTGGTTGGGGCCGATGCCGGCCGGCCAGTGCCGCGGTGGGTGTCGACCCTCGCGGACGCACCGCAGTCCCGCCGTGCCCTGAAGACCGTGGTCCTCGCCCTGACCCTGCTGGTGCTGCTGGTGGCCCTGGTCGGGCCGCTAGGCGTTGAAGACAACCTGGCCCCTTGGGCCTTCCACGTCGTGTTCTGGGTCGGGCTGGTGCCGATGAGCCTGCTGCTGGGACCGGTGTGGGCGGTGGCCAACCCGCTACGGACGATGCGGTCGGGAATCGCGCGGCTGGTCGGGGGCGACTGCGCCGGCGGGCTCCCTCGCACCTGGGGCTACTGGCCGGCCGCCGTCCTGTTCGGGGCCTTCTCGTGGTTCGAGCTGGTTGCCCCGGATCGCGCCGAACCACCCGTGCTCGGCGCTGTCCTGCTGGTTTACGTCGTCGCCCAGGTCGCGGCCGCGACCTACTTCGGGGAACGATGGCTGCGCACCGGTGAGCCCTTCGAGGTCTACGCACGTCTGCTCGGCCGGTTGGCCCCGATCGGCCGACGCCGTGACGGCGTCCTGGTGTGGCGCAGCCCGCTCAACGGAGCCGACAGCCTCGAACCGCTGCCCGGGCTGGCCGCCGTCGCGGTGATCCTTATCGGGTCCACCGCGTACGACGGCGTGACCCGAACCAGTTGGTGGCAGGACGGCCCCGGCCTCGGCGAGGCCGTCGTCGTCACCGGCACCGTCGGACTGGTCGCCACGTCGCTGTCGTCAGTGCGCTCTTCGCGGGCGCATGCGCGATCGCCGGCCGCCTCGGCGGGTACGCCGGGGCGGCCGGCGTGTTCGCCCACTCGCTGCTGCCGATCGCTGCCGGCTACGCGATCGCGCACTACTTCTCGTTGCTGGTCTTCCACGGACAGGCCGCGTTCATCCTGGCCAGCGACCCTTTCGGGACCGGCGCCGACATCCTTGGGATCCGCACCCGCACCACGGACTACACCGTCGTCTCCGCGCGAACGATCTCCCTGGTCCAAGTCACAGCAATCGTCGTCGGCCACGTCGTCGGCGTCGTGCTGGCCCACGACCGGGCGACCCGCCTCGATCAGCAGGTCCGGCTCACCCGGACTGCCCGCGCGCCCGGCTCGGCCAACGTCTCCCAGATCCCGCTGCTCATCACCATGATCGCCTTCACCGTCGGTGGCCTATTCATCCTGCTCGGCGGCTGACGGTCGCCACCTGATGTTCTCCTCTTCCAGGTCCTCGCTGTCAGTTCACCACCGCGGGCCTTCGGCGTGAGCACACACATCCTGAAACCCCACAGGGTATCTCTCCCAGGTCTACGAGAGGATCAGGCCCATGAACCGCCGTCCCGCCGCACGCACCACGAGGCTCCGGCTCGCCGTCGCCGCGCTCGGCGCCGCGACCCTCACCGGCTGCGCGAGCGGCTCCCCGACGGCCGCCGCGGCCTCGTCCGCCGCCCCGGCGGCCACGACGTCGGCCGCCGGGACGCCGTCCGCCACCACCGCGGGCCAGGCCCGCACGCAGACCCCCACGCCCGCCCCGACCGCGCAGGGCCGGCTCGTCGAGATCACCGTCGCCGACGGCAGGGTCAGCGGCCCCGAGGGCCGGGTCAAGGTCAAGGAGGGCTCCACGGTGACCCTTCGGGTCACGAGCGACGTCGCCGACGAGATCCACCTGCACGGCTACGACAAGCACGCGGACGTCGAGAAGGGCGGCACGGCGGAGCTGACGTTCAAGGCCACCCTGACCGGGGTCTTCGAGGTCGAGCTGGAGGAGAAGGGCCTGCAGCTCGCCCAGCTCCAGGTGCAGTGACGCCGCACCTCGTCACGGCGGCGACGTCGGTCGGGCTGTCGGTCGGGCCGTCGGTCGGGCCGCTCGCCCACGGCGTGGGCACCCGGGCCGACCTCCCGCTGCCGATCGGCTACGTCGTCGCCGGCGGCGGGCTCGCGGTGCTCGTCTCGTTCGTCGCGCTCGGCGCGCTGTGGCGGACGCCGCGACNTAGCCGATCGGCAGCGGGCTCGCGGTGCTCGTCTCGTTCGTCGCGCTCGGCGCGCTGTGGCGGACGCCGCGACTCGCCGGCGCGGCGGCCGGGCGCCCGCTCCCCCGGGCCGTCGCGGCGCTCGTCGACGGCCCCGGACGCACCGTGCTCCGGGCGGTCGCGCTCGCGCTGACGCTGCTCGTCGTCGTCGTCGCCCTGGCCGGTTCGCCGGACGTCTCGCAGAACGCCGCGCCGTGGGCGTTCTTCGTGACGTTCTGGGTCGGGCTGGTCCCGGTGAGCCTGCTGCTCGGCCCGGTGTGGGGCGCCCTCAACCCGCTGCGGACGACGTACCGGCTGGTGTCGCGGGTGCTCCCTGCGCCTCGGCGCCCCGATCTCGCGGACCGCTGGGGGTACCGGCCGGCCGCGCTGTCGCTGCTCGCCTTCACGTGGTTCGAGCTCGCCGCACCGGACCGCAGCGACCCGCGCCGGGTCGGCGCCTTCCTCGTCGCGTACGCGCTGGTGCACCTCGGCGCGGCCGCCGTCGTCGGCGATCGCTGGTTCGCCCGCGGCGACGGCTTCGAGGCGTACTCGCGGCTGCTCGGGGCGCTGGCCCCGGTCGGGCGGCGGGCGGACGGCGCACTCGTGCTGCGCGGCCCGCTCGACGGTGCGGCAGCGCTGCCCGCCGGGCGCGGGCTGGTCGCCACCGTCGTCGTCCTCGTCGGCTCCACGGCCTTCGACGGGCTGGGCCGGACCCAGTGGTGGCAGAACGGGTTCGGCGCCGGCGGCGAGTCGCTCGTGCCGTCGACGACCGGGCTCGTCGCGGCGGTCGCGCTCGTCGGGCTGCTCTACGCCGCCGGGGCAGGGCTCGCCGGCCGGCTCGGCGGCCACGCGGACGCCGCGGGGCCGTTCGCGCACACGCTCGTCCCGGTGGCCGCGGGCTACGCCGTCGCGCACTACTTCTCGCTGCTGCTCTTCGACGGCCAGACGACCTGGATCCTGCTCAGCGACCCGTTCGCGACCGGTGCGGACCTGCTCGGGCTCACGGGGCGCGGCGTCGACTACCTCCTCGTCACGGCACGGGTGATCTCGCTCGTGCAGGTCGCGGCGATCGTCGGTGGCCACGTCGTCGGCACGGTCCTCGCGCACGACCGGGCGCTCGTGCTCGCGGCCTCGGCGCCGCGGCCGGGACGCCCGGTCGCGGCCCAGGTGCCGCTGCTCGCCATCATGGTGGTCCTGACCATGACCGGCCTCGGGCTGCTGCTCGGCGCATGAAGGGGGACCTGTTGCCTGGAGGAGGATCCGTGGCCGGACGACGTGCGCGCACGACAGCGGTCCGGCGGACGGCGGCGGGCCTGGCGGCGGGCGCGCTCGCGCTGCTCGCCGGCTGCGGGACGACCCTGACCCCGGAGGAGATGACCCGGGCCTGCACCGGGTTCGCGGCCGAGGTCTCCAAGGCGGGGCTCGCCGGCACCCCGACGCAGGCGCAGGCCAAGGCCGTCGCCGACGCCCTCGACGGCATCCTCCCGGGGCTGCGCGACCCGCGGGTGCACGACGCCGGGGTGGCGCTGCACACCCACCTGCACGGCGTCGATACCGCGCTCGCCAAGGGCGACACGGCCCGGGCTGCCGACCTCGCCGCGAAGGCCCGCGCGGACGTCACGAAGGCTGCCCGGGCCTGCGGCCTGCCGCAGAGCGCCTTCCTCGAAGGCTGACGTGCGCGGCCGGCGCGGCCCCCGGCGGGCCCTCGGGCCCGCCGGGGCGCTCACGCTCGCCCTGGTGCTCGCCCTCGGCCCGGCCGCACCGGCGGCCGCGCACGGCGCGGGCGGCGGCGACGCGCCCTTCTACCGCAGCCGGGTCACCGGGATCTCCCCCGCCGTCGACGGAGTCACGGTCGACCTCGCACGGGACGGCTCCTGGGTGCAGGTGCGGAACACGACGGCGGTCGACCTCGTGCTGCTCGGCTACGACGGCGAGCCGTACCTGCGGGTCGGCCCGCAGGGGGCCCAGGAGAACGTCGGGTCGGTGACCTCGCGGGTCAACGGCCGCTTCGGCTCCGGGCTCGTCACCGCGGACTCCCCGACCGCGCAGGTGGCGCGCCCGCCGCGCTGGGAGCCGCTCGGGCTCGAGCCGGTCGTCACGTGGCACGACGCCCGCACGCACTACGGCGGCCTCGGCCGGCCCGCCGCCGTCGTCGACGACCCGTCCCGGCCGCACGCGCTGACGACATGGCGGCTGCGGGGGCTCTACGGCGACCGGCCGTTCACGGTCGACGGGCGGCTCGACTGGACGGGCCGCGGCCTGCTCGGCAGCCGGACGACGCAGGCGCTGTGGGTCGTCGGCGGCCTCGCCGGGCTCGCCTGCGTGCTCCTCGTCGTCGCCGGGCTGCGCCGTCCGGGTGGACCGGGCCGCCGACAGGTCAAGATCGGCGAGTGACGGCTACGTCGGGGTCCGTGCCGTCGGGGGAAGCGGTGGCGCGGGTGCGATCCTCGCAATCAGCGTGCTGCGCAGCCAGCGTCGCGAGGTAAGCGTTGTAGGCCTTGAGCTCCGCGTCGTCGTCCAGATTGGCTTTGCGTCGTAGCGACGCGATTCGCGGTTGTCGGAGCGGATCCAGGCGATCGCGAGAGCGGCGGTGAGGACGGCGACAGGGTAGTCGCCTAGCCCCCACGCGAGCGCTCTACCGAGGTACTGGTCCTCGGCGAGGCTGGGACCCCATGTCCTGTCGAGGCGGCTGAACCAGGCCTCTCCGAGGATCTCGCGACCGCTCATCATGGACACGCCGACGAAGGCATGGAAGGCCATGGTCACGATGAGCATGACCAGTCGTAGCGGGTAGGTCGGGCGTGTGGGGCGCGGGCCAGGTCCGCAGACGACCCACGCGAACATATAGCCGACCGTGAGGAAGTGCGCGGTCATGAGCACGTGTCCGGTAAGTGTGCTCATCGCGATGCCGAACGCCGGGGTGTAGTAGAAGCCCATGAGGCTCCCCACGAGCAGCGCGCCGGCGACAGGAGCCCTGGTAAGCAGGCGGAGGTAGCGTGCGTGCACAAGTTCGAGGAGCCATTCGCGTGGTCCCCGGCCGCCGTCCGTGCGGCGACGCAGGGCGCACAGGGCCAGTGTGATGGGTGCGGCGACGACGAGCAGGACGGGCACGAGCATCCCGACGGTCATATGTTCGACCACGTGCATGCTGAACAGCACATCGCCGTAGACACCCGGGGCGCCGTTGGTGGCCCACAGCAGCGCGGTGCACCCGCCGAGCCACCCGGCGGTCCGCCCGGGAGGCCAGTGGTCGCCTCGTCTATGCATGCGTCGCACGCCGAGGAGGTAAGAGGCCTGCGGCGAGGACGGCGACCGGGCCCCAGGTCGAGTCCACCCGCCACCGGGTGAACCAACCGGCGGCATCGAGCGCCACCGGCATGGGATAGCCGAGGAGCGCGGTGGTGGCGTCCGTTGCCGACGGGGCGCCATCTGCACCAGTCGGCGTCCCGGATAGGACGGGGGCCACACCGGAGGTGACGGCGAGGACCATCACCTCGGCGAGGGCGCAAAGGCGTACCGGGGCGGTGGGACTGCAGGGAGATGTCGGCGTTGCAGCGTGCCCGCGGCACCGAGGGCGACCAGGACTGCCGTCTTGGCTGCCAGCAAGGCTCCGTACGGTTCGATCAGATCACCGACCGACGGCACACAGAATCTGGGATGTTTCGCGGCGGGGCGAACCACGATGGCCGTCCGCGCAGGTGTCCACTCGTGTCGGTGGGTGTGGTGTACCGACATCAGGAGTGCCGCGTGTGCGGCTGACCAGCCAGCCGAACAGGCGCAGCTCCTGGGGAACCAGGTCGACAAGTCGCTCGTCCTTCCACCGATCGCCGATGTCCTGCAGTGACACCTCCCGAACTGGAGCTGGCCCCGTGACACCCGTGAAGCGCAACGCCGTCATCTCGGCGGTCGTCGTGGCCGTTTTCGCGGTCGCCGTCGTCGTCGCCAGCTTGACGCTAGGCACTGGGGCCACCGACCCGGCCGATGCCGCCGAACCCGACCGAGGTACAGCGAGCACCACAGGGCTGCTGGTGCGCGCCGACAGCCACCGCCTCGGGCAGGCGGGGACCGGCAAGGCCGTCTTGGTCGAGTTCCTGGACTTCGAGTGCGAGGCCTGCCGTGCCGCGTACCCGGTCGTGGAGGACCTGCGGACCAAGTACGCCGGCAAGGTCGACTTCGTCGTGCGGTACTTCCCCATTCCCAGCCATGCCAACGCAGTCAACGCCGCGGTCGCCGTTGAGGCCGCCGCGCAGCAGGGCCAGTTCGAGGCCATGTACAAGCGGATGTACGACACCCAGGACCAGTGGGGCGAGCAGCAGGATTCCAAGGCCTCCGTGTTCCGCGGTTTCGCCCAGGACCTCGGCCTGGACATGGCTGCCTACGACCAGGCGGTCGCAGACCCGGCCACCGCCGCCCGGGTCGAGAAAGACCGTCAGGACGGGCTCGCCGTCGGCGTGCAAGGCACCCCGACGTTCTTCCTCAACGGCCGCCAGTTCAAGCCAGCGACCGTGCAGGAGTTCGAGGCCCAGCTCGACGCCGCCGTCAATGGCTGAGCAGGCACCGGCCGGCGCGCCGGCCCGCAGCCAGCGCGCCACCGCGTGGACGCTGACCTGGGCTGGACTGGTCGGGCTGGCCGCCGCGTTCGTTCTGCTCGTCGAGAAGGTCGCCGTTCTGGCTAACGCGGCCTACGTCCCCTCCTGCAGCATCAACCCGGTCCTCAGCTGCGGGTCGGTGATGAACACCCCCCAGGCCGACGCGTTCGGGTTCCCCAACCCCAGCCTCGGCGTAGCCGGGTTCGCCGCGCTGCTCACCATCGGCGTGGTCCTGCTCACCGGGGCCCGCTTGCCGGGATGGTTCTGGTGGGGGATCCAGGCCGGCACCACTTTGGGGGTGCTGTTCGTGCACTGGCTCATCTTTCAAAGCCTGTACCGCATCGGTGCCCTCTGCCCCTACTGCATGGCTGTGTGGGTCGCAGCCATCGCGGCTTTCGTCGCCACCACCGCCCACAACGTCTGTAGTGCCAGACTGCCGGTCCCGGCCCGGCTACGACCCGCCGTTGCCTATGCACCCAGCGTGGTCACGGCATGGCTCGTCGCCATCGCCGCGCTGGCCACTGTCCGATTCTGGGACTACTGGTCGACCCTTGCTGCCTGACCTGACGCCTGATCCACCGTTCAGGTCGGTGGGCTGTGTGACTGGACCTGATGGGTCCGGTGTGGGTGTGGCCGATGGGTGTCGGGGTGACCTGAAGGCACCACACAGGTCCTCACGGGTTGCAGCGGCGCACGTTTGCCGGTCGGCGACTCTCGCTCCGCGATCCGAACGAAGTGCGGGCCCGCGGCACACCACGGGAGCCGCTCTCGCCGGTAGGTGCCCCGTCCATGTCCGCCCCGGTATGGCCGGCGTCGTCGTCATGTGCGGGGGTGGCACTCGGGGTCCGGGGGTCTGTCCGCGCCCGCGGTGCTTGGCGGTTCGCGCGTCTGGGTGGTTTGCCCGAGCCCAGCAAAGGCCCCGCCGACGAGCAGCCCGACAATGAGTCCGAGCCCGGACACCACGGCGACGCCGGAAAGGGTGAGGTCGTCACTTGCAGCTCGTAGTTGGACGATGACAGTGCCGAGCGTGGACAGAACGAGGCCTGCCGCGGCGCTGGCGAGCAGGACGGTGACGGGCCGCCTGCGGTGCCGGGCGAGGCCGTCGGCGAGGAGGACGAGGGCGGCGAAGGCGGCGATCGCCGCCCATCCACCGAGCATCGCGCCTCCCTGTTGTGGCGACGACTCCGCTCGTCGTGGACGATCATCCATCCTGTGGCGGTCCCTGGCTACGCCCAAGCAGCGTTGCCGATCCGCGAGTGTGCCGTCGTTACGTGCTGTGGACCGTCCGGCTGAACCGGCGGATGAGCTGGTCGGCGTCCGCGGCGATCACGGACAGGGCTGCGACGGAGGCCTGGGTGCTGCGGGCGCTGTCCGCGGTGGCGCCGGTGGAGCGGCTGATGCCGGCGACGCTCTCGGTGATCCGACGGGCTCCGCCCGAGTCGTCGCTGACGGACCGGTTGATCTCGTTGGTCGTCGCGGACTGCTCCTCGACGGCGGCGGCGACCATCGACTGGTTGTCGTTGATCCGGTCGATGATCGTGGCGATGTCGCGAATCGCCGTGGCCGCCGAGGCAGTCATGGACTGGATGCCGGAGATCTTCGACGTGATGTCGCCGGTGGCGCGGCCGGTCTCCTGGGCGAGCTCCTTGACCTCGTTCGCGACGACGGCGAAGCCCTTGCCCGCCTCCCCGGCGCGCGCGGCCTCGATGGTCGCGATGAGGGCGAGCAGATTGGTCTGCTCGGCGATCGAGGTGATCGTCCGGACGATCTGCTCGATCTCCTCGCTGGCCCGCGTGAGCTGGTCGACGATCCGGCCGGTCTCGCCGGCGGTAGCGAGCAGGGCCGCAGCCCGGCGCCTTCGACGGTGAGGTGTTCAGACCCGGTCGCAACGTGCGGGAGCCCCTCGATCCTGATGACGCCGCCGCGTCTCTGTGGGGGCATCGGACCCGACAGACTCATGCCAGCGGCTGCGGCGACTGCGGGCCGCGGCGTCGGTGTTCGGGGTGATGTTGGTGTCTGGCGTGCCGGTGCGCAGGGTGTGTAGGGCTAGCAGGGCGACTCCGACGCAGATGGCGACGTCGGCGAGGTTGAAGGTGGGCCACCAGCCGGTGTGGAGGTAGTCGGTGACGACGCCGTCGGCCGCCCGGTCGGCGAGGTTGGCGACTGCGCCGCCGAGGATCGCGGCGACGGCTGCCCGGGCCAGCAGGGCACCGGTCGGCGCGACCCGCCAGGCGACGGAGGCGACCAGCGCGGTGATCGCCGCGGTGACCAGCACGACGACCGCGCGGGGTGCTGAATGTCCGAGGGAGAACGCGACGCCGGAGTTGTAGGCCAGCTGCAGATCGAGCAGCCCACCATGCATCGTGCGTCCGGGCAAGGACGCATCGGCCCACGCTTTGGCGGCGAGGTCGGCCACGGCGACCGCGGCAGCCGCCGCGGCGAGCTGCGCCCGCCGCCCTGCAGTTCTAGTCATCGTCATCATCATCGTCGGCGTCGACGAACTCGCCCTCCCAGGCGTCGGGTCCTTGGTTAATGGCGAATGCGGCGATGACGAAGCCGGCGACGGGGTCGCGCCAGCCTTGCCCGGTGATGGCGAACAGGACCAGGCCGAGCAGGGTGGAGATGCTCAGCAGCACGCACATCTTGGTCTCGGCGGCGTCGGCGAGCATCACCGGGTCTCCGAGCCGGGTGCCGACGCGGCGCTGGGCCGCGGCGAGCACGGGCATGATGATCACACTGAGCACGAGCAGCACGATCTCGACGACGCTGTTGTCCGGGGTCGAGCCGTCGAGCAAATCGCGACGACTTCGATGACGAAGTAGGCAGCCAGCGCCCAGAACGTGACCGCGACGGCCTTGAGGGTGCGGCGCTCCTTGGCTTCATCGGCCTCGCCGTTCGCAGCCGGGCCGCGAGCCGGATCGCGACCAGGACGCTGGCGGCGACCTCGATCCGGGAGTCCGCGCCGAACCCGACCAGCGAGACGAGCCCGGCGAGCAGGCCCGGCGATGACCGCCAAGACGCCCTTGGCGATGTTGTAGACGACGGTGAACTGCGCCAGTCTCGGCCCCCGGCGGGTAAGCTGCTCGACCTCACGGTCGGTCAGGTCCTCCTGGGTTCCGGCGCTCATCGAGCGTCTCGTGCCGGCCCGCTGCCAGCGGGGCGCGCACTGTCGCTGTGGCTGCCGGTGCCGTAGGTGGGGCACAGCTCGACCGCATCGCCGGTAACCGCGAGCAGCCGCTGCGCGGCGGCGAGCAGCCCGGTCAGATCCTCCGGCACGGCCCGGGAGTACAGCGACGCACGACCTGCGGCCCGAGACTGCACGAGCCCGCACTGGCGCAGGTACGACAGGTGCTTGGACACGGTGGACTGTGCGGCACCAAGGTGCGTGACCAGGTCGACGACCTTGTGCTCACCGAGGGCGAGGTGGCACAGGATCGCCAGCCGGGTCGGGTCGGACAGGCTGTGGAACAGCGCCGCCGCCGGGATACCGGTCTGCTCGACGGGCCCGACACGCGGATCATCACACCTCGTCGATATCATTGTTATGTGACGATGATACGTGGGAGGGGTGCGGGCCGCGATGCCGGCAAGACGGCGTCCGACGGTGATCTTCACTCGATGCTCCTGACGATGGCCGGACGGCGGCCTGATGGTGGACCAGGCGGGCGCGAGACAGGACTTGGTCCATCGGAGCATGCAGCGCCGTCCTTGAGGTGCACTTGGTACTGCGTCAGTGGGTGGCGGTTCGACATCCGACCGCGTGGTCAACCGCTTCGAGGCCAACGAGACGGTCAGGTGGTGAGAACGAGGACGATCCAGGCGAGATAGGCGCAGGCTACGATCGCGAACCCCAGCAGGGTCAGGCGGTTGGCCCGCCGCTTGCGCTGGTCGTCATGGTTTGTCATCTCGCTGCTGCCTGCTCCCTCGGAGTGTCCGCGACAGCCCCCACACGGTGCGTCGGTAGCGTCGTCATGCGTCATTGTCATCTGGGCCGGGCGCTGGGGACGCTCGACGCTGAGAGTCACGGCGGGTGTCGCCCCCGGCGGGGGCGCGTGTTCTACGCTCGTACGCCTCGTGCTGGGCAGCGATGCTCTGGAGGTAGGCGTTGTAGGCCTTGAGCTCGGCGTCGTCGTCCAGAGTTGCCTTGCGGTCGTACCGGCGGGATTCGCGGTTGTCGGAGCGGATCCAGGCAACGGCGAGCGCAGCGGTGAGGATGGCGACGGGATAGTCGCCTAGCCCCCACGCGAGCGCTCCACCGAGGTACTGGTCCTGGGCGAGGCTGGGTCCCCAGGGGCGTTCGAGCTGGCTGAACCAGGCCTCTCCGAGGATCTCGCGCCCGCTCATCATGGAGACGCCAAGGAAGGCGTGAAAGGCCATGGTGACGATGAGCATGACCAGCCGGAGAGGATAGGTCGGTCGGGCGGGGCCGGGGTCCGGCCCGCAGATGACCCAGGCGAACAGGTAGCCAACAGCGATGAAGTGGGCCGTCATAAGCACGTGTCCGGTGTGAGTGCTCATCGCGATGACGAACACCGGGGTGTAGTAGAACCCCAACAGGCTTCCGACAAGCAGGGCTCCGGCGACCGGGGGTCTGGTGATCAGCCTCAGGTAGCGTGCGTGCACCAGTTCGAGGAGCCATTCGCGGGGACCGCGGCTGCCGTCGGTTCGTCGGTTCAGGGTGCGAAGGGCCAGCGTGATGGGGGCTGCAACGACGAGCAGGACGGGCACGAGCATCCCGACGGTCATGTGCTCGACCATGTGCATGCTGAACAGGACGTCACCGTAGACGCCGGGTGCACCGTTCGTGGCCCACAGTAGGGCGGCGCACCCGCCGAGCCACGCCGCGGTCCGGCCAGGAGGCCAACTGTCGCCGCGTCGCCGCAGGCGCCGCACACCCAGGAGGTAGACGCCTGCGGCGATGACGGCGACCGGACCCCACGTCGAGTCCAGCCGCCAGCGGGTGAACCAGCTGGCGGCATCCAGTGCGGTCGGCATCGGGTAGCCGAGAAGTACGGTGGTGGCGTCCGTGGCGGGCAAGGTGACTTCCGTGCTGATCGGCGTCGCCGACAGGACGGCCGCCAGGCCTGAGCTGACGGCGAGGATGGCGATCTCGGCGGTGGCGAGCCGCAGGAACCCACGGCGTACCGGCGGGTCGACGTGCAGGCGCCGACGCTGCAGGGCACCGGCCGCGCCGAGGGCGGCCAGAGCGGTGATCTTGGCTGCGAGCAGCGCCCCGTACGGTCCGGCGAGGGCGGCGACCGACGGCACCCTGACTACGGCCGCCAGAGTCCCGGAGAGCGCTACTGCGGCGTAGCAGCCCAGGGCCAGCCGTGAGTAGCGCCGGAGGACGAGGCTCCAGGCGGAGTCCGACAGCGCGTAGGCCTCCGGCCCGGCAGCGCGGGGGGCCGCGGCGGGCCGTGTCTCGCGCCGACGCAGGGCAATCAGGCCCAGCCCGGCCAGCCCTCCCGCCCAGATGCTCGCCGCCACGACGTGCACGGCGAGGGTGTCGACGGCGGCTCCGTGGTCTCCCGCAGTGGTCGAGTGGCCCGTGAACGCCGGTGGCAGCAGGGCGAGGACGGCCAGGGTAGTGAGCCATGCGGCCGGGGTCGTGCGCCGGGTCAACCGAGAGGCGACCGCCACGGCAGCGGCGAGCACGGCGCTGAGCGCCGAGGCCCGACCGATGTCGAACTCGGCGACGTAGTAGGCCACCTGAGGCGCGAGCGTTCCGTCGAGCAGGGAGGGGACGGGAGACGTGCCGACGAGGGCACAGTAGGACAGGACGAGCCAGACTGCACCGGCGGCGGCCCAGGCCCACGCGGCCGCCGCGACCGTCCGCAGCGTCCGCGCCCGCAAGGCTCCCAGGTCTGCCGGTGAACCGGCCGCAGTGCTAGGGAGTACCGTTGAGATCAGCACGAGGTTGCCGACAGTGAACGCCGCACTGACGTCGCGCACCACTCGCGCCACCAGGACCGAGGCCTGCAGCCCGGCCGACGGGGCGAGCGCGCTTCCGGCTGCCGGCTCGGCTGCGTCCCCGGTCCACCACCAAGCGGCCAGGGCGGCCGCGACCGCCACGACGACGACGATGGCGACTGCTGGCCGCCCGGGCCGGGTGGTCACCGTCGTCCGTCCGGTCGGCCGCAACCTCAGAGGGTTGCCGGGCCCGGCTGCTTCTGCCGCGCCGTCGGCGTGCTCGCAGTCGCGACGCTCGGGGTGCGGCTGCCGGTCCGGGGACGTCCGCTGCGGGCGACTCATGACGTCCTCGCCTCGAGCAGTGCGCTCATGCCGCCGATCTCGACCGTCTGCCCGGCGACGATGGAGTCGGCCAGCCGGCGAACCTTGGGGCGTCGACTCCGGGCCAGAACCGATTGAGCCATCCGCACCCCACCGCGATGGTGAGCTCCGGCGGGGTGTCCAGCAGCCATCAGCGCCTGGCAGGGAGCGTCCCCCGTTGTCCGGGTCGTGGCCGGGCGTGACGCGCGCGCGCAATTCATCCCGCTGCGAGTACGCCCAGGGGCGCGCAGATGACGCACGCAGCCAAGACGAGGTACCCCGCGCGGGCCGTGAACGCCAGCTGTCCGGACGGGCCGACGAGGCGACGTGCGCGCCGCAGGACGGGCGAGGTCACGCGCCCCGTTCGTGGCTCCGGCGACCGCTCGGCGTCACGACACCGCGGCCGCAACGACCTGTAACGAGTCGCGACAGGACCCGCGACGGGACCCGAGACACGTCGTGGTGGCCGGCGCACGGTGAGCGGGCCTTCGCAGGCAGCGGCCACGAGAGCTGCCAGAACCTGGGACCTGCCGGTACGGGCCGCTGCGCGGTCGTCGGCGAGCATCTCGGTGAGCAGACGAACCTCCTCAAGCGCAAGACGGGCACCCGCGGAGAACGGCAGGGCTTCGGCGCAGACTTCGAACACCCCGATCACGGCCGCGTGGCGGCCGTCGGCGTGCGCCCGCTCGTGTTCGAGCAGTGCATCCAGAGCGGGGCCGGGCACCCCCTCAAGGCAACCGCGGGTCACGACGATCCGCAACCCACGCCCGCCCGGACGAAACGTTCCGGGCAGGTGGTAGGCAAGGATGCGACTGTCGTCGAGGACGTGCGCGCCGAGCAACGGGTCCCACCGTGCGACAAGGTCGACCAGCAGGCCGTGCGCCCGCCGAGCCGCTCGCAGTCGCCATCGGCGCGACAGCATCCGTGCCACCACCCAGCACGGCGCCGCGGCGGCTGCCGCCAGCAGCAGCCATGACCACCAGTGCAGAAGCCCCCGATCCGGACCGGTACCAGCGACGAGATGAGCCAGAGCAGGGGCCACCGACTCACCCAGCGGCGCGACGTCCAGCGACGCGAGCACCCCCAGAGCCGACACGGCCGTGGCCGCCCCCACTGCGGCCCAGACCACCAGTGCCAGCTTGGGCGCGCGCGCCGGCCACTGGGACTGTCCCAGGACGGCCGGCACCGGCCTGGCGAGGAGCACGACGAACGCGGCGAGGATGATCGGATCGAGTAGCGACCAGGCCGGAAACGCTCCGACGGTCGGGGCAGCGGCGACCACCGCCGCCGTCACGGCTGTCCGCCCAGCGCCGCACGCAGCGTCGCCTGCTCCTGGGGAGTCATCGCGTCCACGAAGCGCGACAACGCGAGCGTCCGGTCCGAACTGTCCGCCAGGGCCGCGGTCATCGCCTCAACGACAAGCGACTCCCGGTCGGCTACCGCCGTGTACAGATAGCTCTTGCCCTGTCTCACACGGTCCACCAGCCCCTTGTGCCGCAACCGCTCCAGCACCGTCAGCGCGGTGGTCACCGCCAGCCTCCGGCCATCATGCTGCGACAACCGATCGACCACGGAGGCTGCCGACAGCCCGTCGGGCTCCCGCCACAGACACTCCGTGACAGCCCTGGCGAGCTCGCCGCGCTCCACGACCCACCTCGTCTCCGGCCGGCGGGATCCACCGTCCGCTCTACAACTCGTAAACCAGCAGTCCGTTCCTACACGACGTAGAAGGCAGTGACCAACCCGGGCTCGTCCGGTCAGGCAGCAAAGGCGAACAGGGCGATGAAGCCGACGAAGAACGTCCCCCGTTACTACCCCACCCCAACGGGCAGACCCACTGTCAACGGCCAGGTTGTCGTCCCCGTTGGTGGCCAGGTGAAAGTCCCCGCTCCTCGGGGTTGATCAGGTTGGTTTTCGGGGGCCTCCTGGGGTTCGGGTTCGGGCTTGTTTCATGCGGTAGCTGTCGCCGTCGGTGATGACGACGTGGCAGTGGTGCAGGAGGCGGTCGAGGAGGCTGACGGCGGTGGTGTGTTCGGGTAGGAAGCGTCCCCAGGACTCGAACGGCCAGTGCGAGGCGATGCCCAGGGAGCGGCGTTCGTAGGCGGCTGCGATGAACCGGAACAGCAGTTGGGTGCCGGTGTCGTCCAGGGGTGCGAAGCCGAGCTCGTCGACCAGGACGAGGTCGTTGCGCAGCAGGGTTTCGATGACGCGGCCGACGCTGTTGTCGGCCAGGGCCCGGTAGAGGGTCTCGACGAGGTCGGCGGCGGTGAAGTAGCGGACCCGGTGTCCGGCCTCGACGGCGGCGACCCCGAGGGCGACCAGGATGTGGCTCTTGCCGGTGCCGGCGGGGCCGATCAGGGCGACGTTCTCGGTGGCCCGGATCCATTCCAGCGAGGCCAGGTAGTCGAAGGTGGCTTGCGGGATCGAGGACGCGGTGACGTCGAACTCGGTCAGGGTCTTGGCCACCGGGAACGCTGCGGTCCGCATCCGGGTCCGGGCGTTGGAGGCGTCCCGGGCGGCGATCTCGGCCTCGACCAGGGTCCGCAGGAACTCTTCCGGCGCCCACCGTTGGGTCTTGGCGGTGACGAGCAGCTCGGGGGCGAGCTGGCGCATCGCGGCCATCTTCAGCCGCTTCAACCCCTCGGCCAGGTCCGCGGCCAGCGGCGGCGGCGCCGCAGCGGTCACCGCGACTCACCACCCATCACGTCGCCGCCCATCGTGCCGGTGACGTCGCCGCCCGGGGTGGCGATGGCGTAGTCGGCCAGGGACCGGGTCGGTGCCGTGAGCGCCGAGGGCAGGGTCAGGACGAGGGCCTGCCCGGGCGGGCGTGGGGTGGGTGCGGCGCCGCCGGCGGCCAGGATGGAGCGCACGTCGTCGGCGCGCCAGCGGCCGAACTCGACCGCCCTGGCCAGGGCGGCGTGCAGGGCGTCGGGGCCGTGAGCGGCGTGCAGGGTGAGGATCTGGCGGATCTCGCGGGCCAGGTTCGCCACCCCGGCCGCGGCGGCGCCGGTCAGGAACTGTGCAGCGGTCGGGCCGAGCGCGAGGAACTGCTGCTCGTCGCCGGTCCGGGCCCGCGGCGCCCGGCGGGGCTTGTCCGGGCGGGACGACCCGTAGTGCTCGTCCAGGACGCTCGTCTCCCCGGGAGCCACCAGCGGATGCTCGGCGACCACCTCACCGGTGAAGCGTTCGAGGACCTGGACCCGGCCCTCGAGAACGGTCAGGAACACCGTGTCGCCGATCAGGCGGGTGGGGACCGAGTAGCGGGCCGACCCGAACCGCACGCACGACAACCGATCGACCTTGCGGGTCGCCGGTCGGGCCCCGATCTCGGGCCGCAGCGACGGCAGCGCCTTCAGCATGTCGCGTTCGACGGTCAGCCGCTGGTCAGGGACCGCGCAGATCTCGGAGTGGACGACGGCGTTCACCTCCCCGCACCAGCAGGCCGCCAGCGTGTTCACCACCGCGAGCCTGTCCGCCGGGGCGGCGGGGAGGTCGTCGTGGAGGGTGAGTGGGACCATCAGGTCGCGTTTGGCGTAGCCGACCAGGGTCTCCACGATCCCCTTGGACTCGGGGTCGGCGGCCCGGCAGAAGTCGGGCCGGAACCCCTAGGAGCCTGCTGAACAAAACGCCGACCGGGGTCCGTCGCTGACCTTGGTCGGTGGGTCAGGCTTGGTTCGTGCAG
>NZ_MWLL01000209.1 GCF_002198675.1 Kineosporia sp. R_H_3 | reverse complement strand
GCCCCCCGCACCGCGCCCCGCGACGACGAGGTGAGCTTCGACGACGCCGACGTCGAGGGCTCCTCGCTCGTCGGCGCGCCCGTCGTCGAGCAGCTCCTCGGGGGCAAGCTCATCGACGAGCGCGAGGAGTGAGCCGCCGGTGACCGGCATCGCGACCGGCGACCGTTCGGCGCTCGCCTCGTCCCTCGCGGGTGTGCTCTCCGCGATCGACGGCTGGGACGTCCCCGCCGCCGGCCTCGTCGTCACCGATGCGCACGGCCTGCTCGCGTCCCGCGGCGCCGTCGACGAGCCCTCCCGGGTCGCGTCGGTGAGCAAGCTGCTCACCGCCTACGCGCTCGGGGTCGCCGTCGAGGAGGAGGCCGTCACCCTCGACGACCCCGCCGGCCCGCCCGGGGCCACCCTGCGGCACCTGCTCGCGCACACGGCCGGGTACGGCTTCGAGAGCGACGCCCCGGTCGTCTGCGCACCGGCGACCCGCCGGGTGTACTCCAACCGTGGCATCGAGGAGGCCGCCGACCACCTCGCGACGGCCAGCGGTGTCCCGTTCGCCGAGTACCTCACCGAGGCCGTCCTCGAACCCCTCGGGCTCACCGCGACGACGCCGCAGGGGTCGCCCGCGTTCGGCTTCCACAGCACGGTCACCGACCTCGCGGCGTTCGGCCGCGAGCTGCTCGCCCCCACGGTGCTGCACCCGTCGACGCTCACCGGGTTCGTCGAGGTCGCCTACCCGGGCCTGGCAGGCATCGTCCCGGGCGTCGGCCGGTTCGACCCCTGCGACTGGGGCCTGGGCTTCGAACGCAACTTCGGACGGGCCGGGCACTGGGCCGGCACGAGGGTCTCCCCGCGCACCTTCGGCCACTTCGGCGGCAGCGGCTCGTTCCTCTGGGCCGACCCGACCCGCGGTGTCGCCGTCGCATGCCTGACGCAGCAGGAGTTCGGGCCGTGGGCGATGCACGCCTGGCCGCCGCTGTGCGACGCGCTCGTCGCCGTCCTCGACGGCGCGCGCTGACCCCGGCCGCCGCGACGGCGCGGGCTCAGCGCGCCCGGCGCACGAGGAAGTCGCCCAGGTCGGGCTCGCGGATCATCTCCCGGTAGTCGACGATCCGCCACGGCAGCGTCGAGACGACCCGGCCGGCCGGGTTGCGGTACCAGTTCGTCATCCCGGGATGCGTCCAGATCATCGCGCCGTGGGCGGCGTCCACCCGCTCGGTGTACGCCTGCGCGACGTCCGCGTGCGGCTCGACCGACGTGATGCCCTCGCCGAGCATCCGCTCGACGAGCCGGATGACGTACTCGGCCTGGAACTCCGCGATCGTGATCATGCTGCCGCCGTGCCCGAGCGCGGTGTTCGGGCCGATGAGCATGAAGAAGTTCGGCAGGTCCGGCACCGTGACGCCGAGGTAGGCGGTCGCGTCGTCCGGACCCCACTGCTCCCGCACGGTGCGCCCGGACCGGCCGCGGACCTGCCACGGCCCGAGGAACTCGTGCGCCTGGAAGCCCGTGCAGAGGATGACGACGTCCGCGTCGACGTGCGCGCCCGCGCTCTCGACCCCGGACGGCGTGAAGCGCACGACCTCCTCGGCGACGAGGTCGACGTGGTCGCGGCGCAGCGCCGCGAACCAGCCGTTGTCGAGGAGCATCCGCTTGCCGAAGGGCGGGTAGTCGGGCAGGCACTTCGCGAGCAGGTCCGGCCGGTCGGCGAGCTCCGCCTCGAGGTAGCGGGTGAAAACCCTTCTGTGGGCGTCGTTCTCGGCGTTCACCGACCGGGTCGGCTCGGTCCACGCCGGGTCGCGCTGCAGCGACCGGTGCACCTTGTCGTTGAAGGTCCAGGCGAGCCGGGCCCGGTACCAGGCGCGGTACAGCGGCACGGTCCGCATGAGCCAGTGCGCCTCGTCCGGGAAGCGCCGGAAGATGTCCGAGTTCGGTGCGACCCACTGCGGCGACCGCTGGAACACCGTGAGGTGCGCGACGTCGTCCACGACCGCCGGCACGATCTGCATCGCGCTCGCACCGGTGCCGATGACGACGACCCGCCGGCCGGTGAGGTCGACGTCGTCCGGCCACAGCGCCGAGTGGAACACCTTGCCGGAGAACGACTCCATGCCCTCGATGACCGGCACGCGCGGCCGGTTGAGCTGCCCGACGGCGCTCACGACGGCGTTCGCCCGGAACGTCTCGCCGGCCGTCGTCGTGACGACCCACTCCTGCACCGCGTCGTCCCACGCGGACGACGCGACCTCGGTGCCGAACCGCACGAGGCCGCGCAGGTCGTTGGCGTCGGCGAAGTCCTTGAGGTACTGCTCGACCTCGGGCTGCCGGCCGAAGTACGTCGCCCAGTCGTGGTCGAAGAAGGAGTACGAGTAGAGATGGCTGGGGGTGTCGACGCCCGCGCCCGGGTAGCGGTTCTCCAGCCAGGTGCCGCCGACGTCGTCGTTCTTCTCGAGCACCGTCACCGTGACGCCGAGGGCCCGCAGCCGCAGCGCCGCGAGCATCCCGGAGACGCCGGCCCCGACGATCAGTGCGCTGAACCCGGCCGCACCGGCGACCGGCCCGTGCTCGCGTGCCGGCGCGAAGCCGAGCAGCTCGGCGAGCATCGGCTCGAACTCCGGCGGCACCGGCTCGCCCTGCGCGACCTCGAGCAGCTCGACGAGCGCGTCGCCGCGCGGCGCGGGGACGGCGACCGGCCGCCCGTGCGACCACGCGAGCACCGCCTCGAGCGCCGCCGCCCGGACCTGCGCCTGCACGTCGTCCGGCAGGCCGCCGGAGGCGTTGTCGTCCATGCCGCGCCCGCGCTGCGGCCGGTACGGCGCGGCGAGCCAGCGGCGGTCGCCGGTGAGCTGGTGCAGCACGACGACGAGCGTCGGGATGTTCGCGTGCTCGAGCGCTGCGGCGAGCCGGTCGGCGTCGACCGGGGCCGCGGGGGTGTCCAGGAGGGTCATGCGCCGTCCCGTCGGTTCGGATGGTCCTCGCCGAGGTACGGCGGGCAGACCTGGGTGTAACGGCTGTTAGGTCACGGTAGACGTGCGGGCCGTCCGGAGCCAAGACCCCTGCGTATCCCAGTCGAAGCACCTCTTGACCAGAGACCTAGGTCACACCATGCTGTCGCTGACGAACCCTAACCACGGCTAGGACGGAGCAGCAATGGAGCTGATCGACGCCATGCGGACCACCGGCACGTGCCGGTACTTCTCCGACGACCCGGTGCCCGACGAGGTGCTGTACAGCGCCTTCGACGCCGCCCGGTTCGGCCCGCAGGGCGGCAACCGGCAGCCCGTGCGCTACGTCGTCGTCCGCGACCCCGCGCGCAAGAAGGCCCTCGCCGACCTCTACCTCCCGCCGTGGAAGGGCTACCTCGCCGCGATCTCGACCGGCGACATCAACGTCGGCGCCCTGGACAAGACCGTGCAGGCCGCCGACGACTTCGCCGAGAACCTGCACAAGGTCCCGGCGATCATCGTCGTCTGCGCCGAGATGGCCGGCCTGCACCCGACCGACACCGAGCTCGGCCGGCTGTCCGTCGTCGGCGGCTGCTCGATCTACCCGACGATGCAGAACCTCTGCCTCGCCCTGCGCGACCAGGGTGTGGCGACGGCGGTGACGACGCTGCTGTGCCTGTCCGAGCCCGCGGTCACCGAGCTGCTCGAGATCCCCGAGGGCTTCATCACGGCCGCGCACATCGCCGTCGGCTACCCCGCCAAGGGCTTCCCGACCAAGCTCACCCGCTCCCCGGTCGAGGACATCGTGCACCTGGAGACCTTCGGGTCGCCGATGTACGCGAGCACGGCCGGATGACGGCGGTGTCGTCCGCCGCGTCGAACGGAGCCCTGCCCGAGCACTACCGCGCCGCCCTCGGCCGGTCGACGCTGGGCGACCAGCTCCGCCGGCACGCCGCGAACCAGCCCGGCAAGGTCGCGTTCGTCGCGTTCGGCGCGGACGGCACGCGGACCGCGGTCACGTACGGCGAGCTCGACGCGATGGCCAACCGGGCCGCGCACGTGCTCCTCGGGCAGGGCGTCGTCCGCGGCGACCGGGTCGCGATGCTCTCCCGCAACCGGGTCGACGTCGTCGCCGTCTACTACGGCGCGCTCAAGGTCGGGGCGACGTTCACCGTCGTCAGCCCGCTGCTCAAGCCGCACGAGGTGCGCGCCCAGCTCGAGCACGCCGAGCCGACCGTGCTCGTCGCGACGCACGACCTCGTGCCGGGCGGCGCGGCCGCGGCCGAGGGCCTGCCGGTGCGCTGCCTCGACCTGGACGGCGGCCCGACGGGTGCGGCCGGCGGCGAGCTCGCGCCGGGCTGGCTGTCGTGGGCCGACCTCGTCGCGGCGGCACCGGCGACCCAGCCGGACGCCGAGGTCGACGAGCTCGACGTCGCGATGCTCGTCTACACCAGCGGCACCGAGGCGGCGCCGAAGGGCGTGCTCGTGCCCCACCGCAACTACCTCACGTCGACCGCCCCGGCGTGGTCGTGGGGGCTGCGGACCGGCCCGGACGACGTGTGGCTGTTCGTCATGCCGTTCTTCACGATCGCCGGTCTCGGCTCGATGACGACGCTGACGATGATGGGCGCGACCCTCGTGCTGCCCGCCGCGGTCGACCCGGAGTCGGCGCTGCGGATCGTCCGCGAGGAGGGCGTCACGGTCATCGCGCAGACGCCGACGTTCTACATGGCGCTCGCGCAGCACCCGGACTTCGGCCCGGACGCCGTCGGCACCGTCAAGCGCTGCATGACGTACGGCGGCCAGATGACCCCGAGCACGATCGACGCGTGGGCCAAGGCCTCGCCGGACGTCGTGTGGGGCACCTACTGGGGGCAGTCCGAGCTCTCCCAGCTCGGCACCGTCGGCTGGTTCCGCACGCTCGACGACATCCCGGGCGGCGACCCGACGTGGATCGGCAAGCCGGTGACGCACCTCGAGGTCCGCGTCGTCGGCCTCGACGGGCAGGACGCCGACCTCGGCGAGCTCTGGTGCCGCAGCCCCTCGGCGATGCTCGGGTACTACAAGGACCCCGAGCGCACCGCCGAGGTGTTCCGCGACGGGTGGGTGCACACCGGTGACATGGTCCGGCGGGACGCCGAGGGCAACCTCTTCTTCCACGACCGGATCAAGGACGTCATCAAGTCCGGCGGGATGAACGTCTCCTCCCAGGAGGTCGAGCGGGCCCTCATGCAGCACCCGGCCGTGCTGCGGGCGGCGGTCGTCGGCCGCGCGGACGAGTACTGGTCCGAGGCGGTCACCGCGTTCGTCATCCCGAAGCCGGACGCCGACGTCGACACCGCGGCGGTGCTCGACTTCTGCCGGGACCGGCTCGCCGGCTACAAGGTGCCCAAGGCCGTGCACGTCGTGCCGGAGTTCCCGGTCGACCCGCAGGGCAAGATCCTCAAGCGCACGCTGCGCGACCCGTCGTGGACGCCGGCCGGCTGACCGAGCGGTCGGGGCGGGCGGCCGGTGCCGCGTCGGTAGGGTCTGGCGCCGTGGACGAGCCGATGCGCCGGGGCCGGGTGACGGCGGAGCAGATCGTCTCCGCCGCCGCCCGGCTCTTCGCGTCCGACGGCTACCACGAGATCGGGATGCGGGAGATCGCCGACGCCCTCGGCATCCGCGGCGCGAGCCTCTACCACCATTACGCGTCGAAGGAGGAGATCCTCTTCGCGATCTGCCTGACGGTGAGCGAGGAGCCGGTCGAGCGGACCCTGCCGGTGCTCGACGAGGCCGGGACGCCGACCGAGCGGCTCACCCGGCTCGTCCGGGGGCACCTGCTCCACCTCGTCGAGCGGCAGGTCGAGCACCTCGTGGGCCGGCACGAGCTCGCGGCGCTCACCCCGGAGCACCGGGCCGTCGTCGACGGGCACCGGCGGTACTACCAGCGCCGGGTCGCCGACACGGTCGCCGCGGGGGTGCGCGCCGGTGAGCTGCACGTGGCCGACGTCCGGCTCGTGACCCTCGCCCTGCTCGACATGCTCAACGGCACGAGCTCCTGGTACCGGCCCGACGGGCCGCTGGCCGCGGAGGACCTCGCCGGCACCTACGTCCGGCTCGCCGTCGAGGGGCTGCTCGGCGGGCGGCTGCCGGACTGCGGCTGAGCACGGGCGGGCAGGACGGCGTCCGCCTCGGGCGTTCGGACCTTTCGTAGGTAAGGCTTGGATCACGTGGTTCGGGCGGCGCCGATGTCCGCGGGGTCACGTAGGCTGCCGGATGTGTACGAAGGCGTGGTCCAGGACCTCATCGACGAGCTCGGGCGGCTGCCCGGGGTCGGTCCGAAGAGTGCCCAGCGGATCGCCTTCCATCTGCTCGCCTCCGACCCGGCGGACATCCGCCGTCTCGTGTCGGCGCTCACGGAGGTCACCGAGAAGGTGCGCTTCTGCGACGTCTGCGGGAACGTGTCGGCCGACCAGCAGTGCCGGATCTGCCGCGACCCGCGGCGGGACCTCTCGGTGCTGTGCGTGGTCGAGGAGCCGAAGGACGTCGTCGCGATCGAGAAGACACGCGAGTTCCGCGGCCGGTACCACGTGCTCGGCGGGGCGATCAGCCCCATCGAGGGCGTCGGCCCGGACGACCTCCGGATCAAGGAGCTCGTCCAGCGGCTCGCGTCAGGGGACGTCACGGAGATCATCATCGCGACGGACCCGAACCTCGAAGGGGAGGCGACGGCGACGTACCTCGCCCGTTGGCTCAAGCCGATGGGCGTCAGGATCACGCGGCTCGCGTCCGGGCTGCCCGTCGGGGGGGACCTCGAGTACGCCGACGAGCTGACACTGGGCCGGGCCTTCGAGGGGAGGAGACTTCTGGATGTCTGACCGGAGCACCGACACACCCGTCACCGACGGCCTCGCCGTCACGGTGGAGAACGTCGCCGAGCGGCAGGAGCTGCGCCGTCTCGCCGACGAGACCGCGGCCGACGCGCAGGCCTACCTGGACGCCCTGACCGAGGTCGCCGCCGGCTCCGCGCCGGACACCGCGATCCCGGTCCTGCTGCTCGCGCTCTCGCAGACCTCGGTCGCGGGCGCCCGGCTCGGCGCCATCAGCGACGTCGTCCCGAGCGAGCGGTTCGAGCCGGACGCCGGCCCCGACCCGGACGTCGACCCGGTGCGGCAGAACCTCGCGAACCTCTTCCACGGCCTCGACGACTACGCCGACGTCGTCGACCCGCTGACGAACCACGAGGTCGTCCGGGCGAGCCTCGTCGACGACCTCGCCGACGTCGCGACCGAGCTCGCGCACGGCCTCAAGCACTACCGCGCGGGCCGCATCGACGAGGCGCTGTGGTGGTGGCAGTACTCCTACCTGTCGACGTGGGGCGTGCGGGCGACGAGCGCGCTGCGCGTCCTCCAGACGGTGCTCGCGCACCTGCGGCTCGACGCCGACCCGGACACCGTCGCGGACGCCGAGTTCGAGGCACTGCACGTCAGCTGACCGCCTGAGCCCGCGGGCGCGGACAACTGGGAGACCGGGCGTGGACGACCCGCAGGCGTACATCGCCGCCGACAGGCGGCGGGCGATCGCGGCCGGGGTCGAGCTGCCCACGCGGGTGCGGGGTGCGGCGCTCTTCGCCGACATCTCCGGGTTCACACCGCTCACCGAGGCCCTGGCCCGCGAGCTCGGGCCGCGGCGGGGCGCCGACGAGCTGAGCACCGTGCTCGGGGTGGTCTTCGAGGCCCTCCTGTCGCGGCTGCACGCGCACGGCGGCGACGTCATCTCCTTCAGCGGTGACGCCGTCACGTGCTGGCTCGACGGGGACGACGGCCTGCGGGCGGTCGCGTGCGGCCTCGCCATGCAGGAGGCGATGGCGGACGTCGGCCGGGTCGTCACGCCGTCCGGCACCGCCGTCGACCTCGCGATGAAGGTCGCCGTCGCGGTGGGGGAGGCCCGCCGGCTCGTCGTCGGCGACCACCGGGTGCAGCTCGTCGACGTCCTCGCCGGCCGCCTCGTCGACCACCTCGCCGCGGCCGAGCGGCGGGCGACGACGGGCACGGTGACCCTCGACGCGTCGGCGCTCGACGCCCTCGGCGACCGGGCCGACGTCGAGGTGCTCCCCGCGGACCCCGCGGGCGACGCGGATCTCCCGGACCGCGCGGATCTCCCGGACGGCGCAGCCGGCCGGCGGGTCGGCGTCCTCCGCGGGCTGCGGGTGCCGCGACCCGCCCCGATGCCGTGGCAACCGCCCCCGGACCTGCCCGAGCACGTCGTCCGGCAGTGGCTGCTGCCCCAGGTCTACGAGCGGATGCGGTCCGGGCGCGGTGAGTTCCTCGCCGAGCTGCGGCCCGCCGTCCCGCTCTTCGTGTCGTTCGGCGGGATCGACTACGACACCGACCCGGCGGCGCACGCCAAGCTCGACGAGTTCGTGATGGAGGCCCAGCGGGTCGTCGACGCCTACGGCGGCAGCACCCTCCAGCTGACCCTCGGCGACAAGGGCGCCTACCTCTACGCCGTCTTCGGCTCCCCGCTCGCGCACGAGGACGACGCCGCGCGGGCCTGCGCCGCGGCCCTCGAGCTGCGGGCGCTCGAGGGCCGGACGAGCGCGACCGACCTACGGATCGGGATCGCGACCGGGCGCCTGCGCAGCGGCACGTACGGGCACCCGACCCGGCGCACGTTCTGCTGCCTCGGGGACGCCGTGAACGTCGCGGCCCGGCTCATGTCCGCCGCGGCGCCCGGCGAGATCATCGTCGACGGCCGGGTGCACCGCGCGGCCGAGGACCGGTTCGCGTGGCGCCGGCTCGCCCCGCTCGCGGTCAAGGGCAAGAGCGCCGCGATCCAGGCGCACGCCCTCGAGGACGTCCGGGCCGGCGGCACCGGGCTCGCGGCGCGGCTCGCCGTCCGGTTCACCGAGCCGATGGTCGGCCGGGTCCGCGAGCTCGGCCTCGTCACCGAGGTCGTCGAGGACGTCGCCGCCGGCTCGGGACGGGTGCTCGAGATCGTCGCCGAGGCCGGCATGGGCAAGTCCCGGCTCGTCGCGGAGATGGTGCGGGTGCTGTCCCGCAGCGGGGTCGCCGTCCACGTCGGTGAGAGCCCGTCGTTCGGCGCCGGCACGAGCTACGCCGCGTGGCGCGACGTCTGGTGGGACCTGCTCGGGCTCGGCGGTCTCGACCCCGACGACGTGCCGGCGGTGAGCTCCGCGCTGCGGGCCCGGCTGGAGTCCGTCGACCCGGGGCTCGTCTCCCGGTTGCCGCTGCTCGGTGCGCTGCTCGACCTCGCGCTGCCGGACACCGACCTGACCAGCGGTTTCGACGCCAAGCTGCGCAAGACGTCGCTGGAGGACCTCGCCGTCCGGATCGTCACGCACCGGGCCTCGACGGCGCCGCTCGCGCTCGTCGTCGAGGACAGCCACTGGATGGACCCGCTGTCCCGGGACCTGCTCACCGTGCTCGCCCAGGCGGCCGCGGTGGTGCCGCTGCTCGTCGTCGTGGCGTACCGGCCGGCCGGTGCCGGGGAGCCGGGGACCGGGCTCGAGGTGCTGGCGCACCGCCGGGCCCTGGAGCTCGAGGCGCTCGACGACGACGTCGTCGCGGCACTGGTCCGGTCGCTCGTCCGGGCCCGGACGCCGGACGCCGGGGACGTGCCCGAGGTGCTCGTCGAGCGGGTCGTCGGGCGCAGCGCGGGCAACCCGTTCTACGTCGAGGAGCTCGTCACGTACCTGCTCGAGCGGGCCGACGGCCGCTTCACGGGCGTGGACGTCGAGACCCTCGACATGCCCGAGAGCCTCGCCGCGCTCGTCCTCTCCCGGATCGACACCCTCGCCGAGGGTCCGCGGACGACGGCCAAGGTCGCGAGCGTCGTCGGCCGCTCGTTCACCGGGACCGCGCTGCGTGCCGTCCATCCCGACCTCGGCGACCGGGCCGGCGTCGACGCCGACCTCGACGTCCTGCGCGAGGTCGACCTCCTCACGCTCGACGACGCGGCGACCCGGCTGCACGCCTTCCGGCACGTCATCGTGCGGGACGTCGCCTACGAGTCGATGCCGCACGGCGTCCGGACCCGGCTCCACGAACGGGCGGGCGATCACGTCGCCGCGACGGCGTCCACGGCCGGCGGCCAGCTCCTCGACCTCGTCGCCTACCACTACGTGCGCGGCGGCGACGACGCGAAGAAGCGGTCGGCGCTGCTCGCGGCAGGTGCGGCGGCGCGGGCCCGGTACGCGAACTCGACGGCCATCGAGCACTACCGGGCGGTGCTGCCGCTGCTCGACGACGGCGCCCGCGGCCCCGTGCTGCTCGCCCTCGGCCAGGTGCTCGAGCTCACCGCCGCCTGGGACGACGCCGACCGGGCGTACACGCAGGCCCGGGCGCACGCCGACGCGGTCGGCGACCGGGCCGCGACCGGCTGGGCGGACGTCGCGCTCGCCGAGGTCGCCCGCAAGCAGGGCCGCTTCGCGGACGCCGAGGACCGGCTCGCGGAGGCGGCCGACGCGTTCACCGCGCTCGTCGACGAGGTGGGCCTGGGCCGGGTGCTGCACCTGCGCGGGACCCTCGCCGCCCAGCAGGGCCGCTACGACGACGCCCGTGCGCACTACGAGGCGAGTCTCGTCGTCCGGGAACGGCTCGGGGACCGCGCGCAGGCCGCCGCGCTCCTCAGCAACCTCGGCGTCATCGCCGAGTACACCGGCGACTACGCGGCGGCCCGCGCCCTCAACGAGCAGGCCCTCGCGCTGCGCACCCAGGTCGGCGACCGCTGGGCGATCGGGGTCTCGCAGAACAACCTCGGCATGATCGCTCTGCTCACCGAGGACTTCGTCGACGCGAAGGCCCGCTTCACCGAGGCGATGCGCCTCAACCTCGAGGTCGGCGACGCCTGGATGGTCGCCATCGCGCACAACAACCTCGCGAACGCGCTGCGCGGCCTCGGCGACCTCGACGGTGCCCGCGCCGGCTACGCCCGCGCCCTGGAGGCCTACCAGCGCTGGGACGACCGCTGGGCCCTGGCGATCCTCCTCGAGGACGTCGCCGTCACCGCCACCCGCCTCGGCGCTCGGGCGGACGCGCTCCGCCTGCTCGGCGCGGCCGAGACCCTGCGTGCCGAGATCGGCTCACCCCGCTCACCGAGCGACGAGACGGGCCTCGCCGAGGTGCTCACGCCGGCCGGACCCGACGACGAGTCGCTCCTCGCCGAAGGCCGTGCCCTGACGCTCCCCGCGGCCGCGGACCTCGCGCTCGCCGTCTGCCGCTGACCGTTCTCGTCGTCGGCCTCGTCGTCCTCGTCGTCCCGCTCACGCAGCAGGTAGAGCCGGCCGTCCGCTTTGCTCTGCCATCAGGAGCGAGCCAAGGGTGTTTGCTCTGCCCTCGCTTGTGAGGGTGCTTGCTCTGCCCTCGCTTGTGAGGGTGCGGCCCCGCCGGCGTCGACAGCGAGCCCTCCTCTGCCCGATCAGGACCACGCCGTCGCACCGCGCCACAGCATCGACGTCACCCGACGACACACCGGCGCCGACCCAGCGTGTCGCCGAGCAACGACGAAGCCGTGGCGCCGTCCGCCGAGCCACGACGCAACCAGAAGTCCCCGTCCAGGGGCCTTCGTGCGCCGGAACGGCACTTGTGGTTGCGCTGTGGTCGGCGGCCGCCCGGTCACGGCGGCCCTGGCTCGCTTCTGATGGCAGAGCAAGGCCCGGGAGCAGCCGGCTTGGCTCGCTGCTGATGGCAGAGCAAACACCCCGTGCGACCTGCCCGCCACCCTCACCACCCTCACAACTGAGGGCAGAGCAAACAGGGCGAGGGGGTACGCACCGGGCGGGCGACATCTGGCCGTAACCGGGGAAACGAAGTCGTAACTGATGGCACGGGTTTCTGTCATCGAACCGACGGACAGCGTGCCCGGATGTCGGTGACCATCGGAGCAGGCTGCGTGACGTGCGACCGCTCGGGGGCGGGCGCGGCCGATACGGGCTGGCGGGCTCGCGCACGGGTCCCGCCCTGCCCTGGTCGCCGGGTGTCCACCGGGTGATCTGAGGAGCGCGTGTCCCGGGTCGGGCCGCGCGGGGCAGTGGGAGTCGGGGCCGTGGGCAGGATGCGCGCGCTCGTCGTCGGGATCGTCAGCGGGCTCGTCGTGGCCGGGCTGCCGGTGCTGCCCGGCCTGCCCTCCGCGGTGTCGGCGCCGCCGGCCGCGGCCGTGACGGGCCTCGCCGAGCCGCGGCTCGGGCGGGCCGAGGCCCTCGCCGGCTGGGGCAACCCCTTCGGCGGTGCACCGGCCGAGGCCTCGTGCGGGGACTACGCCGTCACCTCGATCACGGGCTACCAGAACGACGAGCCGGACCAGGGCCGGGACTGGCTCAACGGCATCACCTTCCGCTGCGCCCCGGCGGTGCTGGACGGCGGCGCGGCAGCGGTCGGGACGGCGTTCGACGGGCCCGGGTACGGCCCGACGACTGACCGCGTCTCCACGGCGACCTGCCCGGCGGGCTCGCTGGCCGTCGGCGCGACGGGCACCGCCGGTGCCCTCGTCGACGCGATCACGCTCCTGTGCGCACCGCTCGACCCGGCGACGGGCACGCTCGGCGCGGCGGAGGCGACCTCCCGGGTCGGCGGCGCCGGCGGCGGCGGCCGACCGGCGCAGCTGTGCCCCGCGGGCAGCGTCATGACCGGGGCGACCGGCCGCTCCGGCGACGGGCTCGACTTCTTCTCCGTCGTCTGCCGGTCCCTGACCTTCGCCCCGGACCTCGCCCTGCGCTTCGCCGGCGGGACGACGGCCGCGCGCGTCGTCGCCACGGTGCCGGGGACGGCGACCCTCACCCGGGACCTCACGCTCGCCGCCGACGTCCGGTGGGACGGCGGCACCGGCGTCCGCGGCGTCGTCAGCCGGCCGGCCTCCGACGGCCCGGGCGCGGCGCCGCGGGAGGGCTGGAGCCTGCTCGTCGACGACGGCCGGCCCTGCCTCTCCGTGCTCGCGGTCGTCCTCGCCGACAGCGAGGAGGAGGCCGAGCCGACGACCGAGCTGCGCCGGGTCTGCGCGCCGGCCGCGCTCCCGGCCGGTGCCTGGGCGCACCTCGAGGGTGTCTACACGGGCACCTCGGCGTCCGTCACCGTCGACGGGGTCACGACGACCCGCACCTGGGGCATGCCCGCCGACGCCCTGCAGCCCGACGAGGGCGCCGCGCTCGTCGTCGGCCGGCTCTTCGCCGACGACGGCGTGTCCGGCTTCGGCGGCGACATCGACGCCGTCGAGGTGCTCGCCGGGCGCGGCACGACGGCGACGAACGTCGTCACCTTCGCCTTCGACGAGGGCACCGGCGGGACGACGGCCGGCCGCCTCCCGGGCACCGACGAGGGCGGCGCCCCGCTCACCGTCACCGCCGACCTGCTCCCCGCCGACTCCGCCGACACCCCGGCCTGGGTCGGGCGCGCGGCGGGCGACGGCCAGCCGGACAACACGACGTGGCCGACGGCGCTCACGCTGACGAGCGGCACCGAGGTCACCGGCGCCCTGCGCGCACCGGGGGAGGCCCGCTGGTACCGGATCCCCGTGCAGCCCGACGCCCGGGTCCGCGTCGACGTCACCGACCTGCCCGCCGACTACGACGTCACCCTCTACAAGGACATCGGCCAGGCGTTCACGAAGCTCCTCGTGCCGTCCGACCTCGACACGCTCTCCGCCGAGTTCGCCGGTGACGCCTTCGCCCCCAGCGTCTTCTCCCCGAGCGTGTTCTCGCCGAGCGTCTTCAGCCCGAGCGTGTTCTCGCCGTCGGTGTTCAGCCCGTCGGTGTTCTCGCCGAGCGTGTTCTCGCCCAGCGTGTTCAGCCCCAGCGTGTTCAGCCCGAGCGTCTTCTCCGACGCGTGGTCGAGCGCCCAGACCCGCAGCCTCGTCGCCGTCTCGGCCCGTGACGGCCTCGCCGACGAGTCGGTCGCGTCGGCCACCTGGGACAACACCGGGTACTTCTACGTCCGCGTCATCGGCCGCAGCGGTGCCTCCTCGCCCGCGCCGTTCCGGCTCGTCGGGACGACGACGGGTGGGGCCTGCTCGACGACGCTCTCCGGCTTCGCCGCCGACGCCCTCGGCAGCTACCCCGCCGGCCCCGCGCAGACCGTCGTCCTCACCGACTCCGCGCGCGTGCCCGGGACGGCGCAGCAGGTCGCCGACCTCATGGCCGACCTCGGCCGGCTCGCCACCGCGACGGACGGCGTCGTCGTCGACCTCGCCCTCTCCCCGCGCGTCGTGGCCCTCAACGCCCAGGCGGACGGCGTCAAGGACTGCCCGTACGCCAAGAACCTCGTCGCCGCGGCCGCCCGCGAGATCGTCAACGGCTACCGCGCCGCCGACGGGTCACCGGGGTCCCTGAAGTACGTCGTGCTCGCCGGCGGCGACGGCGTGGTGCCGTTCGTCCGCTACCCGGACGCCGCCGGCCTCGGCCCGGAGAGCGGTTACGTGCCGCCGGTCGCGGACGACACGGCCTCGCAGGCCTCGTTGCGCCGCAACACCTTCCTCTCCCAGGACGCCTACGGCGCGCGCGTCGACGTCTCCGTCAAGGGAGCCGAGCTCCCGGTGCCGGACGTCGCCGTCGGTCGGCTCGTCGAGACTGCCCCGGAGATCTCCGCCACGGTCCGCGGCTACGTCGGCGCCGACCCGGCGTCGACGACGTCCGGCACCAGGGTCATCACCCCGGCCAGTTCCCTCGTCACCGGCTACGACTTCCTCACCGACGCCGCCGACGCCGTCTCCACGACCCTGCGTGCGGGGATCGGCGGCACCGGCAACGAGGCCCTCGTGACCGACTCCGGCGTCCCGCCGAGCACGACGACGGTCGGCGGCGTCCCGAGCCGGACGACCTCCTGGACGGCCGACGACCTGCGGGCCACGCTGTTCACCCGCAAGCACGACATCACCTACCTGGCAGGCCATTTCAGCGCGAACAGCGCACTCGCCGCGGACTACTCGACGTCCGTCGTCACCACCGAGGTCGCGACGGCCGCCACGGCGCGGCCGGACCTGTTCCGTAACACCCTCGTCGTCAGCGCGGGCTGCCACTCCGGCTACAACCTGCTCGACGCGGACGGCGTCCCCGGCCTCACCCTGGGGCTCGACTGGGCGCAAGCCTTCGCGCAGCAGGGCGCCACCCTCGTCGCCGGCACCGGCTACCAGTACGGCGACACGGACTTCCTCGAGTACAGCGAGCGGCTCTATGCCGGCTTCATGCAACAGCTGCACTACGGCACAGGTGCCGACCCGGCCGCCGTGCCCGTCGGCGCCGCGCTGCTCGCGGCGAAGCAGCAGTACCTCGCGGACACCCCGTCGCTGCGCGGCATCCACACCAAGGCGCTGCTGGAGTCGACCCTCTTCGGCCTGCCGATGCTCGGCGTCGACCTCCCGAACCGGGTGCCGGCCCCGGCGACCGCCTCGACCGTCGCGGTGACCGACGTGCCGGCCGGCACCCCCGGCGCGACGCTCGGCCTGCGCAGCGGAGCGCTCGCGCTCGACCCGGTCGCGCTCACCCCGACCTCGCGCACCCTGACGAGCACGGACGGCGGCAGCGTCACCGCGACGTACCTGTCCGGCCCCGACGGTGTGGTGACGAACCCGGCGGAGCCGGCGCTGCCGCTCGTCCGTGCCGACGTCACCGTCCCCGGGACGACGCTGCGCGGCATCGGCTGGCGCGGCGGCACGTACGCCGACACCGACGGCGTGCTGCCGCTCACCGGTGCCGCGACGACCGAGACGAACGCCGTCCACGCGCCCTTCACATCGTCCGCCTTCTACCCCTCGCGGCTGGCGACCGGCAACTGGTTCGGTGCCGTCGCCGACCCGCAGGACGGCCGGACCCGGCTCGCGGTGACGCCCGCCCAGTACCGCAGCGACGCGCCCGGGTCGTCGACGACGACGCAGCGCCGCTACTCCGCGCTCGACTTCGAGCTGTTCTACAGCAACAACATCGCGACGTACGGCGGCAACACCCCCGCGCTCGCGGCACCGCCCACGATGAGCGGCGTCGACGCGCCGGCGACCGCCGGGGCCACCTCGGTGCCGGTCGCGGTCCACGTCGTCGGCGACCCGTCGGCCGGTGTCCAGAAGGTCTGGGTGACGTACACCGGGGTGCCGGGCAGCCCGTTCCACGGCACGTGGGCCTCGGTCGACCTCACCCAGGACACGGTCGACACGACGCTCTGGCGCGGGGTCGTCGACCTGCCGACCGGCCAGTCGGCCGGTGACGTCCGGTTCCTCGTGCAGGCGGTCAACGGCGTCGGCCTCGTCTCGGCCGACGACAACGGCGGCCGGTTCTGGACACCGGGGGCGACCGACCCGGTGACCGCCGCGACGGCCGCGCAGACCCCGACGACGCTCACCCTCGGTGCGACCCCGAGCGGGGTGCGGTACGGCACGACGGCGGACGTCTCGGCGACCCTGGCCGACGCGTCCGGGCCGCTCGCGGACCGCACGGTCCGGTTCACCCTCGGGACGGCGTCCGCCACCGCACGCACCGGCGCGGACGGCGTCGCGACCGCGACGCTGCCCGTCGTCGACGCCCCGGGCCCGGTCGACGTGCAGGCGGCGTTCGACGGCGACCCCGGGGGCACCGGTGCCGCCGCGTCGACGAGCGCCGTCCGCGGCGTGACGGTGACGAAGGTGCCGACCACGCTGACGCTCTCCGGCGGCCCCGTCGTCGTCCCGGCGGGCGTCGCGTCACCGAGCGGTGTCACCGCGACCCTCACCGCGGGCGGGCTCCCCGTGCGGGCGCACACCGTCTACCTCGCGGTGACCGGCTCCGGCGGGTCCGTCGTCGCCGCGGCGAGCCGGATCACCGACGTCGACGGGAAGGTCGCGCTCGGCGACGTCACGCTGCCCGCCGGCACCTACACGGTGGCGGCGGCGTTCGGCGGCCCGGTCACGCTCCCGGACGGCTCGACGACGTCCCTGGCGGACCCGGTCTACGCCGGCTCGAGCGCGACCGCACCGGGCGTCCTCACCGCGGTGTCGGGACCGCGCAGCGCGACCGTCGTGAGCGGTGACGGCCAGGTCGGCACCGCCGGCCAGCCGTTCGACAAGCCGCTGGTGGCCAAGGTCCTCGACGCCGCCGGCGCGCCGCTCGCCGGCACCCCCGTGACGTTCGCGGTCACGTCGGGCGGCGCCGCCTTCGCGACGTCCGGCACCGGGACGACGAGGTCGGTCACGGTGACGACCGGCCCCGGCGGGCTCGCGACGTCACCGGCCCTCGTCGCGGGGACGACCGCGGGCCCGGTCGTCGTCACCGCGACCGCCGACGCCGCGGCGCCACCGGTGCAGGTGACGTTCCGGGCGTCCGTCGTCTCGCTCGCGAACGCCCGGGCCGACCTCGCCGCGAGGGTCACCGCCCCCGCGTCGGCCGCCCGCGGGTCGACGTTCACGACGACCGTCACCGTGACGAACGCCGGTCCGAACACCGCCGCGAAGGTCGTCACGGGGCTCACCGTCGGGGCGCCGCTCACCGTCGTCTCGGCGCCCGGCGGCACCCTCGTCAAGGGGGTCTGGACGTGGACGGCCGCGGGCCTGCCGGTCGGCGGCAGCGTGACGTACACGGTGACGCTCAAGGCGTCCACGACGCGGGCCGCGACCGGCGGCGTGGCCGTCGCGACGGCCTCCGCGGTGCCCGATCCCAGGCTCACGAACAACGTGGCCGCGACCACGGTGAGGATCCCGTGAGCCCTCTCGACGCCCTGCTGGCCGACCTGCACGCCCGCCTCCTCGAACGGCGCGACGGCGAGATCGCCACGTACATCCCGCAGCTCGCGCTCGCCGACCCGGACGACTTCGGCCTCGCCGTCGCGACGATGGACGGCCGGGTCTACGAGGTCGGCCCGTCGACGCCCTTCACGATCCAGTCCGTGAGCAAGCCGTTCGCGTACGCGCTCGCGCTCGCCGACCGGGGCGTCGAGGAGGTGCTGCGCCACGTCGGTGTCGAACCGACCGGTGACCCGTTCAACTCGATCAGCCTCGACGAGACGACGAGCCGGCCGTACAACCCGATGGTCAACGCCGGCGCGATCGTCACGACGTCGCTCGTCGCCGGGGCGACCCGGGCCGAGCAGTTCGAGCGCGTCCTCGGCGGCCTCTCGGCGTTCGCCGGCCGGCCGCTCGAGGTCGACGAGGCGGTCTTCACGTCCGAGAAGGAGACCGGCGACCGCAACCGGGCCATCGCCTACTTCGCCCGCACCGTGGGGCTGCTCGCACCCGACGTGGACGACGTCCTCGACGTCTACTTCCGGCAGTGCTCGGTGCTCGTCACGGCCCGCGACCTCGCCGTCATGGCCGCGACCCTCGCGGGCGGCGGCGTCAACCCGGTCACCGGGGTCCAGGTCGTGCCGCGGGACGTCGTCGGCCGGGTCCTCACCGTGATGTCGACGTGCGGCATGTACGACTACGCCGGCGAGTGGCTCTACCGGGTCGGCCTGCCGGCGAAGAGCGGCGTGAGCGGTGACATCGCGGCGGTCCTGCCGGGCCAGCTCGGCATCGGGGTCCGCAGCCCGATGCTCGACCGCAACGGCAACAGCGTCCGGGGCATCGCCGCGTGCGAGGAGCTCTCGGAGCACTTCGGCCTTCACCTGCTCCACGCCGGCAGCCGGGTGCCGACCGGTGTGCGCCGGTCCTACCGGGGCGACGCGGCGCGGTCGCACCGGCTGCGGATCGCCGCCGAGCGGGCCCTGCTCGACGCCGAGGGCAGCCAGATCGCCGTCCACGAGGTCGGTGGCGACCAGGTCTTCGCGACCGCGGAGCAGCTCGTCCGGGCCGTCCTCGAGGACTCCGCGCCGGCCCGCTGGCGGATCCTCGACCTGCGCCGCGTCACCCGCGTCGACACCGCGACGGTCGCGCTCCTCACCGGGCTCGTGGCCCAGCTGCGGTCGGACGGCGTCGCCGTCGCCCTCGTCCAGCCGCTCGCCGTCGAGGCCCGCCGTGCTGTCGCCGGGGTCGCGGCCGACCACCGGGTGCAGGCCGTCGACCAGGCCCTCGAGTGGGCCGAGGGCCTGCTGCTCGCCACGCACGGCATCGAGGGCGGGCTCCCCGAGGCGCTCGTCCCGCTCGCGGGCCAGGACCTGCTCCTCGGGCTGCCCGCGGACGTCGTCGAGCGGATCGAGCGGCGCACGACGACCCAGCTCTTCCCCGGCGGCACGGTCGTCTTCGACGAGGGGGCACCGGCGGACGGCATGTACTTCGTCGCCGCCGGACAGGTGAGCGCCGACGTCCGCTCGCGCGGGGAGGGCGTCTTCGGCCGGCGCCGGCTGGCGACCATGGGCTCCGGCTCGTCGTTCGGCGAGCTCGCCCTCATGGACGGCAGCCCGCGCTCGACCCGGATCGTCGCCGACGACCCGACGCTGTGCCACCACCTGTCGGGCGCGGCGTTCGCCGAGCTCTCCGCCGAGGACCCCGAGGTCGCGCTCGCGCTCTACCGGGCGATCGCGCTGAGCCTGTCGAGCCGGCTGCGCCGGCTCACGGTTCAGCTCTCGGCCCTCGAAGGGGCCTGACAGGATCACCGGATGAGGATCCTCGCGGTGTCGGACCTGCACTACCGGCTGCCGCACTACGACTGGCTGACCCGGGTCGCCGCCGACCACGACGCGCTGGCCATCGTCGGGGACCTCGCCGACGTCGCGAGCGCCGTCCCGCACCCGGTGCAGACCGTCGTCCTCGACCGGTACCTGCGCGACCTCGCCGGCCGCACCCGGGTGCTCGCGTCGTCCGGCAACCACGACCTCGACGGCCCGGGCGAGCACGGAGAGCAGGGCGCGTCGTGGCTGCGCGGCGCGGCCGCCGACGGGCTGCACGTCGACGGCGCCTCGGTGGACGTCGGCGGCACCCGGTTCACGGTCTGCCCCTGGTGGGACGGCCCGGTGACCCGGCAGGCCGTCGCCGACCAGCTGGCCGCTGCCGCCGTCGACCGGCCGGAGCGGTGGGTGTGGCTCTACCACTCCCCGCCCGCCGGCACCGTGCTCTGCCGGGACGGCCGCCGCGAGTTCCCCGACCACGACCTCGCGGGCTGGATCGAGGAGCACCGGCCGGACGTCGTCCTCTGCGGGCACATCCACCAGGCGCCGTGGGTCGAGGGCGGCTCGTGGCACGCCCGGGTCGGCGACACGTGGGTCTTCAACGCGGGCAAGCAGGTCGGCCCGGTGCCGGCGCACATCACGCTCGACCTGGACGCCGGGACCGCGGACTGGTTCGGCGTCTACGAGTCCGGCTCGGTCGCTCTGTAAGGGCGCCCGGCGGCTCAGTGCTGGTGGTCGCCCTCGGGGTCGCGGACCGACCCGGTGCGCCCGGCCGGCGCCTGGTGGTGGACGAGCACGTCGAGGATCTGGTCGACCATCCCGAGGTGGCCGCTCGCCTGCGCGAACTGCGCCTTGACGTCGACGAGGTAGCGCGCCATGCCGTCGAGCCGCTCGGCCGTCATCCGCAGCACGGCGAGCGCCGCGTCCGGTCGCTCGCGGAAGAACGCCTGCGGATCGGTGATCTCGTGGACGACGAGGTCGGTCTGCGCGCGGACGGTCGCCGTCGCGGGCCGGTCGAGGACGACGGACATCTCGCCGAACACCGCGCCGGGGTGCAGGACCCGGGCGAAGGCGACGCCGTCCCGCTCGATCGCCGCGGCGCCCGACACGAGGACGTACATCGGCCCGGGGCCGGAACCCTCGGCCATGAGGACCTCGCCCGCGGGCACGGTGCGGGTGGGGAGGCCGTCGGCGAGGGCGAGCAGGTCGGTCACCGGACCAGTCTGCCGGAGCCCTGTTTCCGGCACGTGATCACGGCGGGACGACGGGCCCACCTGTCTCGCCAGCGGGCGCCCTCCGTCGTACAGTGGTGACACTCCCAAATTAGTACGCATTTCAACTACCCGAGGAGGGGTCATGCCGCCCACCGACGAGGAGCTCGTCGCGATCCGTTCCCGTCGCGAGGACCTCAAGGCGAAGTACGTCGTCCCGGTGGCGCAGCGCCCGGCGTCGCGGGCCCGCGGCATCCACCACGCAGCGCTCATCTGCTCCGACGTCGAGCAGACGATCGCGTTCTACCAGGGCCTGCTCGAGTTCCCGCTCGTGGAGCTCACCGAGAACCGTGACTACCCCGGGTCGTCGCACTTCTTCTTCGACCTGGGCAACGCGACGCTGCTCGGCTTCTTCGACTTCCCCGGTCTCGGTCTGCAGCCCGGGGTCGAGTCGATCGGGTCGGTCCAGCACATCGCGATCTCCGTCGAGCGGTCGAACTGGGAGTACCTGCAGGGCAAGCTCGACGCGGCCGGCATCGAGTACTTCGGCCCGGCGCAGGGCATCCCGGAGTCGATGTACTTCAAGGACCCCGACGGCATCCAGATCGAGCTGCTGTCGGACCCGCTGCTCTACTTCGCCGGCAAGCAGCTCGACCGGGAGGACTAGCTCCCGGCGTCCCCGCGCCCGCCGCGGCGGACATGGACCAGTGGACCGATCCGGGCACGACCTGGCACACGAAGGAGTGCAGCCATGAGTGAGTGGAACGCCATGACCTACGCGGGCAAGCCGACGATCCTGCGGGTGGTCCGGGAACAGGCCGAGGTGATGTTCGCGCTCGCGGAACGGCCCGGCGCCTGGGACGCGCCGACCGCCTGCGAGGGCTGGGCCGTCAAGGACGTCATCGCCCACATCGTCGACACCACCGAGGGCTACTTCCGGTCGTTCGACCTGGCCCGGCGCGGTGAGCAGGCGCCGGACCCGCACGGCCTGCTCGCGATGGCCGAGCTCGCCAACGCCGGCGCCGAGGCGCTCCACGACATCCCGCAGGCGGAGCTCATGGCGCGCCTGCGCAAGGACCTCGACGAGATGACGGCGCTGCTCGACGCGCTCACCGAGGAGGAGTGGGGCGGCCTCATCGTCACGCACTCGTACATGGGCCCCGTGCCGGCGTTCATCTACGCCGCGGGACAGCTCATGGACTACGGCGTGCACACGTGGGACATCCGCCAGGGAGCCGGTGGCTGCCACGCCTTCGACGGCGACGCCGCCGACCTGCTCGTGCCGTTCATGCCGATCATCTGGCAGAACACCGTCAAGCCCGGCACGGTCACCGAGCCGATCACGGTCGGCGTCCGGGTCAGCGGCCGCAACGCGGTCGAGTGGCGGATGACCGCCGGCCCGGACGGGTTCACGTACGAGGCGGGCAGCCTCGACGACCTGCCCGCGGTCCTCGAGTTCGACGCCGGGTCGTACGTGCTGACGACGTTCGGCCGCTACAACACCGGAACCGTGCGCGGCGACTTCGCCACCGCTGAGCGGTTCCTCAACCTGTTCTTCCGGATCTGAGCCGTTGATCGGCGGTTCTCGTCGCCGGCCACCGAGTCCCCGGTGACCGGCCGACGGGGACCGCCGATCAGGCGACCCGGGTGCCGGTGGGGAGGCGACGGGTCGGGGTGCGCAGCCGGCGGACCGCGACGACGACGAACAGGCCGCCGAGGGCGAGGTCCGCGGCGAGGCCGTAGGGCCACGTCACGCCGAGGGACGCGCGCTGCGCCCGGCGCTCGTCGTCGAACTGCTGCGAACGCGCAAGGTCCCCGTAGCACTCCTCGAGCGGGAACCGCGGGCCGAGCCGCGCCTCGCGGACGGCGTCCCGGATCACCGACATCGGGTCGTCGGACCCCTCGGCGGACAACGGCTTCGGCGATGCGTCCGCGACGACGACGTAGGGCGAGGCGGCGAGCAGCCACCAGGAACGGTTGGTGTAGGTGATGGTCCGCTCCTCCTGCACCACCTGGCACCCGGTCGGTGCACCCTCGGCGGTGTAGAGCTGCTGGCGCACCGCGACCGACCTGTTCTCCGTGACGAGCGGCACCGACAGCGCGAAGAGCAGCGGCAGGCCCGGCCCGAGGAACGCGACGGTGAGGTACGTGAGGACGGCGCTGGACGACGTCCGCGCGGTGATCGCCGACCAGCCGAGGCCGATCGCGCAGACGACGAGGATCGTCAGGGCGAGCACGGCGAGCACGACGACGAGCCGGCCGAACGGCGTGCCGCCGTCGAGGTAGATCCAGCCGATGAACGGGACGGCGGCCGCGAGCAGCGCGAGGCCGGTGGCCCAGGCCGCGAGGAGCTTGCCGACGACGATCTGCGCGGGGCTGAGCAGCGTCGTCTGCAGCGTCGCGAGGACGCCGGCCTGCCGGTCGCCGTTGATGCTCGTCGCCGAGAGCGCGGGCGAGACGAGACCGGCGAGGGAGAGCACGAGGAAGACGATGATCCCGAACGTGAGCCGGCCGGCGACCTGGTCCGCGAGCCGGGCCGCGGCCTCGTCGGCGCCCGGTGCGAGGCCCGCGCCGTCGAAGCTCTCGTCGTAGATCCGGTGCACGGCCCAGCGGACGAGGATCGTCAGCAGGGCGAGGACGCCGGTCCACAGCGCGAGGACGGCGGTCCAGCGGGTCGAGCGGATCCGTTGCCGCAGCTCGAGAACGGCGACGGTGCGCACGCCGGTCCAGCCGAGGGACCAGGTGCCGCTGCCGGAGCCGCCCGGCATCGGGCGCTCGGCGAGCAGGACACCGGTGCCGGCGGGCGCACGGCCGGGGGCCGCGTCGTCCGGCCCGGGCGCGGCGGCCGAGGTGAGGGAGTCGTCGCTCATCGCCGGTCCTCCGTGAGGGCGAGGTAGGCCTGCTCCAGGACGCCGGAGGCCGGCGCGAGCTCGACGACGGGGACGCCGTCGCGGACGAGGGCCGCGAGCAGCTCGGCGGCCTCGACGTCGGAGCCGAGCTCGACCTCGACACCGTCGCGGTCCGGCGGCGGGTGCGGCGTCCGGCGGGCGTCGAGGGCGGCGAGCAGGACGCCGAGGTCGAGCGCCCGGACCCGCCACGTGCGGCGGGCCTGCGCGGCGGCGGCGACCTCCTCGACGGCCACGGTGCGGCCGCGCGCGACGATGACGGCCCGGTCGGCCATCTCGTCGAGCTCGGCGAGCACGTGGCTCGACACGAGCACGGTCCGGCCCTCGGCGGCGAGCCCGCGGACGATGCCGCGCAGCTCGATCCGCGAGCGCGGGTCGAGGCCGGACGCCGGCTCGTCGAGCAGGACGACGTCCGGGTCGTGGACGAGCGCCCGGGCGAGGCCCAGGCGCTGCTTCTGCCCGCGGGAGAGGACCTGCGTCGGGCGGTCCCGCAGGTCCGCGAGGTGCACCAGCTCGAGCAGGTGGTCGACCCGGGCCGCGGCGGCCGCGCGGGGCAGGGCGAACGCGTCGCCCACGGTGAGCAGCACCTCGCGGCAGGTCAGGGACTCCCACGTGCCGAAGACGTCGGGCATCCAGCCGGTCCGGGCGCGGACGGCGCGGGGCTCGGTCACCGGGTCGAAGCCGGCGATGCTCACCTGGCCGGCGTCGGGCACGAGCAGCGACGCGAGGACGAGCAGCAGGGTCGTCTTGCCCGAGCCGTTCGGGCCGACGAGCGCGGTGACCTTGCCCGGCGGGGCGTCGAGGTCGATGTGGTCGACGGCGACGACGTCACCGAACGTGCGCCGAACACCGCGGGCCGTGATTCCGGCGCGCGGGACGGTCGGATCCGTCATGCGACAACCCCCACTCGACGTCGTCCGCGGCTCCCCGCCCGGACGTGGCCGTCACCCGTACGGGTGACTCGCGGCCACGGATCATGCTGTCAGTTCTCCGGTGCCGCCGACCCAGGGACGCAAAGGTCACCGGTGAGGTTGCACGAGAACTCCACATCCTGCGCCCGGGTGCTCGTGCGGCGGAGGTCTTGCACGCCGGACGGGCGGGGGAGCGCCGTGGCCGGGTCGATAGACTCGGCCCCTGGACCGGTGAGCCCGCCGGCACCCGTCGCCAGCACCCACCAGCAACCAGGAGAGCGGTCGTGGCCCTTGTCGTGCAGAAGTACGGGGGATCCTCCGTCGCGGACGCCGACGGCATCAAGCGCGTCGCCCGCCGCGTCGTCGACACGAAGAAGGCGGGCAACGACGTCGTCGTCATCGTCTCCGCGATGGGCGACACGACGGACGACCTGCTGGACCTCGCCGGCCAGGTGACGCCGACGCCGCCGCCGCGCGAGCTCGACATGCTCCTCACGGCCGGCGAGCGGATGAGCGCGGCCCTGCTCGCGATGGCGACGATGCAGCTCGGGGTGCAGGCCCGGTCCTTCACCGGCAGCCAGGCCGGCGTCATCACGACCGAGCAGCACGGCGACGCGCGGATCATCGACATCACCCCGAGCCGGATCACCTCCGCGCTCGCCGAGGGCGACATCGCGATCATCGCCGGCTTCCAGGGCGTCAGCCAGAGCACGAAGGACATCACGACGCTCGGCCGCGGCGCCTCCGACACGACCGCCGTCGCGCTCGCCGCGGCGATGGGCGCGGACGTCTGCGAGATCTACACCGACGTCGACGGCGTCTTCACCGCCGACCCGCGGATCGTGCCGACGGCGCGCAAGATCGACGCGATCTCCTACGAGGAGATGCTCGAGATGGCGGCGTCCGGCGCGAAGGTCCTCCACCTGCGCTGCGTCGAGTACGCCCGGCGGTACGGCGTGACGGTCCACGTGCGGTCGTCCTTCAGCACGAAGACGGGCACCTGGGTGACGGCCGACCCGGCCACGCTCGCGACGGCCCAGCGGTCCACGAACTCCGGCGTCCGTGGCGCCGACGAGCAGGGAGAGCAGATGGAGCAGGCGATCATCTCGGGCGTCGCGCACGACCGCAGCGAGGCCAAGATCACCGTCGTCGGCGTGCCCGACAAGCCGGGCAAGGCGGCGGCGATCTTCGAGGCCCTCGCGGCCGCCGAGATCAACCTGGACATGATCGTGCAGAACGTGTCCGCGGCCGCCACCGGCCTCACGGACGTGTCGTTCACGCTGCCGAAGACCGACGGCAAGACGGCGATCAAGGCGCTCGAGAAGGCCAAGGCCGACGTCGGCTTCGACTCGCTGCAGTACGACGACCAGATCGGCAAGGTCTCGCTCATCGGGGCCGGCATGCGCAGCCACCCCGGCGTCTCGGCCCGCTTCTTCGCGGCGCTCGCGGCGACCGGCGTAAACATCGAGATGATCAGCACGTCGGAGATCCGGATCTCCGTCGTGACCCGTGCGGAGGACGTCGACACGGCCGTGCGCGCCGTCCACACCGCGTTCGGACTCGACAGCGAGCAGGTCGAGGCCGTCGTCTACGGAGGGACCGGTCGATGACCGACCAGCAGCAGACCACCAGGATCCAGGGCCGCAAGCCCACGCTCGCCGTCGTCGGCGCGACCGGCGCCGTCGGCACCGTGATGCTCGGGATCCTGTCGACGCGCGAGGACGTCTGGGGCGAGATCCGTCTCGTCGCGTCGGCCCGCTCGGCGGGCAAGCGGCTCACGGTGCGCGGCGAGGAGGTCGAGGTCGTCGCCCTGGCGCCCGAGGTCTTCGACGGCGTGGACGTCGCGATGTTCGACGTGCCCGACGAGATCTCCGCCGAGTGGGGGCCGGTCGCGGCGTCCCGCGGCGCGGTCGTCGTCGACAACTCCGGCGCGTTCCGGATGGACCCCGACGTCCCGCTCGTCGTCCCCGAGGTCAACCCGGCCGCGATCCGCAACCGGCCCAAGGGCATCATCAGCAACCCGAACTGCACGACGCTGACGATGATGGACGCCCTCGGCGCCCTGCACTCGCAGTGGGGCCTCACCGAGCTCGTCGTCGCGTCGTACCAGGCGGCGTCCGGCGCCGGCCAGCCCGGCGTCGACCGGCTCCACGACGAGCTCGAGGTCGTGGCCGCGGACCGCTCGCTCGGCTCCGCGACGGGCGACGTCCGGCAGGCGATCGCCGACAAGCTCGGCGACGGCCCCTCGCCGTTCCCGGCGCCGCTGGCGCTCAACGTCGTCCCCTGGGCGGGCTCGCTCAAGGACGGCGGCTGGAGCAGCGAGGAGCTCAAGGTCCGCAACGAGTCGCGCAAGATCCTCGGGATCCCCGACCTCAAGGTCTCCGCGACGTGCGTCCGGGTGCCGGTCGTGACGACCCACTCGCTCGCCGTCCACGCGACGTTCCAGAAGCCGATCAGCGTCGACGACGCACGCCGCGCGCTCGTCGAGGCGCCGAGCGTCGTCGTCGTGGACGACCCGGCGAACGCCGAGTTCCCCACTCCGGCGGACGTCGTCGGCTCGGACCCGACGTTCGTCGGCCGGATCCGCCAGGCGCTCGACTTCCCGAACACGCTCGACCTGTTCGTGTGCGGCGACAACCTCCGCAAGGGGGCGGCGCTCAACACCGCGCAGATCGCCGAGCTCGTCGCGGCCGAGCTCACGGGGCGCGGCCCGGCGGACCGCGACGACGACGGGGCCGACGAGGCCTGATCGCTGCGGCGACGCTTCGCGGGCCGGTACCCCTGGTGGGTGCCGGCCCGCCTTGCGTCCGTTGAGGCGCGTTGTCGGGTCGGAAGAGCCACCCGCCGCCCCGACCGCTGTCCCCGACGGCCGCGCCCCCCGACGGCCGCGTCCCCGGCCCGTGGGGTGCTCCGGGGCGGCGCTTTGCTCTGCCCTCACGAGTGAGGGCGTCACCAGTGAGCAACCCGGCCATCACCGGGTGGCCCACCCTCGGCCCTCCCTCGGTCGGCGCCGCACTGGGGACGATCGCCCACAGCGGGATGTCGGGGATCGTCCCCGGTCCGCGGCCTGACCGCCTCCGCTCGGGCCTCCGAGGCCCCGCGGCCTGTCCGAGGTCCCCGCTGCCCGGCCGGCACTGCGCTCGACGCGAAGCGCCGGTGCCGGCTCCACCCAGGCGACCCACCTCAGGGCGCAGCGCCGCTCAGGGCTGCAGCGCCGCGAAGGTCGCGACGACGGGCAGGTGCGCCGGGTGCCCGGCCATCTGCGGGTGCGCCGGGTCGGGTGCCCCGCCGGGGCCGGCGGCCGGTCGGACGATGCGGACGGCGGACAGGCCGGCGTCCAGTGCCCCCTGGCAGTAGGACACCCGGTCATCGAGCATCACCGCACGCTCCGCGGGGACGTCGAGCAGCGCGAGCGCGTGGGCGTAGATCGCCGGGGCCGGCTTGGCGGCGCGCACCTCGCACGACAGGACGAGGACGTCGACGAGGCGGTCGAGGCCCAGGTCGGCGAGCAGTGGGCGGGTATCCTCGGCGCAGTTGCTGACGAAGGCCGTCGGCGACCCGGCGGCGCGCAGCCGGTGCAGGAAGTCGACGGCGTCCTCGTGCACGGTGCAGTGCTCCCGCATGAGCGCCGGGTACGCCGCAAGGAGGCTCTCGGCGAGCCCGTGGGCCGGGTCGACGCCGCACCGACGCAGGATCCTCGGGACGGCGTCCGCCATGCCGGTCGGCGAGACCATCGCGCCGTCGTCCTCGACGCGCGTCGCAGCCATGAACCGCAGCGCGTCGACGCCGACCCGCCGGGCGCCCTCCCGGACAACCGCAGCGAAGTCGACGCTGAGCACGGTGTCGTAGACGTCGACGAGCCAGGCGCGCGGGTGCTGCACCCGGCGACCCTAGCCGGTCGGGCGACGCCGGCGATTAGGTCTTGAACATGTTCAGGACTAGGTCTACCTTCGTCCTGAACACGTTCAACTGAACGTGTTCAAACGGAGGAGGGGCCATGACCGGTCCTGGGAGAGCAGCCGCGACGGTCTACGTCGGGGTGGTCGCGGTGCTCGCCGCGGCATCGTTCCACGACCCGGGCCAGGTGCTGACCTGGTTCCCGGAAGGGGTCATGCTCCTGCTCCTGCTGCCGGCGCTCGTCCCGCTGCTCCCGGTCGTGTACGTGCTCGGGGCGTCCGTCTGGGACCTCGCGCAGACCGGTGCGGACCGCCCGATGTGGCCGGTCACGACGCTGTTCGTCCTGCTCTTCGCGGGCGTCGCCGTGGTCAACGTCCTGCTCGTGCGGCTGCTCGGGGCCTGGTGGTCCCGCGGCCGGCGCGCTGCCGGCAGCTCCGGGCATCCCGCCGGGGTGCCCGTCGTCACGAGGCCCGGGCCGTCGGCGCCGGGCGGGGGAGGTCCGTCATGAGCCCGGTCGTCTGGGCGTACCTCGGGTACGCCGTCATCGGGGTGGCACTCGTCGTGTGGGTCGCCCGGACCCTGCAGCGCTACGGGGAGGTGTTCCTCCTCGACGTCTTCGACGGGCACGAGGACCTGGCCCGGGCGGTCAACCGGCTCCTCGTCATCGGGTTCTACCTGCTCAACCTCGGGTACGTCGCGTTCGCCCTGCGGACGTCGGACGGCGTCGGCACCGCGCGCACCGCCGTCGAGCTGCTCTCGACGAAAGTGGGCGGCGTACTGCTCGTGCTGGGGGTGCTCCACCTCGGCAACGTCCTCGTGCTCTCCCGGGTGCGCCGCCGCCGGCTCGCCGAGCGCAGTCCGGTCCCGCCGGTCCCGCCGGCCACCTGGACGCCGGTCCCCGGGTACCCCGTGCCGGGCGGTCCCGCGCCGGTCGCCCGTCCGGCCTGACCTGCTCTGTGCCGACCTGTCCCGTGGGCTGCCGGCGAAATCCATCAACTTTAGGTAGCCAACCATGAGCGGGGTGTAACAATGCAGGTCGCTGCAGCGATGGAAGAGACGTCTCCGACAGGGACGTCAGGCTCCGGGGTGGCTCCCGGGGCGCAGCCGGTGCCGTCGGCCCCGGGAGCGGAGGGGGCTCTCGGGTCCGCGGTGCCGGCCGCGCGCTGGCTGACCGTGCTGTACGACGACGGCTGCCCGCTGTGCCGCTGGGTGCGGGGCTGGCTGGAGCGCCGTGAGCTGCTCGTCCCCCTCGTCTTCGTCCCGATGCGGTCGGCCGAGGCTTGGCGTGCCTTCCCGTTCCTCGACCACGACCGGACCGCCCAGGAGGTCACCGTCGTCTCCGAGCGGGGTGACGTCTGGACGGCGGAGTCCGCCTGGATCATGTGCCTGTGGGCCACGGCCCGGTTCCGCGGCCTGTCGGAGCGGCTCGCCGAGCCCGCATGGCGCCCGCGCGCGCGGGCCGTCGTCCTCTCCGTGGCGGCGATGACGACCCGGACCCCGCGCCCGCCGGACTGCGGGCTAGCGTGAGCATCGTGCCGGAGGACCGCGTCGCCCCCGAGGCCGCCGACGACGCCCCGGCCGGGTCGGCCACCGCCCGCGGCGACCAGACCCGGCAGCGGATCGTCGAGGCGGCCCTGCGGCTGTTCGAGGAGCGCGGGTACGAGCGGACGACGATGCGTGCCGTCGCGGCCGAGGCGGGCGTGAGCCTGGGCAGCGCCTACTACTACTTCGACTCCAAGGAGCACCTGGTCCAGGGCTTCTACGACCGGGTCCAGGTGCTGCACCGGGAGGAGGCCGAGGTCCGGCTCGCCGGGGCCACGGTCTTCGCCTACCGGCTCCTCGCCACGGTCGAGGCCTTCGTCGACGTCGCCCGGCCGTACCACCCGTTCGCGGGCAAGTTCTTCTCCGTCGCGTCCCAGCCGGAGAGCCCGCTCTCGCCGTTCAGCGCGGAGAGCGCCGCGGCCCGGGAGGCGTCCGTCGAGCTCATGGCCCAGGTCGTGCGCGGCAGCGACCTCAAGGCGGACGAGCGCCTCATGGTCGAGCTCCCCGAGCTGCTGTGGCTGGCGCACATGGGGCTCGTGCTCTTCTGGGTGCACGACCGCAGCGAGAACCAGCGCCGCACCGTCGACCTCGCGCGCCGCGCCGTCCCGCTCGTCGACCGGCTCGTGCGGCTCTCCCGGCTGCGGCCGCTGCGGCCCGTCGTCCACGAGGTGCTCGACCTCGCGCAGGACCTACGCCGCACCGCCTGAGCGGCTGCGCCGGCTCTCTGCCGGCCCGAGCGTCCACCCGCGCCACTCGACGGGCGGGGCCGGCCAGCGGGGGTCGGGCCGCCAGCCCGGCCAGGGGCGGAAGCCGGCCGGCGGCACCGGCCAGCCCGGTGGCGGCGTCCACGTCCAGGCCCTGCCTCCGACGGGGCCGAACGGCGGCCGGCCCGCCGCCGTCAGAGCCAGGCCGAGCCCGATGAGACCGGCGAGGACGACGCCGTGGAACAGACCGGGGAACCGGTCCAGGACGGTCGGCGAGGACGTCACGCCGACCCCGCCGGCCTCCACGGCCGCGGACACCGACCGGCGCAGCAGGACGAACGGGAGGACCTGCAGCACGAGGACGGCGGCGCACAGCCAGACGACCCAGAAGGCGACGTGCGCACGCGCCGCCGGGGCCATCCGCCACCGGCGGCCGTCGAAGCGGCGCTGGCCGTCGACCGACCGGACGGGCCAGAAGAGGGCGCCGTCGTGCACCCAGTCCTGGCCGGAGGGGTCGGGGACCAGGGTGACCGTGGGACGGGCCGCGACGGCCCCTGCGGCGCCGCCGGGGCGTCGTCCTGCCCAGGAGCCCCTGCGGCCCGGGACGGCCTCCCGGACCGACCAGCCCCGCCACCCCGGCGGCGGGGCGCCCCAACCGGGGTCGGGCGCCCAGCCCGGCGGCGGCGTCCAGCCCTCCTCGGCCGGCGGCCAGGTGGCGGGGGCGGTCCAGACCCACTCGAGGCCGCCGCTGCGGGTGCGTGGCATACGGGTCCGCCAGCTGATCCAGGCACCGAGCGGCCAGAGGACGGCGCCGGTGGGGATGCTGGCCCAGAAGGCGTACAGGACCCAGACGGACCACCACGGGGCCGGCGGGGTGCCGGCCATGCCGGCCTCGTACACCGAGAGGAAGCCGATGACGAGCAGCACCGGTGACAGGCACAGGGCGGCGATGCCGATCCCGACGAGCACGCGGCCGAGCACCCGCTGGGAGCTGCTGCGCAGGAACGGGCGGGCGCCGTCCGGGGACCGCCGCGGCCACCACACACCGGCGGCGTCGACCCACAGGTCGGCCTCCGGCGGGGCCTGCGCCGCGCCGGCGCCGCCGTCCGTCCCGGTCGCCATACCGGGAGGGTAGGCGGCGGCGGTCACGGCGCGGTCGCGCCGTGATCACGAAGGCGCCGTCAGCCCTGCCGACAGCATCGTGGCGATCCGCTCGGCGACGACGATCGTCGGGATGTTCGTGTTGGCACGGGGGACGGTCGGCATCACCGACGCGTCGGCCACGACGAGTCGCTCGAGGCCGTGCACGCGGCCGCGCTCGTCGCACACCGACGTCGCCGGGTCGGTGCCCATCCGTGCGGTGCCCACCGGGTGGTAGTAGTGCTGGACGTCGCGGCGCAGCGCGGCGTCGCCGAGGTCGCGCGGCCCCTCGCGGACGAGGGCGCCGCTCAGGGCCGGTTGGTCCAGCAGCGTCTCGGCGAGCCGCAGCCCGTCCCGCAGCACCGCGAGGTCGTGCCCGTCGGCGTCGGTCAGGTAGCCGTGGTCGATCCGGGGCGCCACCAGGGGATCCGGGCCGACGACGTGCAGGCGTCCGCGGCTGCGCGGGGTCATGCAGGCGACCTCGACGAGGGCGCGTCCCTGGGTCAGCTGGGTCTGGGTCGACGCGCAGACCGGGAACACGTGCAGGTCGTAGACCCCGTCGGCGGACAGCGACGAGCGTGCCTTGCCGAGCGTCTGTTCTTCGGGGACGAACCCGGCGCGGGCCGCGTCGTCGAGCCACTCGCGCATCGCCGGGCCGAGCGCGCGCCCCGCGTTGACCATCGGGTGGTCGTGCAGGTGCCGCCCGACCGCCGGGAGATCGTGCGTCGGCGCGATGCCGGCGGCGCGCAGGTCCGCCGGGTCGCCGATGCCGGAGCGCTGCAGGATCGCCGGGGTGCCGTAGACACCGCCGGCCAGGACCGCGGTCTGTGCGCTCACCCGGACCGGCGCGCTGCCCCGACGTGCGTGGACGACGACGTGCGACGGTGCGACGTCGAGCCGGTCGACGAGCGTCTCGTCGAGGATCCGCAGCCCGGTGCCGGAGCGCACCGGGTCCAGGTAGGCGAAGGCCGTGTTCCACCGGACCCCGTCGGCGACGTTGACGCTCTCGAGCCCGAAGCCGTCACCGGCGTCCAGGTCGCACAGGTCGCCGGCGAACGTCGCGGTGTCCACCGACCAGCCGGCGCTGACCGCCGCCTCCAGGCAGCGGGCGTGGAACGGGCCGGCCTCCTGGCGGGTGTAGGTGCGCACGCGCATCCGGTCCAGGACGGCGGCGAAGGTCGGGCGCAGCACGTCGGTGCGCCACAGCGGGAGCCCCCAGGCGTCGTAGTCCGACCGGTGACCGACAGCCGCGATCGCGCCGTTGTGGGCCGAGCAGCCGCCGATGATCCGCGCCCGCTCGAACGTCCACGGTGCCCTGCCGGGGACGGGGCCGGATCCGTACCCCCAGTCGTGCGTGGTCGCGAGCATGGCCGCGCCGAGGATCTCGGCCGGCCAGCGGCCCCCGGACAGGGGCCCGTAGTCCGGGCCCGCCTCGACCAGGACGACGTCCACGCCCCGCTCGGCCAGCCGGGCCGCGACGACGGCCCCCGCGCTGCCGCCGCCCAGCACGACGACGTCGGTGTCGACGTCCGGGTCGTCGCGGGACGCGGCCGGTCCGCTGCTCATCCCTGGACCGTAGCGCGGCCCGGCGGTGTCCCGGCCGCGGCTCCCGGCGGTCAGGTCGGCGGCAGGTACCTCGCCGCGAAGTCGAGCTCGACGCGGGTCTGCCGGACCCGCTCGTCGTCGACGAGCGAGCCGTGGCCCGCGTCGTACCGGTAGACCTCGTGCGTCGTCCCGCGCTCCTGCAGCGCCGCGACGTAGTTCTCGATCTGCCGGATCGGGCAGCGCGGGTCGTTCTCGCCGGCGAGGATCAGCACCGGTGCGCGGACGGCGTCCACGTAGGTCAGCGGGCTGGAGTGCCGGTACTTCTCCGGCACCTCGTCGGGCGAGCCGCCGAAGAGCGACCGGTCGAAGGCCTTGAGACCCTCCATCTCGTCCTCGTACGCGGCGACGTAGTCCGCGACCGGGACCCCCGCGAGCCCGAGCGCCCAGCGGTCCGGGTAGAGGCCCAGCCCGAGCAGCGTGAGGTACCCGCCCCACGACGCCCCGGCGAGGACGACGCGCGCTCCGTCGGCGACCCCGGTGGCGACGAGGTGGTCCCGGACGGCGACGACGTCCTCGAGCTCGACGTGACCGACCTCGGCGTCGAGGGCGTCCCGCCAGGCCGAGCCGTAGCCGGTCGAGCCGCGGTAGTTCACCTGGACGATCGCGTAGCCGTGGTCGACCCAGGCGCTCGCGTAGGCCCGGAACGCGTCGGCGTCGTGATGGGTCGGGCCGCCGTGGACCTCGACGACGAGCGGGAGCGGCCCCGGCAGCGGCGTGCCGTCGTCCGCCGCGGGACGGCGCAGCAGGGCGTGGATCCGGCCGCCCTTGCCCTCGACCCAGACGTCCTCGACGGGGACGGACGGCGGGGCGGGGTCACCGGGGGCGCTGATGACCGGGAAGCCTGCGAGGTCCCGGACGCCGGGCGGCTCCGCGGCCGACGACCACGTGCTCCAGACGTCCTCGTCGGGCCGGACGGTCGCCGAGCCGACGCTGCCGTCGGGCCGCCCGACGGGCAGCGGCTGCAGGGCGCCGCCGGTGGTGAGCGGGGCGAGGTCGACGCGGTAGAGCCGGGTCCGTGCCTCGTGGTCCATCGCGACGAGCAGGGCGGAGCCGTCCGGGAACCAGTCCGCCCCGGAGACGTCGCCGGGCAGGCCGAGGTCGAGCGGGGTCTGCGCGCCGGTCGCGACGTCCCAGACGAGCAGCTCGGCCCGGCCGCGGCGCTCGTGGCCGAGCAGGAGCCTCGTGTCGCCGAGGACCGGGGCGAAGGCCTCGACGTCGAGCCCCTTGCCCTCGCCGTCCCAGAGCTCGGCGACGGTCTCGCCGAAGGTGTCGCCGTCGACGCGGACGACGCGGACGGCCGGGTGGCGCGAGTCGCCGTGCTCGCTGTGGACGATCGCGACGAGGGTGCCGTCCTCGCTGAGGTCGCCGACCCCGGCGTCCTCGGCGTGCTCGTAGAGCAGGCGGGCCGGCTCGCCCGGGCGGATCACGTGGATCCGGGTGCCGTAGTCGTCGTCCGCGCTGCCGACGACCCGCAGCCCGCCGCGGCCGATCGCCAGCCCGGCGGAGTACGCGGGCGGCAGGCCGGTGGCGTCCTCGACGCCCTCGCCGGGCGCGCTGCCGAACGGCTGCCGGCGCCACACCCCGAACTCGTCACCGGCGGCGTCGTCGAACCACCACACCGCCGAGCCGTCGGGCTCGATCGCGGCGTGGACCGTGCCCTCCTTGCGGCTCGTGAGCTGGGTGAGGGTGCCGGTCGAGCGGTCCCACGAGTGCACCTCGACGACCCCGCCGGACGTCGCGACGACGGCGCAGCGGTCGGGTGCGTCGTCCGCCCAGTCCGGCAGCCCGACCCGTGGTGCGCGGAAGCGGCGCTCCCACGCGGGGAGCCAGGAACCGGGCTGCGGCGGGGACGCCGGGGTGTCGGACATGGGCCAGATCCTGCCGCACCGGGGCCCGGCGCGCGCAGGCGGCACCGTTCGGCCGGAGGGTGACCTTCGTACTCCGCACCGGGGGCTACTCCTGGGTAACGTCGAGTCGTCCTGGCACGCCGGGACCGGACGGAGGCCAGCGATGACGCACAGGCTGCAGTCGGCCCGCCGGCGGCTCAACGGGCACGACCTCCACTACGTCCACGCCGGGGACGGCCCGCCGATCGTCTTCCTGCACGGTGTGCTCGGGTCGACCCGGGTCTGGGCCCGGCTCGCGGCGGAGATGTCGCAGGACCACTTCGTCCTCGCGCCCGACCTCTTCGGCCACGGGATGTCCGCCAAGCCCGCCGGCGACTACTCCCTCGCCGGCCACGCCGCCGTCGTCCGGGACCTGCTCGACAGCCTCGGGCTGACCCGGGTCACCCTCGTCGGCCACTCCCTGGGCGGGGGCATCGCACTGGAGTTCACCTACCTGTTCCCGGACCGGGTCGACCGGCTGGTGCTCGTCGCCAGCGGCGGGCTCGGCCGTGAGGTCAACGTGCTGCTGCGCGCGCCGACGCTGCCGGGCGCCGAGCTCGTGCTGCCGCTCGTCGCGTCCGGGTTCGCCCGGCGGCAGGGCGACAAGCTGGCCCGCGCGCTGGCGTTCGTCGGGGTCAAGGGGAGCACGGACGTCGCGGAGGCCTGGCACGGCTTCGAGCAGCTGGCGGACGGCGACGGGCGGCGCGCGTTCCTCGCGACGATCCGGGCGGTGGTCGGGTACGACGGCCAGCGGCTGTCCGCGGCGGAGCTGCTGCCCCGGCTGCACGTGCCGACGCTCGTCGTGTGGGGCGACAAGGACCGGATGATCCCGCTGTCGCACGCGCAGGACGCCGTGGCGCTCATGCCGGACGCGCGGCTCGTCGTCCTGGAGAACGCCGGGCACTTCCCTCACCTGGACCAGCCGGAGCGGTTCGTGGAGGTGGTCCGGGAGTTCGTCGGCCGGGCCGACGACCAGCCGGCCGAGGACCGCCGGGCGGACGCGGGGTGAGCCCGCCCGGGGGCGGAGGCACTGTCCATTGAATGGTCAACGATGATCATCTGGTGAACAGTTGCCGTCCGCCAAACGGCGAGGGTCCGGTCGCGACGGGGGGCTGCGACCGGACCCTCTACGTCGGAGCCGCACGGGGGGAACAGCTCCGACGTCGTTGAGGATCGTATGTGGGCGAACGACGGTCACGTGACAGGTTTGGTGGAATCCCACTCGCTCGGAGTCAGATTCGACGCACGGTGCATCGGTTGCTGCGCAACGTGATTCAGCAGGCGAACCAGTTGGTGGTGGCGCATCGGGTGGGGTCGGCCGTTCGGGTGATGCCTCGCTCGGAACGGCCCGGACCGCGTCGTCGGTCGCGATCGGGTCGGTCTCAGGGGTCGGGG
>NZ_MWLL01000208.1 GCF_002198675.1 Kineosporia sp. R_H_3 | reverse complement strand
CCCTGGAGGGTCGCCTCCCCCGCCGCCGAGGCAGCGGGCCCGGCGACCCTCCAGGGACACGGGGGGACGCTCGCCGTGGCGGCCGCCCGGGCGCACGGCGTCCGGGCGATGTTCACCCTCTCCGGGGCGCACGTGTTCCCGCTCTACGACGGGGCGGTCAAGGCCGAGCCGCCGATGCCGCTCGTCGACGTCCGGCACGAGCAGACCGCGGTCTTCGCCGCCGAGGCGACCGCCAAGCTCACCCGGACCCCCGGCCTGGCGGTCCTCACCGCGGGGCCGGGCGTGACGAACGGCGTGAGCGCCGTGACGACCGCCCACTTCAACGGCTCGCCGCTGCTCGTCATCGGCGGCCGGGCGCCCGCGTACCGCTGGGGCACCGGAAGCCTCCAGGAGCTCGACCACCCGCCGCTCCTCGCCCCCGTGACGAAGCGGTCCGCGACGATCGGCGCGACCGACGCGATCGCCGCGGAGGTGGACGCCGCCCTCACGCTCGCGACGAGTCCGCACCGCGGCCCGGTCTTCCTCGACGTCGCGATGGACGTCGTGTTCGGCGGTGCGGACGTGCCCGTCCCGGCCGCCCCCGAGCGGGTCCGGGTCGCCCCCGACACCGACGCCCTCGACCGGGCCGCCGCAGCCCTCGCGGCCGCCCGCCGTCCGCTGCTCGTGCTCGGCTCGGACGTCTGGTCGGACGGCGCCGAGGACGCCGCGGTGGCGCTCGCGACCGAGCTCGGGCTGCCGGTCGTCCCCAACGGGATGGGCCGCGGGATCCTGCCGCCGTCCGACCCGCACCTGGTGACCCGGGCGCGCGGCGCGGCCTTCGGCGGCGCGGACGTCGTCGTCGTGGCCGGCACCCCGCTGGACTTCCGGCTCGGCTACGGGCAGTTCGGCGGCAAGGACGGCGCGCCGCTCGCGCAGGTCGTGCACCTCGCGGACGACGTCTCCGGCCTCGCGCAGCACGTGGACCTCGCCGCCGGAGTGAGCGGCGACCTCACGCTCGTGCTCGACGGCCTGCGCGAGCGGGTCGCCCGCACCGGCCCGCACCCCGACGTCGCCGCCTGGACGACCGGCCTGCGCGCCCGGCACGAGGCGGCCCTCGCGAAGGACGCCGTGGAGCTCACCGCCGAGAGCGACCCGATCCACCCGGCCCGGATCTACGGCGACCTCGTCCCGCTCCTCGCCGACGACGCGGTCGTCATCGGGGACGGCGGCGACTTCGTCTCGTTCGCCGGCAAGTACGTCGAGCCCGCCCGCCCCGGCGGCTGGCTCGACCCCGGACCCTACGGCTGCCTCGGCACCGGGCTCGGCTACGCGGTCGCGGCCCGGCTCGCGCGGCCGTCGGCACAGGTGGCGCTCATGCTCGGCGACGGCGCGGCCGGCTTCTCGCTCATGGACGTCGACACGCTCGTGCGGCACCACCTGCCGGTCGTCATGGTCGTCGGGAACAACGGCATGTGGGGCCTGGAGAAGCACCCGATGCAGATGATGTTCGGCTACGACGTCGCCGCCGAGCTGCTCCCGCAGACCCGGTACGACGAGGTCGTCCGCGCACTCGGCGGGGCCGGCGAGCTCGTGACCCGGCCCGCCGACCTCCGGGCGGCACTGCAGCGCGGGTTCGACTCCGGGGTCCCCTACCTGGTCAACGTCGTGACGGACCCGGCCGTCGCCTACCCACGGAACACGACCGGCATCTGACAGTCACCGTGTGTTTCCCGCGCGTTGCACTGAGGTGTCACGGACATCACTCACCCGGACAGGTGACCCATCTCGCCCGTCGGATCATCGGGTTGTAGGATGAATTCCATGGAACCGATCATCATCATCTCCGTCCTGCTCCTCGTCTCCGTCCTCTCCCCGTTCTTCGGCACCGACACCCGGACCGTCGAGCTGGAGAAGCGTCGCTGGGGCGTCCTGCGCTGACCTGCGCCGACCTCGGCGTGAACCTGCGCCGGAACCCGCGCAGCACCCGCACCACCTGAGCGACCCGTGGCGCACCGCGGCTGCCAGGCGTCGTATGGTCCCGCCATGGACCGCACCGCCGGCACCGCGGACGCCACGACCGCCCTCACGACCGTCATGACCACCCCCGACGGCCTGACCGTCCGCCCCGCCCGGGCCGACGAGCTCGAGGCCGCCGGGCTCGCCGTCCGCGACGCCTACGCGGCGGACGGCTTCGCCGCCGAGGGCGGCTACCTCGAGACCCTGGCGGACGCCCGGTCCCGGGCCCGGGACGCGACCGTCGCGGTCGCCGTCGCGGCGGACGGCACGGTGCTCGGCAGCGTCACCTTCGCCCTCCCCGGCAGCCGATGGGCCGAGCTCTCCCGGCCGGGCGAGGCCGAGTTCCGCGCCCTCGGGGTCGCCCCGCACGCCCGCGGCCGCGGCGTGGGCCTCGCGCTCACGCAGTGGTGCCTCGCCGAGGCCGGCCGGGTGAGCGCCACCCGGCTCGTCCTGTGCAGCCTGGACCGGATGCACGCGGCGCACCGGCTCTACGGCCGGCTCGGCTTCACCCGCCGGCCCGACCTCGACTGGGCCCCCGAGCCCGGTGTCGACCTGCTCGCCTTCTCCCGCGACCTCTGACGCCCGGTCCCGACGCACCGGTCCGACACACACCCGCCCGGGGCACGCCGGGGGCCGTCACCGCCCGTTAGCCTTCGGTGTGACGTCCGTGAGCGACGGACGCCCGGCCGTCCGGCCGGCGGTGCGCAGGGGTGCGGGGGTGGGCGATGGCGATGTTCCGGCGGCGTCCGGCCGCCCGGGTCGGCGACGACCTGCCCGACCCCACGTTCTCCTTCCTCACCGTCGGCGAGGCGGCCCGGCTGCGTGCCCTGACCCGCGAGGCGTTCGCGCGGCACGGCCTCGAGGTCGACGTCCACGCCGACCACCTGCGCTCGGACGACGGCGCCGGGTACGGCCTGCACAACCTCTTCGCGCTGTGCCACAACGCGCGCAAGGGCGAGCGGGAGTGGCCCTCCATCGTCGGCGACCACGTCGCCCGGATGATCCGGGCCCGGCAGGGGCCGGAGCTCACGGAGCTGCCGCCCGAGGAGATCCTCGAGCACGTGTACATCCGGGTCGTCGCGGCGACGTCCCTGCCGGACCTGTCGGGCTTCGGCTACCGGCGCGAGGTCGTCGGGGACCTCGTCGAGCTGCTCGCGTTCGACACCCCGGACGCCGTCGTCCTCATGCCCGACGAGGTCGTCTCCCGGGTCGGCGTCGACGACCTGCGCGCGGCCGGCGTCCACAACCTGCTCACCGAGCCGTTCGGCGGCATCGAGTGGCTCGAGTCCGGCGACGTCCGGTTCGGGGTCGTCGCGGGCGAGTCCGTGCACACCGCGAGCCGGATCCTCACCGTCGACGACGTCCTGCGCCGGGTGCACGGCGAGCCCGACGCCCCGCACGGCACGCTGCTCGCGATCCCCTACCGGCACCAGCTCGCCTTCCACGTCGTGCGCGACGCGAGCGTGCTGCCGACGGTCGAGGCGATGGTGCGGTTCGCGATCGCCGGGTACGACGACGGCGTCGGGAGCATCTCGCCGCACCTGTACTACCGGGCGGCGTCCGGGGCGCTCCAGCAGCTCACGGTGCACGGCGAGGAGGGCGAGGTCTCGGTGCACGTCGAGGGCGCCTTCGCCGACGCCATCGAGGCGGTCATGCCCGAGGGGCCACCGCTCGACGACTGACGGCCCGACCGGCTCCCCCGGCCGCCGGCCCTGACCGACGGACGCAGGTCCTCAGCCCTCGTAGTCGTGCTCGACGACCCCGGCGGGCCGGTCGTAGTAGTCACCTGCCTCGGCGCACCACCACGCCTTGGCGGTGCGCAGCCCGGTCGGCCCGTCGAGGGTCCCGGCGGCGATGACGAGCTTGTCCGGCTGCGCCGACGTCCGCCAGAAGAGCGTGGACCCGCACGTGCCGCAGAACCCGTACTCCACCCCGGGCGCGGGCTCGTACCAGCGCAGCGTCCCGTCCGCGGTGAGGACGACGTCCGCCGGCGCGGCCGCGGTCGCGGCCATGTGGTGGCCGGTGATCCGCCGGCAGCGCGGGCAGTGGCAGTCCCAGACGTCGCGCAGCGGCCCGGTGACCTCGTAGCCGACCCCGCCGCAGTCGCAGCCGCCGCGGGCCCGCGGCCCCGCGCTCATCCCGCGTGCCCGAACGTGCGGCGGTACCGCGACGGCGGCGTCCCGCGCAGCCGGGTGAAGTGGTGCCGCAGCATCGTCGCGGAGCCGAAGCCGCAGCGCCGGGCGACCTCCTCGACGGCGAGGTCGCCGGTCTCGAGGAGCTCCTCGGCGAGCGCCACCCGGCGGGCCAGCAGCCAGGCGTGCGGCGTCGTCCCGGTCTCGTCGCGGAAGCGCCGGGCGAAGGTCCGCCCGGACATCGCCGCGCGGCGGGCCAGCACGGTGACCGACAGGTCCTCGTCGAGGTGCGCCACGGCCCAGTCGAGCACGGGCGCGAGCGTGCGCGCCTCGACGTCCCGCACCGGGCTCTCCACGTACTGCGCCTGGCCGCCGTCCCGCTGCGGCGGCACGACCATCCGGCGCGCCACGGTGTTCGCGGCCGCCGCCCCGAAGGCGCTGCGGACGATGTGCAGGCACAGGTCGATCCCGGCCGCCGTCCCGGCGCTGGAGGCGACCGGGCCGTCCTCGACGAACAGGACGTCGGGCACGAGGTCGACCTCCGGGAACGTCTCCTGGAACTCCTTCTCGTAGCGCCAGTGCGTCGTCGCGCGGCGACCGTCGAGCAGACCGGCCCGGGCGAGCACGAAGGCGCCCGAGCACAGGCTGACGACCCGGCCGCCGCGGGCGATGACGCCCTCGAGGGCGGCGACGAGGTCCGGCCCCGGTCGGTACCCGGTGCCGCAGGCCGGGACGACGACGAGGTCGGCCGTCGCGAGCCGGTCGAGACGGTGGTCGGCGACGACGCCCAGCCCCGCGTCGCCGCGGACGACGCCGGCCCGCGGGGACGCGATCGCGAAGTCCACCGCCGGCACGCCGACGTCGCTGCGATCGATGCCGAAGACCTCGCACGCGACGGCGAGCTCGAAGGGCGAGACGCCGTCGTCGACGACGGCCACGACGTCCGTCAGGGGGTACCGGCCGCAGACGGCCTGGTCGCAGGCGATGGACACCCGGCCATCATGCGCCGGGACTGGCCGGATGTCTACGAGAAGTGACTTTCCTGCCACTGGTGGCAGGGTTTCTCTGCACGCAGACTTTCTGCCATGACACCTCTTCTGATCCTCGCCCTCGTCGTCACCCTCGCGCTCCTCGCGCCGCTGCTCGGCACCGACAGCCGCGACCTCGCCGGCCGCGGCAACCGCGGCGACCACCCGCTCTCCCCCGACCCGCGCTCCCCGGGCCCGCTCTCCCCGGGCGGAACGGCCGTCACCGGCGGCCGGGCCCGGCACCTGCGCCGGCACCGGCCGCGGTTCTGAGCCGGGCGACGGCTCAGGCCTCGGGCAGCCGCCCGACGAACCGCTCGACGTCGACGACCACCCGGGTCACCTCACCGGTGCCGACGAGCCGGCCCGCCCGGTCGGTCGCGGCGACCCGGAACCGCAGCAGCCGCCCGTCCTGGGCGACGAGCTCGGCGGTCACCTCGACCCGGCCGCCGACCGGGGTCGCGAGCAGGTGCTCCAGGCTCACCCGGGTGCCGACGCTCGTGAGGCCGTCCGTGACCGGGCCGGCCGCGACCGCGCACGTGGCGGCCTCGCACCACGCGAGCAGCCGCGGGGTGCCGAGCACCTCGACGATCCCGCTGCCCAGCGCGAGCGCCGTGTCGGCGGCCGTGACGTCGAACACGAGGCGTGCGGTCGGGGGTGCTGCGTCGTCCGGCATGGCCCGAGCCTACGGACCGCAGCCGCCCCTGCACGTCAGGCGACGAGACCGATCCGGCGCAGCTCGACGGACAGGTCGTGCGGATGGCTGGACGCCGCCATCGCGTCGTCGACGGTGACGACCCCGTCGCGGACGAGTGCGACGAGGTGCTGGTCGAAGGACTGCATGCCGTAGTAGCCGCCCTCGGCGACCAGCGCCCCGATCGTGCCGGTCTTGTCCGGGTCGACGATCGCGTCGGCGATCCGGCCGGTGCTCACGCAGACCTCGGCGGTGACGCACCGCCCGAGCCCGTCGGCACGCTGCACGAGACGCTGGCAGACGATGCCCTTGAGGGCACCGGCGAGCGAGATGCGCACCTGCTTCTGCTCGTGCGGCGGGAAGAAGTCGATGATGCGGGTGACCGTCTCCTGGGCGTCCGTCGTGTGCAGCGTCGACATGACGAAGTGCCCGGTCTCGGCCGCGGCGATGGCCGCCTTGACGGTCTCCTGGTCGCGCATCTCGCCGACGAGGATGACGTCCGGGTCCTGCCGCATCGCGGCGCGCAGCGCGGTGGCGAAGTCCTCGGTGTCGACCCTGACCTCGCGCTGGTTGACCATGCCCATCTGGTCCTCGTGGAGGATCTCGATGGGGTCCTCGATCGTCACGATGTGGACCTCGCGCGTGGCGTTGACGAGGTTGACCATGCCCGCGAGCGTCGTCGACTTGCCGGAGCCGGTCGGGCCGGTGACGAGGACGAGCCCGCGCGGCTCGAGGGCGAGCGCGGCGACCGCGGGCGGCAGACCGAGGTTCTCCAGCGGGACGGCGCCCACGGTGACCCGGCGGAAGACGAGGCCGGCGGTCCCCCGGGCCCGGAACGCGTTGACCCGGAACCGGCCCAGCCCGGCGATCGAGTACGCGAAGTCGGCCTCGTGGGTGCGGGAGAACTCCTCGGCGAGGTCGGCGCGCATGACCTCGCGGACCATCGCCTCGGTGTCCTCCGGGGTGAGCACGGGGGCCTGGAGCTTGCGGAGCCGGCCGTCGATCCGGACCCGTGGCGGCGAGCCGACCTTGCAGTGCAGGTCGGACCCGAAGAGCTCGACGAGCGCGCGCAGGTACGGCTCGACGGTCGCGGAAGACGTCAGGGGGTCCACGTCCGTGGTGTCGGCCCCGGCGGTCCCCTCCTTGAGCGCCGCACCGTGAAGGACGTCGACCCGGTGTGGGACGATGAGCCCGTGCGCCGTCGCGCACGAACCACACCTCGAGGAGTTCCGATGAGCAAGCGCGCCCGTAAGCGCCGCGCCCGCAAGGGCAACTCCAGCAACCACGGCAACAAGCCGAACTGCTGACCCGGCGGTCGACGCCGTCCCGCACGGGACCGAGAAGGGCCCCGGCCGTCGGCCGGGGCCCTTCGTCGTGCGTGCCAGGTGATGCGGCGGGCGGGCTGGTCAGCCGAGCTCGAGCCGCACCTCGGTGATCCGGACCATGATCTTCGCGCGGAGCTCCTCCGGGGCGCTCTCGCAGGCGCAGCTGCGGCGCACGAGGGCCTTGAGGGCGACGTCGAGGTCGTACTCCGACAGGCACGGCGAGCACTCGACGAGGTGCTGGCGGATCTTGTCGATGTCGTGGTCGGTCATCTCGCCGTCGAGGTACTCGTAGACGCGGTCGAGAACCTCTCGGCAGTCCGTGTCGTGGGGGTTGCCGCAGCTCATTCCGCACCGCCCTCAGTGCCGTCCGCGCCGGTGCCGCTCGAGGCGGCGACGAGCCCGCGCTCACGCGCGTAGTCCTCGAGAAGAGCCCTCAGCTGCCGCCTCCCGCGGTGCAGCCGGGACATGACGGTGCCGATCGGGGTGCCCATGATCTCCGCGATCTCGCGGTAGGCGAAGCCCTCGACGTCCGCGAGGTAGACCGCGATGCGGAACTCCTCGGGGATCTGCTGCAGAGCGGTCTTCACGTCCGAGTCGGGCAGGTGGTCGAGCGCCTCGGCCTCGGCCGAGCGCAGCCCGGACGACGTGTGCGACTCGGCGCGCGCGATCTGCCAGTCCTCGATGTCGTCGGACTGGGCCTGCTGCGGCTCACGCTGCTTCTTGCGGTACGTGTTGATGTACGAGTTCGTGAGGATGCGGTAGAGCCACGCCTTGAGGTTCGTGCCCGGCTCGTACTGGTGGAACGAGGCGAAGGCCTTCGTGAAGGCCTCCTGCACGAGGTCCTCGGCGTCGGAGGGGTTGCGCGTCATCCGCAGGGCCGCCGAGTAGAGCTGGTCGAGGTACTGCAACGCGTCGCGCTCGAAGCGCGCAGCACGCTGCTCGGTGGTCTCCGTCGCCGGGGCGCGGCCCGTGTCCTCGCTCATCACCCGTGAGCCTATCGGCCGCGGCCGACGCTCACCTTCCCAGGACGGTGTGAGACCCGGACCCAGCAGACCGCCCGGTGCGAGATCGTCGACGGCTGTCAGCAGCAGCACGCGCGAGGCCACCTTCTCGTCGTGGGGCGCCTCGCGGCGCCACCTGCCCTGACGACCCTCCCGGCCGCCGCCGCGCACCTGCAGCGCGGCTCGCCGGTTCAGAACACCGACCCGGCCGGGGGCATTCCTGGCACCCCGGGCGGCCCGCGGGTCAGCCGGAGAACGTGGCGATGACCACCCGGACGGCGGCCGCGACGGCGCCGTCCGCACCGGCCGACGCCTTGAGGCCGTGGTCGCCGTCGACCGCGGTCACGAGGACGCCCTCGAGCCCCAGGGCCTCGACCTCCGCCGGGCCGCCGAACGGGTCCCTGCGGCCCTGGACGACGTGCACCGGCACGCCCGCTCCCGCCAGCTCGTCGGCGCGGGTCTTCTCGGGGCGGCCGGGCGGGTGCAGCGGGAACGCCAGGCAGAGGACGCCGTCGGCCCCGGTCGTGACCGCCGTCCGGCAGGCGACCCGGGCCCCGGCGCTGCGACCGCCGACGACGAGCGGCCCGGTGCCCGTGCCGGGGCCGGCGAGCGCGTCGTCCGCGAGCGCCGCGAGGACGGCGAGCCAGCCGGTGTCGAGCCGGGCCGGGGCCGGCGCGACCTTGCCGCCGGCGACCCGCCAGGGCTGCTCGACGAGCACGCACCGCCAGCCGGCGGCCACCGCGACCGCGGCCGTCACCTGCAGGTCCGGCGCGCCGATGCCGCCGCCGGCGCCGTGGCCGAGCACGAGGACGCCGGTCGGCCGGCCCCCGTGCGCCGGGTCGTGGACGGACGCCCGGGCGAGCCCCACCGGGGTCTCGACGTCGACGAGGGCGTCCGGCGTGCGGACGCCGTCGGCCGGGCCGTCAGAAGAGCGGGGCACTGCCGCCCCCGATGAGCTCGCCGGTCGCCGGGTCGACGACGCCCCGCAGGTCCGCGACGGGCACCGCCTCGAGCAGCTCGGGGCCGTTGTTGCCCACCGCGTTGACCCGGGTCGACACCGCCGTCGCGAGGAAGCGGCCGGCGACGGGCGGCTCGACGAGCGCGCGGACGTCGTCCGCGTCCGTGAGCCCCGGGTCGAGCCAGGCGTCCCAGCGGTCCCGCGGCAGCACGAGCGGCATCCGGTCGTGGATGACGTCGAGCCCGGGCTCGGCCGCGGTCGTGACGATCGTGAAGGAGGTGAGCCAGGCGGCCGGGTCGTCGGGGTGGACCGTCGGGTCGCGCCAGAACTCGTAGAGCCCGGCGAACGCGATGGGCCCCTGCGCGACGGGGTGGATGAAGAAGGGCTGCTTGCGCGGCTTGCCCTTGGCGTCGGTCTCGGTCGGGCTCTTCTGCCACTCGTACCAGCCGTCGGCGGGCACGAGGCAGCGCCGGGTGAGGGCGGCCCGCTTGAAGCCCGGCTTGTCGAGGATCGTCTCGACGCGGGCGTTGATCATCCGGTTGCCGACGGAGCGGTCCTTGGCCCAGGACGGCACGAGCCCCCAGGTGAGGAGCCGGAGCCAGCGCACCGGTTCCGCGGCCGCCGTGCCGCCGTCCCCCTGCGCGTCCTGCGCCTGCTCGACGGCGGCGTCCGCGGTGACGTCACCGTCCTCGTCGCTCGCCTCCGCCGCCTGCTCGTCCGCGACCTCGCCCGACGCGCCCTCGACGGGCCGCGGCCTGCGCTCGAGGACGACGGGCACCTGCTTGGTCGGGGCGACGTTGTAGTCGGGCGCCGCGGCGTCCGGGGTCTCGCCCGGCCCCGGCCCCTCGGTCGCGTCGACCTCGAACTCCTCGACGAGGTCCTCGGGACGGCTGCTCGCCGCGTAACGTCCGCACACCCCTCCCAGCCTGCCACGGCACGCGCGGTCCGCCGCGGAACCCGTGCCGATCCGCGGCCCGGAGCAGGACCGAGGTCGCCGATGGGCCGGGCACGCGTGCGCCCGGGGGCGGATGGGGGTAAGCAGGAGTCATGACCGTCGTCCGGCGCCTCGCCCGTCCCCTGCTCGCCGCCTCGTTCGTCTCGAACGGGCTCGACGCCTTCCGGCACCCGGCGCAGCGCGTCGAGGCCGCCCGGCCGCTCGTGGACCGGGTCGCCGAGCCGCTGGGCCTGCCGCGCGACCCGGAGACGTTCGTCCGGGCGAACGGCGCCGCGATGGCCGCCGCGGGCGCCCTCTTCGGGCTCGGCCGGCTGCCCCGCCTCTCCGCCCTCGTCATGGCCGTGACGCTCGCCCCGACCGCCTACGCCCAGCACGCGTTCTGGCAGGAGAAGGACCCGGTGCGCCGCCGCGACCAGCGCCGCGCGCTCGTCCAGGACGTCAGCCTCATCGGCGCCGCGCTCGTGGCGGCCGTCGACACCCAGGGCCGCCCGGGGCTCGCGTGGCGCGGCCGGCACGCGGTCGAGCAGGCCGAGCGGACCGCGAAGCGCGCGTCCCGGGACGCGAAGCGGGCCGGCAAGCAGGCCAAGCGGGCCGCGCAGCTCGAGACCCGGTACGCCGTCCGGACCGCGCGGAGCACCGCGCGCGACGCCGCGGCCTCGGCGAGGTCGGCGCTGCCGGGCTGACCGGACGGCCTAGGGTCGGGGCATGACCTCCGAGGTCGAGCCCGTCACACCGACCGCACCGCGCCCCGTCGGGCGCACCGTCTTCACCCAGCGCTGGGCGCACCTGACGTTCCTGCACTGGGCCGTCGAGCCCGACGTCGTCGCACCGCTCCTGCTGCCGGGGCTGCGCCCGGACACGATCGACGGTCTGACGTACGTGGCGCTCGTCCCCTTCGTCATGCAGGACATCGGGCTGCTCGGGGCACCCCGGATGCCCTACGTCGGCGACTTCTGCGAGACGAACGTGCGGCTGTACTCGGTCGACGGGCAGGGCCGGCGCGGCGTCGTCTTCCGCTCGCTCGACGCCTCCCGGACCGCCCCGGTGCTCGTCGCGCGCTGGGGCCCCGGGCTGCCCTACGTCTGGTCACGGATGCGGTTCTCCGCCCGGCCCTCGGCGGCCGGCGGGCCGGCCACCCCGCCGACGGACGGCGCAGCGCGGCTGCCACGGACCGCCTACGCCCCCGGGACCGTGCTCTCGTACACGAGCAGCCGCCGGTGGCCCGCGGGCGGTCCGCCGGAGCCGGCGCACCCGGCATCCACCGTGCGGGTCCGGGTCGGCGACCCGGTCACGGCGGGGCCGCTCGAGCACTTCCTCACCGCCCGCTGGGGCCTGCACCTGGCCGACCGGCGCGGCCGCACCCGGTACTGGCCGAACGAGCACCCGCAGTGGCCGCTGCACGCGGCGCAGGTCGTCCACCTGGAGGACCAGGTGCTCGAGGCGGCCGGCTTCCCGGGGCTCGCGGGGCGCCCGCCGGACAGCGTCCTGCACTCCCCCGGGGTCGACGTCCGCTTCGGCCCCGTCCTGCCATAGGCTCGCGGACCATGAGCCTGCCGACCTGGGCGGCCCCGAGGGCCGTCGAACCGGTCGACGCGACGGTCGCCCTGCCCGGGTCGAAGTCGCTGACGAACCGCTACCTCGTGCTCGCCGCGCTCGCGGAGGAGCCCTCCCGTCTGCGCGCCCCGCTGCGGTCGCGCGACACCGACCTCATGGCCGCGGCCGTCGCCGCCCTCGGCGCCGACGTCGTCGACGTCCCGACGACGCAGGCGCTCGGCGCGACCGCCGCCGCCGGGGACGACTGGCTCGTGACGCCCGGCCCGCTGCGGGGCCCGGCGCAGATCGACTGCGGGCTCGCCGGCACCGTCATGCGCTTCCTGCCGCCGGTCGCGGCGCTCGCGGACGGCGACGTCCGGTTCGACGGCGACCCGCGGGCCCGGGAGCGGCCGATGGGCCCGGTCGTGCGGGCCCTGCGCGACCTCGGGGTCGAGGTCGACGACGGCGGCACCGGGCTGCTGCCCTTCACCGTGCGCGGCACGGGGCGCGTCCGGGGCGGGACCGTCCGGATCGACGCGTCCGCATCGTCCCAGTTCGTCTCCGCGCTGCTGCTCGTCGGCGCCCGGTTCGACGAGGGGCTCGTCGTCGAGCACGTCGGGCCGCCGATCCCGAGCGAGCCGCACGTCGTCATGACCGTCGAGGCGCTGCGGGACGTCGGGGTCGTCGTCGACGACGCCGACCCGTCGGTCTGGCGGGTCGAGCCGGGCCCGGTCGGGGCCCTCGACGTCCAGGTCGAGCCGGACCTGTCGAACGCGGCGCCGTTCCTCGCCGCCGCGGCCGTCACCGGCGGCCGGGTCTTCGTGCCCGGCTGGCCGCAGCACACGACCCAGGCCGGCGACGAGCTGCGCGACCTGCTCGACCAGATGGGCGCCGACGTGTCGCTCGAGCGCGAGGGCCTCACGGTCCGCGGCACCGGAGACCTCTACGGGATCGAGGCCGACCTGCACTCGGCCGGCGAGCTGACCCCGGTCGTCGCGGCCCTGTGCGCCCTCGCCGACACCCCTTCGCACCTGTACGGCATCGCGCACCTGCGCGGCCACGAGACCGACCGGCTCGCGGCGCTCGCCCACGAGATCAACGCGCTCGGCGGTGACGTCACCGAGACCGACGACGGGCTCGTCATCCGCCCGAAGCCGTTGCACGGCGGGGTGTTCGCCACGTACCACGACCACCGGCTCGCGACCGCGGGCGCCCTGCTCGGGCTGGCCGTGGACGGCGTCCTCGTGGAGGACGTCGCGACGACCGCGAAGACGCTGCCGGACTTCACGGGCCTGTGGGCGCGGATGCTCGAGGGCGGGGACGCGCGCGGGTGACCCCTTCCCGGCGTCGCGCCATGGACGAGTCGGACGTCCGCGTCCGGCCGAACCCGCGCGGCACCAGGCCCCGGACGAAGGAGCGGCCCCGGCACTCGGACGCCGTCGCGGCCCAGGTGCTCACGGTCGACCGCGGCCGCTACACGTGCCTCGTCGGCGGGTTCGACCGCGACACCGGGGACGCGCCCGTCACCGGTCCGGCGCACGAGCGGGACGACTCCGGCCTGCAGGACACCGGTGTCCCCGGCACGGTCGTCGTCGCGATGAAGGCCCGTGAGCTCGGCAAGCAGGGGGTCGTCGTCGGCGACCGGGTCGCGCTGGTCGGCGACGTCTCCGGCCGCCCCGACACCCTCGCGCGCGTCGTCAGGGTCGAGGAGCGGGCGTCGCTGCTGCGGCGCAGCGCCGACGACACCGACCCCGTCGAGCGGGTCGTCGTCGCGAACGCCGACCAGCTCTGCATCGTGCTCGCGCTCGCCGACCCCGAGCCGCGGCCCCGGATGGTCGACCGCTGCCTCGTCGCGGCGTACGACGCCGGGATGGACGCGCTGCTCGTGCTCACCAAGGCCGACCTCACCGCCCCCGACGAGTTCGTCGCCGGGTACGCGCCGCTCGACGTCCCGTACGTCGTCACGCGGCGGCGCCCGGACGGCGGCATCGAGGGGCTCGACGAGGTCCGGTCGGCGCTGTCGGGCCGGGTCAGCGTGCTGCTCGGGCACTCCGGCGTCGGCAAGTCGACGCTCGTCAACGCACTCGTCCCCGGGGCCGCCCGGTCGGTCGGGGTCGTCAACGACGTCACCGGCCGCGGCCGGCACACCTCGACGTCGGCGCTCGCGCTGCGGCTGCCCGGCGGCGGATGGTGCGTCGACACCCCGGGGGTCCGCTCGTTCGGGCTCGCGCACGTCGACCCGGACCGGATCATCGGGCACTTCCCCGAGCTGGCCGCCGGCACCGACGAGTGCCCGCGGGGCTGCTCGCACGACGAGGAGGAGTGCGGCCTCGACGCCTTCGTCGCGGCCGGCGGGGCCGGCCCGGCGGGGGTCGCGCGGCTGGAGTCGCTGCGCCGGCTGCTGCGGTCGAGGGCCGGCTCGCCGGAGGACCCGAAGGACGAGACCCAGCACCTGTGAGGCGCGGCTGCGCCCCGGCCGGTCGGCGGCTCAGCCGAAGCTGTCGTGGTGCACCCGGTCGAGCTGGACGCCGTGCTCACGCAGCAGGGCCAGGACGGCGTCGGTCATGACGGGCGGCCCGGCGACGTAGAAGTCGGCCTCCCGCAGGGCCGGGAGGCGCTCGCCGAGCGGCTCCGTGACGAACCCGGTCGCGCCGTCCCAGCCGGCGTCCGGGCTCACGAGCGCGCCGTGCAGGTGCCCGTCCGGCAGCGCCGCGGTGTGCCCGACGAGCTCGTCCCAGCAGACGAGGTCGGCCCGGGCGGCGGCGCCGTAGAACACGTGGACCGGGCGCGGGACGTCCTCGCCGGCAACGGATCGCTGCGCCAGCTGCGCCGCCAGCGCCGAGATCGCCGAGATCCCGGTGCCGCCGGCGACGAGCACGGCCGGCCGGTCGCCGTCCCGCAGCCACATGTCGCCGTACGGGAGCTCGACGTCCAGCTCGTCCCCCGGCGCGAGCGCGAACGCCCGCTCGCTGCCGGGCCGGCCTGGGTAGCGCTTGACGACGAACGAGACCTCCGTCGAGCCCGGCAGGCCCGCCATCGAGTAGCACCGACGCAGCCCGGGGGCGAGGCCGAGGACGGCGTGCTGGCCGGGCCGGTAGACCGCCTCCCGGTCCAGGTGCAGCCGCAGCCGGACGATGTCCGGGCCGAGCTCCTCGCGGGTCCCGAGCCGGGCCCGGTGGTCCCGGGTCGGCCGCTCCGCCGCGGGGACGTCGGCCGCCCGCGGCGCCTTGACGACGAGGTCGCTCGTCGGGGTGGACTGGCACGCGACGACCCGGCCGCGCCGCGCGTCCCGGGGGTCCACGGCGGGCGCCCCGTCGAAGAGCAGCTCGGTCGTCCCCTCCACGACCTGGACCTTGCACGTGCCGCAGCCGCCCCAGCCGCACTCGTAGGGCAGCCAGACCCCGGCCCGGCGGGCGGCACCGAGGAGCCGCTCCCCCGGTGCCACCTCGAACGACCGGTCCGTCCCGGCGAGGGTCACGCGGTGCGGCCGGGCCGCAGGCGCGGTGCCCGTCGCCGGGACGGATGCGGTCATCGGCTCACAGCCCCGCGGCGTCGAGCAGCGCGGCCCGCTCGGCGAGCGCGGCCGCGGTGACCGTCGCGGCCGGCAGCGGCTGCGCCGCCGCGGCGAACAGCGGTGCGAGGCCCTCGACGGCCGCGTCGGCCCGCGGCTGCCAGGTCGACAGCCAGCCCTGGACGACGTCCCGCATCGCCGGGTCCTGCGCGACGGCGTACCGCACGAGGGCCGCGGTCCAGTCCCGGCTGCGGGCGGAGTCGAGCTGGAACTCGGCCATGAGCAGCGAGAGGTACTCGTCACCGTTCTGGGCGGCGAGCTCGGAGAGCCGGCCGTTGACGAGGGCGTCGACGACGGGCTTGACGGCGAGGTTGAGGGCGACGAACGCCTCGCCCCAGTCCCGGACGGCGAGCAGCTGCTCGAGCACGCGGCGCAGCGGCTGCCAGGCCTCGCCGTTCTCCCACGGGTCGCGGGCGGCGGCCGTGGCGGCCAGGTCGTCGCCGTGGGCGTTCGCGACGACCTTGGTGGTGTAGGCGATCCGCTGGATGCGGCGCAGCTCGTCGGCCGCCTGGAAGTTCGCGCAGTTGATGACGAACGCCGTCGGCGCCATCTGCCCGACGTACAGCCCGGTCATCTGCAGCACGTGCAGCGGGAAGCGCAGCGGCACGAACAGGTCCCGCAGGGTCGCGACCCACGCCGGGTCGAGGTCCGCCGCCGACTCGGCCGCCTCGTGGTGGTCGGTGAGCAGGTCGACGTACGTCTCGCGCTCGTGCTGGAGCGTCACGTAGTCGGCGTACGTGAGCTTGGCCGGGTCGCGGAAGCCCTCCCAGTCCTCGACGTTGAAGGGCGAGCCCTCCCGGTTGGCGAGGTAGAAGAGGTTGAACGGCGCCTGCGGGTCCATCTCGAACGGGGCAGGGTCGCGGCGGAAGTGGTAGTTGAACTTCGCCGCGGTGACGTCGTAGGCGCTCGGGCGCTTCTTGACGTCGCCGAGCAGGCTCCAGGTCCGGTGCGGCCTGCGCTGGGACACTGCCATGTCAGTCCTGCCTCTCGAGGAACCAGACGACCTCGTCGTCGGTGAGCTTCATACGGCCGGCGAACCCCGCGAGCTGGGGCTCGAGCTGGTGCAGGCGGAAGGTGCGGCCCAGGGCGTCCTCGAGACTCGCGCGCGTCATCCGGCAGACGTTGGGCGTCGCGATCCGGATGTAGCCGCCCTGGTCGTCGACGAGGACCTCGGCGTCGGGGTTGTCGGTCTCGATCGCCGTGATGACCGCCTCGGCGAGGTTGGCGTCGAGGCCGCGGACGACCGGGCCCACCATCTTCACGTGCGTGTCCATGCTCGACCTCTCGGTGGTCACGTCTGGAACCGGTTGTGGTGTCGGACGCCGTCCTGCGGGACGGCGACGCGGATCTCGTCGGACACGACCTGGACGGCGAACTCGTAGAGCTGGCAGCCGACGGGGTTGAGTCCCTTGCCCGTCGCCATGTCGAACTCCCAGCGGTGGCCGGGGCAGACGAGGACGTTCGTGTCGGGGTCCCAGTCGCCGTCGGCGAGCAGCACCTCCTGGTGCGGGCACATCCCCTGGTAGGCCTTGACCGGCCCGCCCTCGAGGTGGACGAGGAGGACCTGCTCGTCGTCCACCTCGACGTCCAGGACGTCGCCTTCCCAGAGGTCGCCGACGTCGGCCGCGTTCACCCACCGGACCTGGCCGGTCATGCGTAGAGGACCTCGAGGACGTCCATCGGTGCGCACCCGAGGCCGGCGATCGTCGAGTCGTCGGCGAGGACGGTGCCGTTCCAGCGCACCTTCAACGGACGGTCCTGCGGGGCGACCCGCTTGCCGATGCCGTGGTAGGCGATCTTCTCGGCGACGACGGTCATCGGGTCGGTGTCGTCCACGGGCACGAGGACGACGACGAAGTCGCCCTCGACGATGCCCTGCACGGGGAACAGTGCCATGCGTGCTCTCCTTCGCTCGGTCTTCGTGCTCGCGTTACCGGCCCACGCCGCCGGCGACGGGCACCGACGCGTGCGCCCACGCGTAGTTCGTGCCGTCCTGGCCGCACTCCTCGGGCGAGAGCCCCATGTAGGCGAGCGCCCCGGGGATCGTCGGCGGCTGGATCACCCCGCCGAGGAACCGGTCGATGATCGACAGGTGGCCCTTGAACTGGCCCGGGGCCTGCTCGAAGACCCACTTGCACGGCTCGGAGCAGAACGTGTACCGCCGGCCGTCGAGGTCGAGCAGCAGGGGCAGCGGGCTGCTCAGGTAGCCGGCGGCGTACCCGGCCGGGGTGCACAGCGGGATCTGGCAGCTGTTGCACACGACGGGGAACGTCTCGGGCAGCGTCAGCTCGGGGTGGCCGGCCCGGACGTTCTCGCCCATGACGTCCCAGTACTTGCCGAAGGAGTCGTTCCAGCCGGGGTACTTCTCCTCGAGCCAGGCGCGCTCCTCGGGCAGGGTGCCGGCGACCGGGTTCCACCAGACCGTCGGGCGCCAGTAGTAGACGCCGAGGTGGTAGGCGTGGTGCACCCAGTTCATCTCGTTGAGCAGCTGGTCCCAGTACCAGGGCGCCTCGAGCCCGAAGTCGCGGAACTGGTCGATGAACTGGGTGTTGATGAACTCCTCCATGAACTCCTTGAAGGAGTGCGTCCGGTGCTCCAGCGGCGTGTAGTAGTCCATGGAGAGCCCGGTGAGGAGGGCGAACACCTTCCACGCGCGCCAGAACATCCGGTCGAAGAGGTTCTGGGCGACGTCCTTCTTGCCGGCCGCGACGAGGATCTTCAGGGTCGGCTCGCCCTGCTGGGCGTGCCGCGCCTCGTCGGTCTGGATCGAGGAGATGAGCGCCCCGAAGTCGATGTCGCCGACCTTCATCGCGTCCGCGGCCATGCCGAGGAACTGCAGGTTCGTGAACCCGGTCTCGAACGTGAAGGTCAGCTGGATCGCCATCGAGACCGCGTCGTTCGCGGTGAACATGTCGTCGAAGAGGTGACGGGCGGCGATCATGCCCCACTCGTTGGTGTGGTACGCCTTGTGCGCCCAGTCCAGCCGCGGCTCCTTGTTGAGCGCCTGGTAGGGGAAGTACGTCTGGAGCTGGCCGTGCCGGGTCTCGTCCAGGCACCCGTAGGTCGCCATGTTGCGCCAGGACGCCGCCCGCCCGAAGCGGGCCATCCGGGCCTCGCCGATGCCGGCCTGGTACTCGCCGACGGCGATGGCCCCGTAGTGCGCGAGGGTGGCCGCCATCCAGCCGGGCTCGAGGTTCTCGAAGATCTTCGAGCGGCCGACGACGTTGTTCACCGTGAACAGCCCGGCGTCCTTGCCGGCCTGGTTGTGGACGTACTCGGCGTAGGTGATCTTGTACGGCTCGTCCCACGTCCACCAGTCCTGCTTCGGGACGCCGAACCCGTTCGACAGCAGCTCGGGGAAGACGTCCTCCTCGGTGACGTAGGAGAAGTCCCAGTTCATGTCCCGGGTGAGGTCGTACCAGTCGGCACGGGGCAGACGCGGCATTGTCGCTCCTTCGATCCTTCGAGCAGCTCGACGCGAGCAGGGTCGCCGGGGGCGGCGACGGCGCGCCATGCCCTCGCAGGGCCAGGAATGCCGTTCCGCTGGCCGGAACCGGCCAGGCGACAGACAGGCGATCACGGGGTCTAATGCCCTGGGTCGACCTGCCCGGGCGTGCCGTCCGGTGCTGCCGTCGTCCCGCCGGCTGCACGGACGAAGGAGTCCCCGATGCCCGCACAGATGCCCGCACGGATGCCCGCACAGATGCCTGCACAGATGCCTCGCCGGGTCGGCGCCACGGACGTCGCCCTCGAGGCGGGCGACCACGTGTGCGGCTTCTACTACGGGGACGACGAGCGCGACGCGATGCTGCTGCCGTTCCTGCGCGGCGGGCTCGAGGCGGGCGACAAGTGCCTGGCCGTCGTCGACTCGACGGCGCCGAAGGACGTCATCGCCGGGATCGGCGAGGGGCTCGACGTCGACGGCCTGCTCGCCTCGGGTCAGCTCGAGCTGTACGACTCGGACGAGACCTACCTGCGGACCGGAACGTTCGACCCGGAGCGGATGATCGAGTTCTGGGAGGACCACGCGGCCGCGGAGAGCGCGAAGGGCCGGTTCGCCTTCGCCCGCGTCGTCGGCGAGATGTCGTGGCTGGAGCGGGTCCCGCCGCTGCGCGAGCACGTCGTCCGGTACGAGACGTGGGCCGACGGCTTCGCCGCGAAGTTCCCGCACGCCGTCCTGTGCCTCTACGACCTGCGGCGGCTCGGCAGCGGCATCCTCCTGGACCTCATGCGCACCCACCCGAAGCTGCTGCTCGGCGGACTCGTCCTGGAGAACCCGCACCACCTCTCGGGCGACGAGTTCGCGGCCGCCCGCGCATGACCCCCGGCGGCTCCGCCGTCGACGACCTCGCGATGCGCGAGCAGGTATCGAGCCTGCGGGGCCTGCTCGCGATGTCGATCCTCATGATGGAGCGCCGCGACGAGCGCGAGGTCCTGCACCTCGCGGCGAGCGCGGTGCCGGGGCTGGTGCGCTGCCGCGCCGTCGGGGTGCACCTCGGCCCGGCGGGCTGGGAGGACGGCACGACGACGATCGGCGGGGAGGGGCTGCGGGGCCGGGTCGCCGTGCAGCTCGCCGGGTGCCCGCGCTCGGGCGGTCCCGTCGACGTCCCGGGCGAGCCGTGGGCCTGGGCGCTCCCGCTGCGCAGCATCGAGGAGCCCATCGGGCACCTGCTCGTCGCCGGCCCGGCGGAGCCGTCGCCGTCCGACCTGCTCCTGCTGCGCACGCTCGCCCAGCAGACCGGGATCGCGATCGCCAACGCCCGGCTGCACGCGAGCACCCGGACGACGAACGCGGCCCTCGCCGAGACCGTCGCCACGCTCCAGCGCAAGACGGCGATCCACGACCGGTTCACCCAGGTGGCGCTCGAGGGCAGCGGCCACGACGGGATCGTCCGGGCGCTCCACGAGCTGACGGGGCTGCCCGCCGGGATCGAGGACCGGTCCGGCAACCTGCTCTCGTGGGCCGGCCCGGAGGCGGATCGGCCGCGGCGGCCCTCGACGACGACCCGGCGCGAGCGGCTCGCGGACCGGGCGGCCCTGGCCGGCCGCCCGATCCGGGCCGACGGCCGGCTGTTCACAGTGGCCCGGCCCCGGGCGGACGTCGTCGGCGTCCTGCTCCTCGTCGACCCGGACGGCACGGCGGGCGAGCCGGAGACCGTCGCCCTCGAGCACGGTGCGACCGTCCTCGCGATCGAGCTCGCGCGGCTGCTCAGCCTTGCGGAGACCGAGCTGCGGCTCGGCGTGGACCTCGTCGCCGACCTCATCGGCGGCACCGACGGCCCGGGGGCCTCCCGGCGGGCGCAGGCCCTCGGGCACGACCTGGCCCGGCCGCACCGGGTGCTCGTCGTGGGCAGCCGCGCGCACCGCGCCGAGCCGGACGCCCTCATGCTCGCCGTCCGGGAGGCGGTCGGCGGCGGACGGCCGCCCCCGCTGCTCATGCAGCGCGCGAGCACCGTCGTCATGCTCGTCGCCGTCCGCTCCCCCGCCGACCGTGGCCCCTGGGAGGACCTGGCGGCCCGGCTGCGCCGCACCCCCGCCGGGCGCGGCTGCCGGATCGGGGTCGGCGGCCTGTGCGAGTCGACCGACGACTACCCGCGCTCCTACCGAGAGGGCCGGCTCGCGCTGCGGCTGGCGGAGTTCACCGGCGAGCAGTCGGCGACGGCGTACGACGAGCTCGGCGTCTACCAGCTGCTCTCCGAGGTGACCGACCCGAAGGGCGTCGACGCGTTCGTCCGCCGTTGGCTCGGGCCGCTCCTGGAGTACGACGCGCGGCGTGGCGCGAGCCTGGTCCGGACGTTGTCCCGGTACCTCGACGTCGGCGGCAACTACGACGCGACCGCGGCGGCGATGGCCCTGGGCCGCAGCACGGTGCGCTACCGGCTCTCCCGGATCCGCGAGATCTCCGGCCACGACCTGTCGGACCCCGACACCCGGTTCCAGCTCCAGCTCGCGTCCCGGGCGTGGTTCACGTTGCAGGCGCTCGCCGAGGGGTGAGGCGGGTGCGGCCCCATGGGCGCGGTGTCGTTCTCCCGGCAGGATGGGAGCGTGGACGGCGGAACGCGGGAGGACCTGTCGGACGGCCCGTCCGTCGTGGCCGGGGCAGCGCTGTCGGACGCCGGCCGGGAGCGTGTCCGTGCCGAGTGGGCGCGGCGGCTGGCGGCCCCGCCGGGGGTTTTCGCCGGCGCCGGGTCGCACGTCGTCGCCCGTGAGGACTCGACGGCCGTCGTGGCCGTGGAGCTGTTCGGCACGTGCGTGGTCACCTGCCCTCCGGCTGCCGCCGCACGGCTCGAGGGTCTGCACCCGGCGGCGCTGACGGACGTCGACGCGCTGGTGCGGCGGCTGCACCCGCTCCGGCTCCGGCCGATCGGGACGGCGGCGCTCTCGTACCGCGACACGGGACTCGCCGCGCGAGCGACCGGCACCGCTGCCCCGTCGCCGGCCGGCGACCTGGCAGCGGCCGGCGACCTGGAAGTGGCCGGCGACGTGGCAGTGGATCAGCTCCGTCGCAGCCTCCCCGCCGACGAGTGGGACGAGAGCGGCCTGGCGGCCATGCCGCTGCGGTGGGCGGCGTTCACCTCCTCCGGTGAGGTCGCTGCCCTCGCCGGCTACGAGCGCTGGGGCGAGGACGTCGCCCAGGTGGGCGTCGCCGCCGCCCCCGCCCACCGCGGGCTCGGCCACGCGTCGGCCGTGGCCCGCCGGGTCGTCACCGCGGCGCTCGACGAGGGTCTCGTCGTGCAGTGGCGGTGCCGGCTGGGCAACGAGGCGTCCGAGCGGCTCTGCGCAGCGATGGGCTTCGTCCGCGTAGGACGGCAGACCGCCGTCCTCGTGGGCGACGACTGACAGGTTCTGCGGGAGTCGTCAGCCCGCCCGTTCCCAGGTGTCGTCGGGTGGTGCCTGGTTCCAGATCGGTGGTGTGAGGTCGATCGGGGTGAGCCCGGTCCGGTTCGGGCCGACGCCGCGGGCGTCGGCGTCCTCGTCCAGAGCGAGCCGCAGCTGCTGGCCGATCCGCTGGGCCGCGGCGTGCGTCTGGTGGTGGAGGTTGCGGGTCCGGCGCCGCTGAGGGTCGATCCAGGACGGCGGTCGCACCCAGACGATCCCGTCGAGCACCTCGACCACCCACAGGCCCGCGTGGACCTGCTGATGATGGGCCGGGCACAGGCTCACCAGGTTGTGCAGGTCCGTCGGACCGCCGTGCTCCCAGGCCTGGAGGTGGTGGGCGTCGGTGCCCTCGTGCGGGACCGGGCACGCCGGGATCACGCACCCGCCGTCGCGTGCCGCGAGGGCCTTGCGCTGTGCCGGGGTCGCGAGCCGATGTGTCCGCCCCACGTCCAACGGTGCCCCGTTCGGGTCCAGCAGCACCCTCGTCAGCGTCGCCGCGCACGCCAGGTAGGCCAGCAGGTGAGACCCGATCGGCCCGTGCCGGTGCAGCGTCGCCAACCCCGCCGCCCGGCCGACCCGGCACGCGACTGATGAGCCGGATCCGTTGTTGGACAACGCCTCCGGGATCGAGCCCGCACCAGCCGCGCCCGCACCAGCCGCGCCCGCACCAGCCGCGCCCGCACAAGTACCAGCGCGTGCACCCGCATCGACGTCGGCAGCGCAGCCGAAGTCCGAACGGGCAGCGGCGTCGGCGGCGGTTGGTTCGTCCAGGTCGCCTCCGGCTCCGGCGGTGGCCCGTCGGCGGACCCGTTCGGCGGCCGCACCGGCGGCGGCGACCTGCTCGACCGTCGCGGTCACCAAGAGGTTCACCAGCGGCGAAGGCGCCTCACCACCGCTGTCGCCGGTGAGGCCGGCGCGGAGCAGTCCCATCACCGCGTCGTAGCGGCGCATCGCCACGGTCCGGTCGTCCTTCACCAGCGTGACCTGCTCGACCCCTTCGCTGTCGACGGTGAGCACTTCACGGGCAGGCCGCGGCTTGCCCGCCGCCGAGAGCATCGCGGACAGCACGGCGGTGTCTGCCGGGGTGAGGGTCATCCGCAGCGACCCCATGCCAGTGGAGTCCTTCACCAACGACAGGCCGCGGCGTAGGTGGGCGTCTTCGTCGAAGTCCTCTTCGCGGTCGGGGTCGAGGACCCGGACGAGTTCGTCGACGAGGCGGTGGATCGCCCGGACCGGGAACCGGCGGCACTGCTCGGCCAGGAACGCGTCCGCGATCTCCATCCCGGACTTCAGCTCACCGGTCGCTTCGTCCTCGAGGAGGACGACGCGGAGGCGTTTCGGGAGCCGCGCTACGGCGCGGACGCAGGCGTCTGCGTGCTCGCGGGTGATCTCACCGGCCGCGAGGGCCGCGCCGACCTGCGGCAGGCTCCCGGAGTCGGCATCCAGGGCGTGCGCGGCCCGCGCGTCGGCGTTCGCCCTGCCCTGGTCCACGTTTAACCGGCCGGTCAGGAACGCGGCCGCGACTTTGCCTTCGCTAGCGCCGGGGACGGCTTCGGGGCGTTCGTCGAGGACCTTGATCACCGCGAGGCGGGCTGCTTCGGCGGAGGCCATCGCCCGGGTGAACGCCTCCACCACGTCCCGTGCCTCGCTGTCCGACAGGGACCAGGCGCACCGCGACGCCTCCAGCACCATCGCGGTCGCGGCCTTCATCGCCGCGACCCCGGCCTGCAGGTCGTGCACCGGCATCGATATGTCGGACACGACATGAGCAGCAGGTATCACGGCGTCCGGCTCGCTGCCGGGCACCTCGCCCTGTGTCTGGTCGTCGCTGCTCACGAGACCAACACTAGGGACGGGGTCCGACAGTTTTGATCTCGCGAGACCCGTTCCAGCAGAACAACTTTGCGTCAGTGATCGTCACTAACCAACAGTCGCAGGAGACCACCTGCGCCTATGCGGGCATCGGGGTCAGGACCAGCTGGCAGGCGAGGGCGAGTAGAAGCGAGCGCGAGAGGGGTGGAGCGCCGGAGGCGAGGGCGAGAGGGTGGAGCGCCGGCAGACGAGGGCGAGAGGGGTGGAGCGCCGGAGGCGACGGCGAGGGAGCGGGCGAGAGTGAGGCAAGCGCGAGGGTACGGAGCCAGAACGAAGACACAGGCGATCAGACGTCGGCGGCTGCCAGCAGCGTCGCGTCAGGGCGCCACCCACGAGAGGTGGGCAGCCCACCACTACTCGTCCGACAACCGCGTCTCCACGACGAGAACCACGTCGACCGCCGACGTCACCGCACCGTCGCACACCCGCTCGACCCGCCCCGTCCCGCGAACATCGCCACCGCCCGCCGCCGCAGAAGCAGCCACGAACGTCGGGCGCAGGAACCGCTCCGCACCCGCTGCCTGCTCCACGACGACGCGGGAGCGGTCCGCCTGAGCGACGGCGACCTGCCCGGGGATCGTGAACGTGCTCTGGAGCACCCAGCCGGGCGGCAGGGTCACGCTCGCCCTCGTCAGGCACGAGTCGGCGAGCCGCAGCGGCTCGTCCCAGCCGAGGAAGGCGGTCGCCGCGACGGCGTCACTGGCGGGCACCCCGAGCGCTGTCGGTCGGCCCGGATCGGTCACGAGCGTCGCCGGGCGGAGCAGCAGCCTCGCAGTCGTCACCCTCGTGTCCTGCCACAGCGCGGGCACCGGCCACACGAGCAGTGCGACCATCGCGCCCACGACAGCGACGCCCGCCGCGACCCCGCGCACCCGACGACGACCCGCCCCAACAGAGTCGGCCTCCCGACCGGGCCCGTCGCCACCCGGCCGGCGGACGGCGTCCGGTGCGGACGACGCAGGACCCACCGTCATGCCGACCCCCTCCAGAACCGCCGCTGACGACGCACCCCGCCGAGCATCCACTCCGGCAGGCATGACCCCGGCGAACCTCACGGTACGACCGCGAACCCCGCCCCCGTCACCGGAACGATCTACAACCGCCCGCTGCCCCGCACCGGCACGACCGCCACACGGTGCCCCACCCGGTCACCCGCCCCGGCGGACGGCGTCCACACCGCAACCGGCGCACCCGCCACCACGAGCGGCGCACCCGAGGTCGACGCCCCCAGGCTGATCGTCAGGGTCCCCAGCGTGTTCGCGTCACGCCCGACCCAGCGCAGCGCCGACGCCCCGGAACCCGCCCCCGAGAACGTCAGCGCCCCACCCGCGACATAGTCACCGCCGAGCGCGAACGACCCCACGTTCGTCACCGCCCCGGCGACGGCGACCGTCAGCACGTCGTCGGCCCCCGCGTCGGTCACCGTGACGACGACCGCGCCGTCCCCGCTCACCGTGCCCTGCGTCGTCCCGCTCGTCCACCCCGAGAACAGCGAGTTCGGGTCGACTCCGCTCACCCCGTCCGCAAGCGTCACGGCGAGGCTGTCGCCGGGCCCGGCCGCGCCGGGCGAACCGCCGTCCGTGAGCACGACCGACGACACGGTCGGCCCCGAGCCGTCCTGCGGCACGTCCGGTGTCACCCGCCCGGGGACGGCGGCGTTCCCCGCGACGTCCCGCACCGTGAACGTCACGGCGGGCCGCCCGTCGGGAGCCGTGAACGAGAACCGCGCCGTCCCGCCGCTCACCCCGGCCACCCCGCTCGGCCCGCCCGCGACCGCCCAGTCGACGAGCGAGACCCCGCTCGTCACCTCGCGGTCGGCGATGCCGGTGACGGTCACCGTCGTCGCGCCCGCACAGACCCCGCCGGTCAGCGCCCCCGAGCACCCGGTGACGGCGGTCCCGGACTCGGGTGCAGTGGTGTCGACGACGGCAGGCAGGGTCTGGACGACGGACCGGTTGCCGGCGAGGTCCACCGCCGCGACTGCGACGGTCGCGTACGCCTCGACGGACGTGATCGTCGGCGTGGTCGCCAGCCCGGCCGCGAGCGGCAGGACGACGCCCGCCCCGGGCAGCGGCACCGGTGCCGGCATGGCGACCGTGCTCGTCGCTGCGGTGTAGACGACCGACGCGATGCCGCTCGTCGTGTCGGACGCCGTGAACGAGTACCGCAGGCCGTCCTCGCCGAGGGACGACGCGGTGCACGTCCACGACCCGCCGGTGAGCACGGCCGGCCCTCGCCCGCACGAGGCCGAGGCGACCGTCGGCGCGGCCGGGGGAGCGATGTCGACGACGACGGTGGTCGCGGGGCTCGCGGACCCGCGCGCGCCGCCGTTGAGCGCCGCCCGGGCGCTGAGGGCGTGGACGCCGGCCCCGAGCGGGCGGCCCAGCGCGACGACCCAGCTGCCGTCCGCGGCGGCGGTCGTCGCCGCGACCTGGGTCGAGCCGTCGAAGACGGCGACGGCGGCGCCACCGAGCCCCGGCGCGAGGTCGCCCGTGAGCGTCGGGGTCGTGACGTTCGTGATCCCGTCGACGGGGGAGACCCCCGAGTCGCTCGCCGGGGCGAGCCGCGGCGCCCCCGGCGGCGGTGCGGCAGCGGTCGTCACCCGCACGGCGAGCCCGTCTGTGCTCGTGGCGGGGCCGAGCGCCGAGCGCACCGTCAGCGTGTACGCCGTCCCGCTGCGCAGCCCGGTCAACGTGCACGTCGCGGCCGGCCCGCCCGAGCCTGCGCCCGAACGACCGCCCGGGGCGCACACCCGCGCCTCGCCGTCCGCCGCCGCGACCGTGTACCCGGACGGCGTCGGCCCGGTCGCCGGTGCGAGAACGGTGAGCGTGATCGACGTCGGCGTCACCGTGCTGCTCAGCGAGGACGGCGCGGCGAGTCCGGCCACGCTGCCCGGCGCCGAGGAGGTCTGCGAGGCCAGCCAGTACCCGGCCACCGGGGCGGCGACGAGCAGCCCGCCCACGCCGAGGGCCGCGGCGAGCGTCCGGGCGCGCGCCACGGCAGGGGAGGTCTCGCCCACCACCCCGGTGTCATCGGCTCACCGGGCCCCCGGCTCCAGTCCGAGCGCCCGGGAGCCCCCGGTCGGAGGGTTCCCGAGCCCGGACGCCGCGCCTACAGTCACCGGTATGACCTCGCCCGTCGTCCCCCGGCCCGCGCCGCCGAGCGCGCCCGAGGCCCGCGACGAGCTCGACGCGCTCACCGACCTCGTCCGCGAGGTCTCCAGCCAGCGCAACGTCGAGGACACCCTGGACGTCGCCCTGCGGCAGTGCCTGTCGCTCACGGCGTCCGAGTTCGGCTTCATCGGGCTGATCCGTGCATCGCAGCACGGGGACGGCGTCGGCGAGCTGGAGATCGTCGCGATCCACGGCTTCCACCCGGCGCCGCACTTCTTCGCCGAGCACCGGGTGATCCCGTTGAAGCCGAACATCTTCAACACGGTCGTCCTCGAGAACCGCCCGGTCCGCACCGCGGACGCCGCGGCCGACCCGCACCGCGTCGGGCAGCCGAGCGGGCACCCGCCCGTCGGGGCGTTCATGGGCGTCCCGCTGCGGCTGGACGGCGCCCCGATCGGCATGATCGGCCTCGCCAACCGCGCGGTGCCGTACGAGGACGACCACGAGCGCCTCGTGCTCACCTACGCCTCGCTCATCTCCGTGCTCGTGCACAACGCCCAGCTCTACGAGCAGCTCCAGCAGACGAACACGTGGCTCGAGCGGCTCGTCACCGAGCGGACGAGCGAGCTCGCCCAGGCCCGGGACGCGCTGGCGGAGAAGGCGTCCCGGCTCCAGGTCGTGCTCACCGACACCGTCGACACCCAGGAGACCGAGCGCCGCCGGATCGCCGCGGACCTGCACGACGGCGTCAACCAGCTCATCGTCGGGGCGCTGCTCGAGCTGACGAGCAGCCGGCACCGGGTCGAGGCCGGGCAGCACGACGCGGCCCTCGGCTCCCTCGACTCGGCCCGTGCGATCCTCTCGGACGTCGAGACCGAGCTGCGTCGCGTCGTCCACGACCTGCACCCGCCGGTTCTCGAGGGCCTCGGCCTCACCGCCGGCATCCGCGAGGTCGCGGACCGGTTCGCCGCGTTCAGCGGGATCGACTGCACCGTCGAGGTCACGGGCCGCCCCGTGCGGCTCGGGGCCGGCGCGGAGACGAGCCTGTACCGGCTCGTCCAGGAGGCCCTGAAGAACGTCGCCGTCCACTCCGGTGCGCGGAACGCGTTGGTACGGCTCGCGTTCGAGGCCGACGAGGGCTGCCTCACGGTCTCGGTCTCGGACGACGGCACGGGCTTCGACCCCGCGGACGCCGAGCGCACCGCCGGCGCCGGCGGCCGGCTGCACCTCGGGCTCGGCAGCATGCGGCGCCGGGTCGAGACGCTCGAGGGCCGCTGGGGGATCGAGTCGACGCCCGGCGGCGGGACGACGATCCGCGCCTGCGTGCCGCTGCCCTGATCCCGGGCCGGTCGCGGCCGCGGAGCGGACGGCGGAAGGGCACGTTCCCGACATACGTGCCGCCGCCCTCCTGTCGGGCGCCGAGGTGCCGTCGACCGTCATCCGTCCGGCCCATGCTCCCGGTCGCGCACCCCGGGACCTTCGACCTACGCTGCCCGCATGGCGACGTGGCCGGGAGCGGCGAGATGACGAGCATCCTCATCGTCGACGACCACCCCATCGTGCGGCAGGGCCTGCGCAGCCTGCTCTCCAACTACCCGGAGTTCGACGTCGTCGGCGAGGCCGCCGCGGTCGACGAGGGCCTCGCCGCCTTCCGCCGGTACCGCCCGGACGTGAGCCTCGTCGACATCCGGCTCGGCACCGGCTCCGGCCTCGACCTCGTCGACTCGATCCTCGAGGAGGAGCCCGGCGCCCGCGTCGTCGTCGTGAGCTCCTTCGACGACGACGAGTACGTGACCCGCTCGCTGCGCGCCGGCGCCCTCGGCTACGTGCTCAAGGTCGACTCGCCGTCCGTGCTCGTCACCGCGATCGAGACGGTCGCCTCCGGCCAGCGCGCGCTGAGCCCCCGGGTCACCGCGCACCTCGTCGAGCAGCTCATGGGGGAGGCGAGCTCCCCGGAGCCCGACCTCGACCAGGTCGAGCTGCGGATGCTCTCGATGCTCAGCCGCGGCATGAGCAACGGCCAGATCGCCGAGGAGCTCTACATGAGCGACACGACGGTGAAGCGCCGGCTGCGGGTCGTCTTCGGCAAGCTCGGGGTCAGCAAGCGGGCCGAGGCGGTCGGGGCGGCGGCGCGGCGGGGGTTGATCTAGCGGTCACGGACTCAGCAGGTCCGTCAGGTACGCCCCGTAGCCCGACTTCGCGAGCGCCTCGCCGTGCGCACGCAGCATCGCGTCGTCGATCCAGCCGTTGCGCCAGGCGACCTCCTCGACGCAGCCGACCTTGAACCCCTGCCGGGCCTCGATGACCTGCACGTACTCGGAGGCGTTCATCATCGACTCGACGGTGCCGGTGTCGAGCCATGCGGTGCCGCGTTCGAGCACCGAGACGCTGAGCCGGCCACGGTCGAGGTACGTCGTGTTCACGCTCGTGATCTCGAGCTCGCCGCGGGCGCTCGGCGTGATGGAGCGGGCGATCCCGAGCACGTCGTTGTCGTAGAAGTACAGGCCGGGGACGGCGTACCGGCTCTTCGGCCGCTCGGGCTTCTCCTCGATGGAGAGCACCCGGCCGTCGGCGTCGAACTCGACGACGCCGTAGGCCCGCGGGTTCGCCACGTGGTACGCGAAGACGTGCCCGCCGTCGATGTCCGTGCACGCGCGGAGCGCCGTCCCGAGGCCCGTGCCGTGGAAGATGTTGTCTCCCAGCGCGAGCGCGACCTTCTCCTCGCCGACGAACTCGGCCCCGATGAGAAAGGCCTGGGCCAGGCCCTCGGGCCGCGGCTGCACCGCGTACTCGATCCGCATGCCGAGCCAGTCGCCGTCCCCGAGGAGCCGCCGGAACGACGCCGAGTCCTCCGGGGTCGTGATGACGAGCACCTCGCGGATGCCGGCCATCATGAGCGTCGAGAGCGGGTAGTAGATCATCGGCTTGTCGTAGACCGGCATGAGCTGCTTGCTGATCGCCCGGGTCACCGGGTGCAGCCGGGTGCCGGAGCCGCCGGCGAGGAGGATGCCGCGCATCAGACGCCCGCCCCGCTGCGGACGGCGAGCGCGCGGCGGTGCTCGAGGCAGGCCGCGTACTGCGGCAGCAGACCGCTGTCGCGGGCCTGGGCGAGCGTCGGCGCCGCGGCGTCCTTGGGGGAGAGGAGCGGCTCCCCGACCCCGAACGACGCCCAGTCGACGGCGACGTCCGGGTCGAGCGGGGTGATGCCGTGCTCGGCGGCGGGGGTGTAGACCTCGCTGCAGAGGTAGACGACCGTCGCGTCGTCGGTGAGCGCCGCGAACGCGTGCCCGAGACCCTCGGACAGGTACACCGCGGTGCGGTCGGTCTCGTCGAGCCGCACGGCCTCCCATGCACCGAACGTCGGCGAGCCGACCCGCACGTCCACGACGACGTCGACGACGGCGCCGCGCACGCAGGTGACGTACTTGGCCTGGCTCGGCGGCACGTCCGCGAAGTGGACGCCGCGGACGGTGCCCGCCGACGAGACCGAGCAGTTGGCCTGCCGCAGGTCGAGCGGGTGCCCGACGTGCTCGGCGAGACCCTCGTGCCGGTACCACTCGAGGAAGACGCCCCGGTCGTCGCGGAACTGCCTCGGGGTGAACGCCCAGGCGCCCTCGATCCCCAGCGGGCGGATGTCCATGGTGGTGCTCTCCTTCAGCGGGGGACGGCGGGAGCGTCCGCCGTCGCGAGGTACCGGGTGAGGGCGTCGCGCCAGTGCGGCAGCGGTGCCAGGCCGGTGCGGGCCCAGGCGTCGTGCCCGAGCACCGACCGGGCGGGTCGTGGTGCGGGCCGGACGAACGCGTCGGAGGTCGTGGGCCGGACCCGCTCGGGGTCGTGGCCGCTGCCCTCGAAGACGGCCCGGGCGAGGTCGAACCACGAGCACTCGCCCGCCGAGGTGCCGTGATACGTCCCGGCGGGGGAGTCGGCGAGGACGAGGTCGACGAGCCGGCCCGCCAGGTCGGCGGACCAGGTCGGCTGCCCGACCTGGTCGGTGACGACGTCGACGGTGGGGCGTTCGGCGGCGAGCCGGCGCATCGTCGTGACGAAGTTCGGCCCGTGCGCGCCGTACAGCCAGGCGGTGCGGACGAGCCAGTGCGCGCCGGGCAGGGCCGAGGCCACGGCCCACTCGCCGGCCGCCTTGGTGCGGCCGTACGCCGATGCGGGCCCGAGGGCCGCGCCTTCCGCGTACGGCGTCCGGCTCGTGCCGGCGAACACGTAGTCGGTCGACACGTGGAGCATCCGTGCCCCGGCGTCGGCGCACGCCCGGGCCAGCAGGTGCGGGCCGGTCGCGTTGACGGCGAAGGCCGCGGCCTCGTGCGCCTCGGCGTCGTCGACGGCCGTCCAGGCGGCGCAGTTGACGAGCACGGCCTCGCCGCGGTGACCGCCGTCCGACAGCGCCGTGCCGACGACGTCCCGGACGGCGGCCGGGTCGGTGATGTCGACGTCCCCGCGGTCGAGGAGCCTGACGTCGTCCTGCCCGGCCGCGGCGAGTGCGGTGCGCAGGTCGGTGCCGAGCATGCCGGCGGCGCCGACGACGACCCAGCGGCGGGTCGCGCCGGGCGATGCGGCGCCGGTCATCGCACGGACGGCGCGGCCGCCTTGAGCGGCTCCCACCAGTCGCGGCGGGCGCGGTACCAGTCGACCGTGTCGGCCAGCCCCTGCTCGAACGGCACCTGGGGCGCGTAGCCGAGCTCCTCGGAGATCTTGCGGATGTCGACCGAGTAGCGGCGGTCGTGGCCCTTGCGGTCCTCGACCGGGACGACGGCGCTCCAGTCCCGCCCGGTGGCGGCGAGCAGCCGTTCGGTGAGCTCGCGGTTCGTCAGCTCGGTCCCGCCGCCGATGTTGTAGACCTCGCCGGCGCGGCCCTTCGTCAGCGCGAGCGCGAGGCCGCGGCAGTGGTCCTCGACGTGCAGCCAGTCGCGCACGTTGAGCCCGTCGCCGTAGAGCGGGACGGTGCCGCCGTCGACGAGGTTCGTGACGAACAGCGGGATGACCTTCTCCGGGAACTGGTGCGGCCCGTAGTTGTTCGAGCAGCGCGTGACGACGACGTCGGTGCGGTGCGTGCGGAAGTACGAGCGGGCGACGAGGTCGGACGACGCCTTGCTCGCGGCGTACGGCGAGTTCGGGTCGAGCGGGTGGGTCTCGGGCCAGCTGCCGACGTCGATCGAGCCGTAGACCTCGTCGGTCGAGACGTGGAGGAAGCGCAGGCCGGGCGCGCCGAGCGTGGCGTCGAGCACCGTCTGGGTGCCGACGACGTTGGTGACGACAAAGTCGGCGGCACCGGAGATCGAGCGGTCGACGTGGCTCTCGGCGGCGAAGTGCACGACGGCGTCGACGCCCTGCACGAGGCTCCCGACGAGCTCGCGGTCGAGGATGTCGCCCTCGACGAAGCGCAGCCGCGGCGACCCGAGCACGGTCGTGAGGTTCGTCGTCGTGCCGGCGTACGTCAGCTTGTCGAGGACGACGACCTCCGCGCCCACGAGGCCGGGCAGGGCGTCCGCGAGGGTCATCCGGACGAAGCAGGAGCCGATGAATCCCGCCCCACCCGTGACGAGGATCTTCATGCCGAGAATTGTCCCATCTGTCGTGTGCGCCGGGTCGTCCTCAGGACGCCGCGGCCGCGTCGGTCCGGAGCTCGTCGCTGGTCGTGCGGCGAGGGCTCGTCGGCCGCAGGGCCGCCGTGAACTCGCCGTTGGTGTCGCCGGAGTTCCGCAGCCCGCCGAAGGCGAGCCGGGCGGCAGACGTGCTGACGGTCAGGTCGAGGTGACCCCGGACGACGGCGAGCGGGGCGCCGTCCGGCAGGTGCAGCACGGTGCCCGCCCCGTGCTCGTGGACACCGAGGAACAGCGGCGCGAGCACGGCCGCGTCGTCGGGGTGGTCCGCCGCGAGGGCGAGGACGGTGCGCAGGGCGACGACGTCCTCGGCGGGCAGCGCGGGCGCCTGCGTGAGCCGGCGTTCCGCGGCGGTGACGACGAACCGGGCGAGCGTGCGGCGGCGCTCGCCGGGGGCGAGCAGCGTGCGGGCGAGCCCGCAGAGCGCCGCGGTGCCGGGGGCGTCGTCCTCGAGCATCTGCGCCGCGTGCAGGGTGGCGCTGTAGGGGCGCAACGTCGGCGGCCCGGCGACCGACCGCAGCAGCCGGAGCGTGGTGTCCGCCGTCCGCCAGCCGTGGAGCGCGACGGTGCGGTCGTGCACCCTCGCGAGACCGGTTGCCGTCGCCGCACCGGGCCGCTCGGCGCCGGTGAGGACGAGAAGCGCGCTCGGCCCGGTGAGCCGCAGCGCCGGCCCGGGGTCAGATCTCATCGAGCACCCGGCCGAGGAGGCGCGAGACCGGGGTGGGCTCTCGCAGGAAGGGGAGCGCGAAGGGACGCTCCGTGCCGGCGCACGTCGCGGGCGGCCCGAACTCGCCGACGGCCGCGGCGCGCCGGCCCCGCCGCCCTGCCGCCGTCGTGCGTCGCGCGGACGGAGGTGCGGTGGCCCGTCCGGAGAGCCGAGCGTCCAGCACCGCCCGGTACAGCGCCGCCTGGCCGGCGGCGACGACCGCCCACGAGCAGCCGGCGGCCTGAAGGGCGCCGGCGTCCCGGAGCTCCTTCCACAGCGCGCGGTTCTCGGCGAGCAGCGTCACCGCAGCACCGAGCCGGTCGACCTCGCCCTCCCCGACGAGCAGCCCGGCGTCGCCGACGACCTCGGGGATCGAGCCGCTCGCATAACCCGCGACCACGGCGCCGGCGGCCTGGGCCTCGACGATGACGCGGCCGAACTGCTCGACCCACGTCGTCGTGCCGGTGCTCGGCACGAGGATGACGTGCGCGGCGCGGTAGAGCTCCGAGACGGCATCGGGGCCCTGCCAGCCGAGGTGCTCGACGTGCTCGCGGACGCCGAGGCGCTCGGCGAGGTGCAGCGCCGGCTCGAGCTCGGGGCCGGTCCCGACGACCGTCAGGCGCGCGGGTGTCGTGGCGGCGACCGCGGCGAGCACGCGGACGGCGTCCCGCACGCCCTTCTCGGGCACGAGCCGGCCGAGGAGCGCGAGCCGGAACGGGCCGTCGTCCGCGTCCTGGTCGCCCGTCCGCAGCGCGTCCGCGGGCACGCCGAGCGGCAGCACGTCGATCCGGGCGTGCGAGCCCTTGCCACGCACGACGGACGCCGCCTGCAGCGAGCACGGGTAGAACCCGTCGACGCGTGCGAGGGCGGCCCGCTCGTACTGGTGGAACGGCGGCGGGAAACGCTTGTCGAGGTTCTGCGCCGTGTACATGACGACGGGCAGGTCCGCGGGGGCGCGGCGGAGCCACTGCCGGGCAACAGCGCTGAACGGCTCCTCGTGGAGGTCGAGGACGTCGGGACGGACGGCGTCGATGACGGCCCGGACCTGCGCGTCGTCCGTGTGCCGGTGCCGGTTGACGTCGCCGGGGCGGGTCACGTCGAGCTCGGTGACTGGGAACCGGGTCTCCGTGAGATGACGCTCGGAGCCGCCGTCCGGCCAGGCGGAGGGGACGACGAGGTGCACGTCGACGCCCGCCGCGACGAGCGCGGCCTCGCGCCGGCGGTGCGCCGCGTCACGACCTGCGTGGTAGACCCGCAGCACTCGCATCCCCGTCGTACCGCTCAGAACCGGTCGCCTGCCTGCACGTCGTGGACCCACTGCTGCACCTGGGCCGCGAACCGGTCGCTGCCGAAACGCAGCGCGTTCGCGCGCATGTCCAGGGGATCCAGGCGGTCGACCCGCCGGACGGCGTCCGCGAGGGCCGTCACGTCGATCTCGTCGACGAGGGCACCGGTCCGGCCGTCGACGACCGTCTCGGCGAGCCCGCCCCGGCCGAGACCGACGACAGGGGTGCCGCAGGCCTGCGCCTCGACGGGGACGATGCCGAAGTCCTCGTGGCACGGGAAGAGCAGCGCCTTCGCGCCGCGCATGAGCTCGCGGACCCGCTCGTCGGTCGGGCGCACCTCGAACGCCACCGGAACTCCGGAGGCGGCCGCACGCTCACGGAGCTCGCCCTCCATCGGGCCGGCGCCGGCGAGCACGAGCGGCAGCCCGGACCGCGCCGCGACGTCGATCATCGTGTCGAACCGCTTGTAGAGGATCCAGCGGCCGACGCCGAGCAGGTACCCGCGGTCGCAGACGGGCGTGGGTGCGTCGTCCGGGGTGAAGAACCCGGTGCGCACCGGCGGGTTGACGACACGCGCGTCACGGCCCCAGAACTCGCGGATCCGTTGCTGCACCTCGACGGAGTTCGCCGCGTAGCTGTCGACGTGCCGGCTCGTGCGGCGCTCGATCTGCTTCGTGACGCCGACCGCGAGGCTCTGCAGCCCCGCACGGCGCCGGCGGTCGATCTCCGGCAGGTGCACGTACCGGGCGGGCGTGTGCACGTAGGACAGGTGCGCGCCGCCGGGGTTCAGCGGGAAGCGTGCCGTGTGGTTCAGCGAGTGGCTCAGGCTGAGGACGACGTCGTACCGGCGCCGGGTCTGGGTGCGCCACACGAACGGCATGAGCGGGAGGGTGAGGGCCTTGCGGCCGCGCAACGGCGTGCGCGCCAGCCACGACTCCCTCAGGTGGGCCGGGGCCTGGGCGCCGGCGTCCTTCCAGAGGGCGTAGCCCTCCGCGCCGGGAAAAGCGTCGAGCATCGCGAGGAGGGTGCGCTCCGCGCCGCCGATGGACTCGAACCACTCGTTGAGGACGACCATCCGGCCGAGGTCGACGTGCGCTCCGGTGGGGGAGGCGGTCGTCGAGGTGCTCGTCGAGCTGGTGCGGAGCGACAGGTCGGACGTCGGTGACGGCGCGACGACGTCCACGGAGAGCCGGCCCTCGTGCAGCGCCGTGGCGTGCCCGGCCGGGGCCGGGATCCGGACGCCGTCGGGCAGCGTGGGCGCGTCCCGCCGTCCGGGCGCACCGGAAAAGCCCGCGTGGGTGCCTGTCGTCATGAAGAATTCTCCCCGTGTGGACGCATGACGTCCCGACCCCCACCGAGAACGGTGAAGGTCGACGTCGACATGAATTGCTGCACACCCCCGCGTGCTCCGGGGCCAGACATTACGCGCGTCTGCGACGACCGTCGGGCACTTCCGCACTTGACATTTTCCTGACACCACAGGTTCTCGGGTGCTCGGGGGAGGCGCGCATTCCCTTCGGGTGACCGGTGCATCGGCGGTTCGGAGGAGGAAATGCGCTCCGTGAGCGTGCTGCCGGGCAAATACTCGGAAATGCCGGCGGAGAGCGGTCCTCGCGTGTGCGCGCCGTCATGGCGGGCGAAACGCAGAATTAACTGATGACCGTGCGTAGGGCGTGTCGGATCTCCTCGGCCGTTCGGACGAGTTGTCCGCGAGAAGGCCCGGCGTGCGGCCAAGTCGTCCTCGCCGCCCGCAGAGGGGCGCTACTGTCTGTTCTGCACTGATCCCTCAGGGTGATCATTGAACTTCAGTGGGGGGAACCCGATGTCGCGCCGGAAGCGTTACCTAGCAATCACTCTCGCCGTTCTGGCGATCGCCGTGCCGGCCACGGCCGCTGCAGCGCTGCCGGGGGAGGCGTCGCCGGTGCAGCGCGTCGCGGCAGGGGTCGGCTTCCTCGCGCACACGCGCAAGATTCCCGACGACTGCGTGTACCCGCCGCACTCGGCGCCCACGGTGACGCTGTCGACGAATCGCTCCTCCGCGAAGAAGAACCAGGAGATCAAGCTCACGGCGGTCGTCACGTACAACGACTGCGGGCTGAAGAACTGGCGCGTCGTGCTGTACAAGAGCCCGACGGCGACAGGCACGTATACCAAGGTCTCCCGCAAGACGACGAACAGCCGCGGAATCCGGACGTTCGAGGACGTCAAGATCAAGGAGACCACCTACTTCAAGGTGGTCACCGAGAGTGCCGCCGGTCTCGGGCCGGGCACCTCGAACACCATTACCGTGACGTTCGTGCCGTAGGAAACGACCATTCTTCGGCGACGCATGTACTCCGCGTGTACCTTGATCCCCGTCGGCACCTCGGGGGTAGGTGTTTCACGAGGGAGTAACTCATATGCGTCGGTCCCGCCTCGTGCTGGGAATGGCTGCCGCCGCGGTCGCCGCTGTCGCGGTGACAACGGCCTCGTCCGCTCTCGGGGCGCAGCCGTCGGGCCGGTCGCCGGCCCTTCTCGCAGACTCCGTCCGGGTCCCGCGCGGCTGCAACTACCCGCCGCAGGTGCGTCCTGTCGTCACGCTGACCGGTCCGTCGTCCGTTCGCCCGGGGCGCTCGTTCACCCTGAGCGGCACGGTGCGGCTCAACGCGTGCGGCCTGCCGGACTGGCCCGTGGCCGTCTACTCGGCGCCGAGCGCCGACGGCCCTTTCGTGCTCGTGAAGCGGGGCGAGACCGGCGAACGTGCCCGGGCCGGGCAGTTCTCGTTCACGATCCCGGGCGTGCGCAGGACGACGTACTTCCAGGTCGTCAGCGCTGCCGGTGGCGGCCTGCAGACCGCCAGCTCGGGCACCGTCCAGGTCGTCGTGACGAACTGACGACGGGGCCGTCACCCGCTGGGTCCGGCTGTCCGTCACTGCCCGTCGCCAACGTGTCCGGAGGTGCGCGATGACTCGTCCGGTGGACGTCGTCCGCGCACCCGAGACGATCACGGGGCCGGCGCGGCACAGCAGGTCCGAGGGCCGGCTCCAGGTCACCAGGGGCACCACCGGCCGCGGACGGGCGGCCCGGCGGCGCCGCAAGCACACGGTGCGGTGGGTGCTCGGCGGCGCCGCGCTGCTGCTCCTGTTCGTCGTCAGCAGCGCGTTGTGGATCGCCTGGACCGGGCTGCAGGCGAAGTCGCAGCTCGAGGGGGCGCGGTCGGACCTGGCCCTCGTGCAGACGGCTTGGTCGAGCGGGGCGGGTGCCGACGCGATGTCCACCCTCGCGTCCGTACAGGTCGCGGCCCGGACCGCGAACGACCGGACCCACGACCCCGTGTGGTGGTTCTGGGGTCACGTCCCGGTCGCAGGCAGCCCCATCGAGACAGTGCGCGGCCTCACCGAGGCCGTCGATGCCCTCGCCTCGGACGCATTACCGTCGTTGGAGTCCGCCGCGGACGTCGCACAGCCCTCCCGGATGGTGACGAACGGCAGCACCGTCGACGTGACGCGGCTCGCGAACGCGGCCGGGGCCCTGCAGACGGCCTCGACGGTCATCGACGACTCGACCGCCCGGGTGCAGGACCTCCCGGCGTCCTACGTCCCGCAGGTGGCCGCGGCGCGCGCACAGCTGCTCGACCAGCTGACCACCGTGGGGCGCACCGCCCGCACGGCGGCGGTCGCTGCGCGGGTGGTGCCGCCGATGCTCGGTGCGCAGGGGGACCGGCGCTACTTCCTGGCCTTCCAGAACCTCTCCGAGACGCGGGGGACCGGCGGGCTCATCGATGCCTACGCCACCCTCGTCGCGTCGAAGGGGTCGCTGGACGTGCGCCGCGTCGGGTCCAACGCGGACCTGCCCGCGCTGCCGCTCGCGATCCCCGGCATCGACCCCGACTACGACGAGCGGTACGCCACACAGGGGGCGACGTCGTTGTGGGTCAACTCGAACCTCAGCCCCGACTTCCCCGAGGTCTCCCGCGCCTGGGCCGCGATGTGGGAGGCGGGAACCAAGGAACGCGTCGACGGAACCTTCGCCCTCGATCCGGTGGCGCTCAAGGGCATCCTCGCCGTCACCGGACCGGTGCAGGCCGGTGAGCTCGGCACGGTGGACGCCGCAGGGGTCGAGAAGCTCGTGTACGACGGCCAGTACCGGCTCGGCAAGGACGTCTACGAGCGCAAGCGGGTCATGCTCCAGGTCGGCACCGCGACGATCGACGCCGTGCTCTCCGGCCGGGGCGACCGGGCGGCGCTGCTGAAGACCCTCGTGGAGTCGGCCCGGACGGGGCACATCCTCGTGTGGAGCGGCCACGCCGACGAGCAGAAGGCCGTGACGGACGGCGGCGTCGGCGGGGCGGTCCTGCGGGACGGGACGCCCTTCGTGCAGTCGGTCTTCGTCAACGCGGCCGGCACCAAGCTCGACGCCTATCTGCAGTCGTCTCTGTCCTACGCGGTCACCGAGTGCTCGGGCTCCGCGCGCCGCTCGAAGGTCACGCTCAGCGTGAAGAACTCCGCGCCCGCGAGCGGTCTGCCGGACTACGTCGTGACCCGCGGCGACGTGCCGACGGGGCGCTACGTGGTGGGCCAGAACAAGATCGACGCGCAGCTGCTCGTCAGCAAGGGCTCGCGCGTGCTCGAGGCGACGCTCGACGGCAAGCCGCTCGGGCTGCCGCTGGGGGCGGGCGAGCTGCCTGACACGATCGTCGTCGGTGCGGGCGGCCAGATCCTCGGGTCCGGGGTGCAGGCCGGGCTGCCCTCGTACGGGCTCACGCTCGATCTCGAGCCGGGCCAGAGCCGGACCATGACGCTGACGCTCGCGGAACCCCCGACGAAGAAGCCGGCCGTGGTGCGCGCCCAGGCGCTCGTGCGTCCGACCACGGTGAAGACCGACCTCGGGCGGTGCGGATGAGCGCGGTGCCGTTGGACGCAGCGCCGATCGACGCAGCGCCGATGAACGTGGCAATCCCTTGCGGAACAGGCGAAAGCGACCGCGCGGGCGAAATGACCGACCTACGATGGCCGTCGGGGACGGCTGGACCAGGCGGGGGGCGACGCGACGACGCGTCCGCCACCGCGGGTCCCGACGATCGGACAACGGGTGGAACTGGCTGACTACCTCCGTGTGCTGCGCCGCCGCTGGTGGCTCGTGGCACTGGCGATCGTCGTGTGCGCGACCGGGGCCTTCGCGGCGAGCCTCACGCAGACGCCCCGGTACACGTCGGGGGTCCAGCTGCTCGTCGGCGGCTCCCCGTCGGAGACGGGGAACGAGGAGCTCGTGGCACGGCAGCTCGCCGCGCAGCGGGCGGGGTCGTACTCGTTGCTCATCCCCGCGCCGCCTGCGGTGGCCGATATCGCGCAGCGGGCCGGTGTGGTCGGCGGCAACCCGGTGGTGACGGCCACCGCCGACGGGACGAGCCCGTACATCAACGTGTCGGTGACGGCGGACAGCCCTCAGAAGGCCCAGAAGATCGCCGCCGGCTACGGCCGGTGGACGGCGCAGGTGGTCTCGACGCTCGAGCAGCGGCCGGCGACGTCCAGCGTGAAGATCTCCGTCATGGCGCAGCCGGGCCTGCCGACGTCGCCGGTGTCGCCGAACCCCTTGCGCAACCTGCTCATCGGAGCGGCGATCGGTCTGGTCCTCGGCCTGGGCAGCGCCCTCGGCCGCGAGGCACTCGACGCGCGTGTCCGGGACAGCTCCGAGATCGAGAAGCTCACCGGCGTCACCCTGCTCGGGTCGATCCCGAAGGAGCACTCCGGCGACTCGCTGCCGACGATCACCCGGCCCCGCTCCGGGCGCGCCGAGGCCTACCGGCACGTGCGGACGAACCTCGAGTTCACGAGCGTCGACGGGATGCCCCGCTCCATCGTCGTCACGAGCCCGGCACCGGGTGAGGGCAAGTCGAGCACGGCGGCGAACCTCGCGATCGTCGCGGCCCGGTCCGGGCGTAACGTCGTGCTCGTCGACGCCGACCTGCGCAAGCCGACCGTCGCGAAGTACTTCGGCGTCCAGGCCTCCGTCGGGCTCTCCGACGTGCTGAACGGCCGCTGGCGCTGGCAGGAGGCCCTCGTGCCGGTGCAGGGCGAGAACCTGCACATCCTCGCGAGCGGTCCGGTTCCGCGGTTCCCGAGCGAGCTCGTCGGCTCGGCCCGGATGGCCGCGGTGATCCAGGAGCTCGAGGAGGCCTTCGACTTCGTCATCGTCGACTCGCCGCCCGTCCTGCCCGTGAGCGACGCCCTCGTCATCGGTGTCAACGTCGGCGGGGTCGTCGTCGTCGCGCGGATGATCGAGACCCGCAGGGCCGCCCTCAAGCGCGCCGTGGACGCCGTGGCCAAGGTCAACGCGACCCTGCTCGGCGTCATCGGGAACGCCGTCGTCAAGCACGAGGAGAAGGCGTACGGCGAGGGCTACGGCTACGCGTACGGCTACACCTCGAGCGCGTCCGAAGAGCCCTCCGCGCCGCCCGTCGTCGCGCCTGCCGAGCGTCGGGCGCCGGAGTCGCACCGGCGTGGGCGGCACGCCCGGCCGGCGGACGGCCCGCCGCCCGCCGCCGTGCCCGTCGAGCCGTCCGCACCGGCCGGGGAGCAGCGGGCCCCCGACGTCGTCCCGCCGGCGTACCCCGCCTATCCCGCGCAGACGTATCCCGCGCAGACGTATCCCACGCAGACGTACCCCGCGCCGACGTACCCGGCACAGCCCGGCCCGGACCTCACCGTCGACCTCCGGGGCAGTCACCAGCCCGCACAGTTCGGGGCGTCCGAGCAGGGGTTCGGAGCGGGCCGGCCTCCGGCACAGCACCCGGCCCCGTACCCGGTCATCCCGCCATCGGCCGCCGGTTCGTTGTTCGCCGACGCGCAGTACCCGCCGGGCGGCTACCCGCAGGCGCCGGTCCCGCCTCCGCAGCCGCCGTTCGTCGCGCCGTCGTCGCCCCCGGCGTCGTGGGCCGACGAACCGTGGGGCATGCCGCCCCAGGGCAGCGGTCCGTTGTCGCCCCCGGACGCGCTGCGGCTGGACGACATCATGCGGCAGCGGCCGAAGGACTGACCCGGTGCTCCAGGCCACGCCACGGGGGCGCCTGCGGGTGACGGACCCGGTGGCGACCTACCTCACGGTCGGCACGCTCGTCGTGGCCGGCCTCGCCGGCTACCTCGCGGTGAGCACGCCACGCCTCGCCTCGTTGCTCGTCGTCGCGCCGGTGCTGCTCTGGCTGCTCGCGCAGCGGGTCTTCGCGATCACCGTGCTCGCGGTGACCTTGCCCTACGTCGCGGACCTGTCCGGAGGTGTCCTCGGTGTCAACATGGCGCTGAGCGACCTCCTCATGACGTTCCTCGTGCTCGGGCTCGTCTTCGAGTGGGTGCTGACGAATCGGGCCGACGAGCTGCGCGCTCTCTCACCGCTCAAAGGTGTTGTCGGGCAGTACCTCGCGGTCCTCACGGTGCTCCTCGTGGCCCATCCCGAGTTCGCCGTCCTCGTCGCCACGGGCCAGCGGGTCGAGCTCTTCGTGTTCCCTCTCCTCGTCGGCGCGCTCGTCGCACGGACGGGTCGCGAGCTGTGGTTCCTCCGGGCCTACATCGTCGCCTCAGCAGTCACCGGTGCGCTGTGGATCGCGGGCGTCGAGCTCGGGCAGAAGAATCCGATCGGCCAGTTCGTCGCGAACGCGTTGATTCTCCTGCTCGCGGTGAAGCCGTTGCGCCCCTGGCTGCAGTGGCTGACCCCGCTGCTCGTCGCCGGTCTGCTGTGGACGCAGAGCCGCGGCGCCATTCTCTCGGTCGGTGTCGCGCTCGCCGTGCTGGTCCTGGCCCAGCCCGGCTCCCGGTCCCGGCTGAGGTCGCTGGCGCTGTCCGTGCCCGTGGCCGTCACGGCGTACGTCGTGTTCCGGCTGCTGCCGGAGGAGGCCCAGGAGCGCAACCTCACGTACACCTCCGGCAACGAGACCGCCGGGGAGTGGGCGATCAAGATCCGGGAGCAGTACCACGCCGACGCCTGGTCGCTGATCCACGCCCACCCGTGGACCGGGGTCGGGGTCGGGAAGTACCTGGCGGGCAACCCCTACGAGGGGAACGTCACCGACGACCCGCACCAGGTGCTCCTGCTCGAGGGCGCGACCGGCGGGTACCTGCTCATGGGCTCGTTCGTCGTGCTGGTGCTCGGCGCGCTGTGGGTGGGGTGGCGTACGGTCCGCCGCACGGAGCTGGGCCCGGCAGCGCTCGCGCTCACGGCGGCGATCGTCGGGCACGGGCTCGTCGACGTGTACTGGGTGCGGGGCACCCCTGTCCTCGGGTGGCTCGTGCTCGGGATGGCGCTGGCGCAACGCCGTCGTCCGGGCGCCGCACCGGAGCAGTCGTCTGTCGACGTCGTCCGGGCCGACGTCCCCGCCCCCACCGTCCAGGAGGTCGCCCAGTGACCGCACGACCGGTGGAGGTGCTCGTCGTCGCCTACGGGCAGCCCGCGCTGCTCGACAGCACACTGGCAGCCCTCGAGGGCTGCTACGCCGTCCACGTCGTCGACAACTCGTCGAGCCACGAGGTCGCCGCGGTCGCGGCGTGTCACGGTGCCCGGTACACCGACCCGGGGCGCAACGGGGGGTTCGCTGCCGGCGTCAACGCCGGGCTCGCGCACCGGCTCGCCGGCGACCCGGCCGACGTCCTCCTGCTCAACCCGGACGCCGTGATCGCGCCGGACGGTGTCTCTGCCCTGCAGGCGGCGTTGCTCGCTCCGGGGCGCGAGCGGGTCGCAGCCGTGAGCCCGTCGCTGCGCGAGCCCGACGGGTCCGCGCAGCGGGTGATGTGGCCGTTCCCGCACCCGGCACGCGCCTGGCTCGAGACGCTCGGGCTGGGCCGGCTGAACCGTGCGGCGGACTTCGCCGTCGGCACGGTGCTCCTGCTGCGGTGGGAGGCCCTGCAGGACGTCGGCACCTTCGACGAGCGGTACTTCCTCTACGCCGAGGAGACGGACTGGCAGCGTCAGGCCCGCGCGAAGGGCTGGACGGCGCACCACGAGGCGGCCGTCGTCGCGCGGCACATCGGCGGTGCGACGAGCACCGACCCGGAGCGGCGGGAACGGCTGTTCCACGCCGGCACGGAGACGTACGTACGCAAGTGGTTCGGTACTACCGGCTGGCAGACGTACCGGGCCGCGTCATGGTGCGGGGCCGTCGCCCGTGGTGTCGCGCTGCCCGGCCGGCGTGGTGCGGCCGCCCGCGCTCGCGCCCGGATCCTCCGCCAGGGCCCCCGCCGTGTCGCCGGGCTGGGGGTGCGATGACGGCGCGGGTGCTCCAGGTCATCGTCACGGACAACTTCGCCGGGGCCGAGCGGTACGTCGCGACGCTGTCGCGCGCGCTCGCCGAGGCCGGCCGCGACGTGACCGTCGTCGGCGGCCGCCCGGATGCGATGGCTCGGGAGGCGGGGCCCGACGTCCGGGTCCTGCTCGGCCGCACGCTGCGGGAGGCGCTGCGGTCCGTCCGAGCCGCCGGGCGCTTCGACGTGTGCCATGCCCACATGACCTTCGCCGAGGCCGTCGCGGTGGCCGGTCGCAGCCGGCACCGTGCGCCGATCGTCGCGACGCGGCACTTCGCCGCACCTCGGGGTGCCTCCCTGCCGGGCCGGCTCGCCGCGGGATGGATCTCTCGCAACCTCTCCGCAGAGATCGCCATCAGCGAGTTCGTGGCGGGGCAGTTGGAGCGTCGACCGGCCGCGGTCGTCCTCAACGGTGTTGAGCCGCGCACGTCGCTGTGGCGCGCCGACAACCGCACAGTTCTGCTCCTACAGAGATTGGAAGCCGAGAAGGACGCGGCCACCGGTCTGCGCGCCTGGGCCGCGTCCGGACTCGCGGCCGAGGGCTGGCACCTACGGGTGGTCGGTGAAGGTCGATTGCGCCCAACGCTCGAGTCCACGGTTCAGCGCGAACGGATCCACGGTGTCACATTCGTCGGTTGGGTCGGTGACGTCGACGCCGAGCTCGCGGCTGCCGGGTTGATGCTCGCCACCGCTCCCGCGGAGCCCTTAGGCTTGTCGGTCCTGGAGGGAATGGCCGCGGGGATCCCGGTCGTCGCGGCTGCAGGCGGCGGACACCTGGAGACGACTGGGCTTCTGCCCATGGCGCCTGTGTTCACCCCCGGAGACGCAGCCGGGGCAGCCCTGCAGCTGCGAAGGGTCGCAATGGACGAGTCGCTGCGACGGCAGCTGAGTGAGACGGGTCAGGAGCTGCAGCGACTGCGCTTCTCGCTGGGCCAGCACGTAGAGGCGGTGGTCGGCCTCTACGCCAAGGTCTCCGCGTCGGTGGTCCATGCCTGAGCCTGGGCCGCCCGCGATGCGGCCGGGTGCAGGCTCCGTGGCCCGCCAGTTGCGCCTCGACCAGGTGGCACTCCGAGCCATCGGTGCCCTCAGCGATGCCGCCGTCCCGCACGCGCTGATCAAAGGCGTGACGACCGCGACGTGGCTCTACGACCCGCCGCGCGACTACCGGGACGTCGACCTGCTGGTGCCGGCTTCGCGCCTCGGCGAGGCGGTGAACGCCCTCGTCTCGAACGGTGTGGTCGTGCCGGTGCACGGCGCACCGGGCGAGGAGGCGCCGCACAGCCTCGTTCTCACCACCCCACGCGGCGCGGAGGTCGACCTGCACGTCGGGCTGCCGGCCCTGCCGCCGGTCGGTCGGTCGGACCGGCTCTGGGAAGTCCTCGCCTCCCACATCTCGTCGTTCGAGGTGGGAGGCCGGCTCGTTCCGGCGCTCGACGTCCCGGCCCGTTGCGTCGTGCTGGCACTGCATGCCGTGGCGTCCGGACATCTCAGCGCGCAGGTGCGTGAGGATTTCCGCAGGGCACGGGAGGTCGTCACTCCCGGCGAGTGGGGATCGGCCCTGGCGCTCGCGTCGGAACTGGGTGTGACTGACTACGTCACCGGCGCCATCCTGGTGACGGATGGTGTTACTGCGGGTGGTCTCGAGGCGTCGGTGTCCCTGCAGATCGAGGGTGCGAGCCCGTCGGCGATTCAGCTAGAGCGCGTTCTTCGGCTTTCGCCCCCAGCAGCGTTCCGCATGGTTGCAGCAGAGCTGTTCCCGTCGCGGCTCATGATTTCGAGAATGTTTCCCGATGGCGCGGGCAGAAGAGCCTCCTACCTGCGGGGATCCTTGCGGCGGTTGCGTTTTCTGGCCGCACGGCTGCCGGGCGCCGTCCGTGAGGTGCGTCGTGCGAGGAGCAGTGCGCGCAGCGGGGACCGGCGCCCGGGAAGCGTCTCTGGAAATGGCCCGAACGACCCATTCGCATCGGCCGGTCATTGAGCCTGTCTGCTATTCGTTCCTGACATGATGAATCCGCCCGCGACGATGGTGCCGCGTGGCTACAGTCGAACCGATAGAAGTCTTTCTGGGGGTACGGGGTGTGGAGGAGAACGTGGACGCACACGAGCAGGTGACCGTCCCGCAGCGGGCGGGTCACGTCGTGAGCCGTGAGCTCGACGGGGGGGTCGTCGTTCTCAACACGGTCACGGACGAGGCGCACCACTTGGACGGCGACGTGGCCGTGGTCTGGCGCGGGACGGCCGACGGCGTGGTCGCCGGGCTGGACGCAGAGTCGGTGGCTCGCATCGTCGACGAGCTCAGCGACCGCGACCTGCTGGCCCCGGCGCCGGGGTCGCCGAGCCGTCGGTCGATGCTCCGCGCGGGCGCGGCTGGGGGCGCCGCCTTGGCGGCGGTCGGCATCCAGACCATCGCCCTTCCGACGGCCGCGTTTGCGGCGAGCAATGATCTTCCTTACCAGAGCCCTGGGCCGGGTACGCAGACGATCAACGTCCCGGCGTACGTCAACACGATCTCGTTCACGCTCAACGGTGGTGGTGGCGGCGGCGCGAGCCGTCGCGGTGGTCATGCGGCGTCCCTCGAAGGCACGATTACGCTGCCGACCGGCCGGACCGCTCCCACGCCCGTGAAGATCACGGTCGGCGCCGGTGGCAGCGCGAGTGGCACCGGGGGCAGCGGGTTCCGCAGCGGTGGTACGGGTGGCGCCGGGGCTGGGGGAGGCGGCGGGGCCACGGCGATCGAGGTCGCTGGTGTCGTGGTCGTCATCGCGGCCGGAGGTGGTGGCAGCGGCGCCTTGGACGGCGCCGTGCAGGGCGGTCGAGGCGGCGATGCCGGCGTCTTTACCGACGAGGCGATCGTGGTGACGACCAACACCGCCGAGAATGGCAGCAACTACAACGTGAACGGGGCCCCCATCGAAACAAGAGGCGGCCGAGGGGGCCAGACGACCGCTGGCGCGGGGCGCGTCGCCGGCGCCGGTGGCACCGGCGGAAACGACGGCGGCCCCAGTGGTGACCAAGGCAGCCCGAGTGGGAACGGCGGGGCCGGAGGTACGGAACCGGGGTTCCCCGGCGGCGGTGGCGGCGGCGGTGGG
>NZ_MWLL01000207.1 GCF_002198675.1 Kineosporia sp. R_H_3 | reverse complement strand
ACGGCATGAAGTCCTCACGCGGACTCAGCTCGATCCACTCGTACCCCAGGTCCGCCACCACACCGGGCAGCTCGAGCAGCGGCACGCGCCGCAGCATGTAAGGGTCCAGAGCCAGCTTCACGGCGTCACGCCCCGGCCTGGAGCTTGTCGAGCTCGGCCTCGAGCTCGGCCATCGCCTCGCCGCCGGCCATCAGGTCGGTGATCTGCTCGCGGGTGCGCTCGCCCTTGTGGAAGTCGTCGGCCTTGCGGCCGTGGATGAGGACGGCGAAGTGGTCGCCGACCATCATCGCGTGCAGCACGTTGTGGGTGACGAAGACGACGGCGATGCCCTTGGCCCTGGCCTGCATGATGATCCGCAGGACATGGCTGGCCTCCTTGACCCCGAGGGCGGCGGTGGGCTCGTCGAGGATGAGCACCTTCGCGCCGAAGTAGACGGCGCGGGCGATCGCGAGGGTCTGTCGTTCGCCGCCGGAGAGGGAGCCGACGAGCCGATTGCCGTCGGTGACCCGGGTGATGCCGAGGGAGCGCATCTCGCGGACGGCGACCTCACCGGCGAACTTCTTGTCGAACCACTTCAGCGGTCCCCGGCCCTTGCTCGGCTCGACCCCGACCCAGAACGAGCGGCCGACGCTCATGAGCGGGAAGGTGCCGCCGAACTGGTGGACCGTGGCGATGCCGCGGTCGCTGGCGTCGCGGGGGCTCTTGAAGACGACCGGTTCGCCGTCGACCTCCATCGTGCCGGTGGTCGGGGCGTGGAACCCCGAGAGGATCTTGATGAGGGTGGACTTTCCGGCGCCGTTGTCGCCGAGCAGGCACAGGACCTGGCCGGCGTGAACCTCGAGGGAGATGTCCTGGAGGGCGTTGGTGCCGACGAAGGTCTTGCTGACGTCGGCGAGCCGCAGGATCGGGGTGGTCGCGGCGGGTGGCGTGGGCTGGTTCATGTCAGGCCTTCTTCCCGGCACGGGCGGACAGTGCGAGACGGCGGAAGGTGTTGTTCATGAGGACGGCGGCAAGGATGAGGACGCCGAGGATGAAGCTGGCCCAGTCGGCGTTCCAGCCGGTGTAGTAGATGCCCTGGTTGACGATGGCGAAGGTCAGGGTGCCGAGGATGACGCCGATGACGGAGCCGTAGCCGCCGGTGAGCAGGACACCGCCGACGACGACGGCGATGATCGAGTTGAAGACGAAGGACTGGCCGTTGGCGACCTGGGCGCCGTTGTAGAGGCAGGTCTGGATGACCCCCACAAGTGCGGCGCCGAAGCCGGAGGCGACGTAGAGGACGACCTTGAGCCGTTCGGTCGGGATGCCGCAGGCGCGGGCGCTGACCGGGTCACCGCCGACGGCGAGGACCCAGTTGCCGTACTTGGTCATCTGAAGGACCCAGGCGACCACGGCCGCGACGGCGAGCCACCAGAAGATCGCCACCTCGAACTGGCCGCCGATGAGGGTCCCGAAGACCGCCTTCGAGGCCGGGTCGGGCTTGATCCCGACGCTCGTGGTCCCGGTGATGACGCGGGACAGGCCCAGGGTGAGGCCGGCCATCCCGAAGTTGGTGGCGAGGGTGACGACGAAGGACGGCACGTTGGTCCGGGTCACGAGCAGCCCGTTGAGCAGGCCGGTGACGACGCCGGCGGCGAGCGCGAGGACGATGCCGAGGATCATCGGGCCGCCCCAGTGGCCGGAGACGATCGCCAGCGTCATGGAGCTGGACGCGAGGACCGACCCGACGGACAGGTCGAGCTCGCCGGCGACCATGAGCAGGCCGACGGGGATGGCGATGATGCCGAGCTCGGCGGCGACGTTGAGCCAGCTGGCGGTGCCGCCGGCGGCGAGGAACTTGCTGCCGCCGAAGACGGCGAAGAAGACGAAGACCCCGAGGGTTCCGATCAGGGCGCCGGCCTCGGGCCGGTAGACCAGACCACGGATCGACAGGGGGGACGGCGGGCGGGGCGCGGCACCGGACGGCGCCTGCGGCCGGGCTTCGGAGAGCTGTGCGGACATGGCGGGTCGTACCACCTTCGTGGGGGTGCGAGCGGGACGAGCAGACGGACCTGGCGGGCGGGGTCGCAGGGCTCGCGACCCCGCCGCCAGCTCGTCAGGTCAGCGGACGCCGGCCTTGACGCCGGAGATGGCGGCGTCGACGTTGTCCTTGCTGACGATGGCCGGGCCGGTGAGGACGGACTCCTGGGCGACGCGCAGGCCGTAGGCGTTGTACGCGTAGGCCTGGGAGACCGCGAGGTAGCCCTGCAGGTAGGGCTGCTGGTCGATGCAGAACAGCTGCTTGCCGTCCTTGATCCGGGACAGCTGGTTGTCGTCCATGTCGAAGGTGCCGAGCTTGACCTTGCCGGTGGCCTCGGCCTGGTCGATCGCGGCGGCCGCGCTGTCGGCGTCCTGGGTGGCGATCGTGACGACGCCGTCGATGCTCGGGTCCTTGAGCAGGGCCGCCTTGATGGCCTGCGTGACGGCCGTCGGGTTGCCGAAGTTCGACGACGGCAGCGGCAGCTGGCTGGACTTCCCGCCCGAGGCGGAGATGCCCTCGCTGACGCCCTTGCAGCGGGCCTCGGTGTTGGCCGCGCCGGGCAGGGTGTTGACGCACAGGACGTTCTTCGCGCCGTTCGTGCCGAAGAACTCCCCACCGGCCTTGCCGGCGAGCTCCTCCTCGGAGCCGACGTAGGACAGGGCACCGATGTTCTTCGCCTCGGTCACGCCACCGGCGTTGTACAGGAAGACCGGGATACCGGCGTCGGTGAGCGTCTTGAACGCCTGGTTCTGCGCGTCCGGGACCCAGTCGGCACCGATGAGCGCGGTGGCGCCCTGGCTCTTCGCGGACAGGATGAGCTTGGCGGCGTCGGGGCCGAGGTTGTCGTAGTTCTGCGGGCCGAGCCAGGTCACCTTGCCACCGGCCGCCTCGACGACCTTGGCGGCGTCGTCGACGCCACGCTTGACCTTGGACCAGAACGGGTCGTCGGACTTGCCGCCGACGACGAAGATCGAGATGTTGCTGCTGCCGCCCGAGCCGGCGGCCGGGGCCGCGCTCGTGGCCGAGCCGCCGGCCGGTGCGGCGGAGGTGCTGCTGGAGCCGCCGCTGGAGGTGGCGCCGCTGCTGCAGGCGGTCAGGGCCGCGGCGGCGAGCAGGCCGACGACGGCCGTGCGGGTGCGGGTGGAGGGTCGCCGGTGGGCGAGGGTGCCCTTCATCTGGGGGACTCCTGTGTCGGGTCTGGCGGTGGTCAGGCGAGGCACGCCTGGTCCGGTCGCTGGTCAGGGGAGGTGCCGTGCGGGCCGTGCGGGATTCCGTTCACCCCCCGCGGCCGGCGGGTCACGCCGGTGATCGAGGAGCTGGTGCTGGTGCATCCGGTGCGGGTCTCGGGTGGTGACCGGCCCCGGGGAGCGCGCGCCCGTCGGCCGGGCCTACGGGCGCGCGGGTGCCGGTCAGGGGACCTTGACCTCGGTGCCGCCGCTGAGGGCGGACTCGGTGATGGCCTGCAGGAGCCGCAGGTTGCGCAGGCCGTGCTCGAAGGAGGGCACCTTGGGCAGCCGGTCCAGGCCGGCGACCTGCTCGAGGAACGCGCGGGCCTGGAACACGAACAGGTCGTTCTGGCCGTAGCCGACACCCGGGAAGTCCATCGCCAGCCCTCCGGTGAGGTACGGGTGAGCGGGTCCGACGACGACCTGCCGGTAGCCGGCGGTCGGCCCGGTGACGGACTTGTCCATGTAGCCGAACTCGCCGGCGCGGACCAGGTCGAAGGTCGCGGCGGCGTTCTCGGCGAACAGCTCGAAGCCGAGGGAGTTGGCCAGGCCGATCGCCACCCGCGAGGCCGACATCGTGGCGGTGGCCCCCGAGGCGAAGGTGGCGGTGAAGGTGACGAGGTCCTCGTTCTCGACAGGCTCGACGACGTCGCTCAGGGCGGCCGCGGCGTGCCCGACCGCGTTGCCCAGCGGCAGGGCCCGCTCGGTGACGAAGGTCGACAGGACCGAGCCGCGGACGGACTCGATCGGGCCGCACACGAACTCGGCGAGGTCGACGAGGTGGCTGCCGATGTCGGCCAGCGCCCCCGAACCGGGGCCGCCCTTGTAGCGCCAGCTCATCGGGCCGGCGGGGTCGTTGCCGTAGTCGCACCAGTAGTGGCCGTTGAAGTGCAGCGGGCGCCCCATCGAGCCGTCCTCGACCCGGGCCTTGACGGCGGCGATCGCGGGCGAGCGACGGAAGGTGAACCCGACGGCCGTCTGCAGGTCCGGCCGGGCCGCTGCGGCCGCGACCATCGCCTCGGCGTCGGCGATCGTCGGGGCGAACGGCTTCTCGCACAGGATGTGCTTGCCTGCGGCCAGCAGTCCCTCGACGACCTCGCGGTGCAGGTGGTTGGCGACCACCACGCTCACGACGTCGATGTCGTCTGCCGCGGCGACCGCCTGCCACGACGTCTCGGCGCGCGAGTACCCGAAGCGGCGTGCGGTCTGCTCGGCGAAGTCGGAGTTGACGTCGGCGACGGCGACAAGGTCCACCGGAGGCAGGCCCGCCTCGTAGCACGTCGTCGCGGAACGGTAGCCGGCCGCGTGAGAACGGCCGGCCATCCCGGCGCCGATGACGGCGACTCCGATGCGGTCCTGGGACATGGGTGGCTCCTCGGTGCGGTGACGGTTCCGGTGGGAATACAGAGCCCGGCGCCAGGCCCTTGCCTGAGGCCTGGAAACCGGTTGAACTTGGAAACCGGTTTACATCGGTGACCGAGACTATGTGGTCCAGGTCACCCACCTGTCAAGTGTTTGTTCTGACATTCCTCGACCCCTAAGGTGACGCCATGCCGAGCGAGACAGCCGGGTCCGCCGCTACGCGGAGACCGACGATCCAGGACGTCGCCGCGGCCGCCGGCGTCTCCAAGGGGCTCGTGTCGAAAGTCTTCAACGGCGGGGCCGGGCCGAGCGCGGCGACCACGTCCCGTGTCATCGCGGTCGCCGACCGGCTCGGCTACCGCCCCAACCGCAGTGCCACCCTGCTCGCCAAGCGCCGGACCCGGCTACTCGGCGTCACGATGCTGCCGAGCAACCTGTTCCACGGCGAGCTCGCGGACCTCATCCAGCCGATAGCCGAGAAGCACGGCTACGACATCGTCCTCGGCAGCATGACCGGCTACAGCCACGAGCGTCGGGCCATCGAGACGCTCATCGACTTCCGTTGCGAGGCGCTGGTTCTCGTCGGCCCGACGATGCCCGCAGCACAGCTGGCCGCGATCATCGGCAACGTGCCCGCCGTCGTCGTCGGCCGCAAGGTCGACCTGCCGGGCGCGGACGTCGTCCGGTGCGACGACGAGCGCGGCGTCCACGACGTCATCGACCACCTGGTCGCCCTCGGTCACCGCCGGATCGCCCATCTCGACGGCGGAAGCGGCGCCATCGCCGCCCTGCGGCGCCGCGCCTACCGCGCCGCGATGACCCGGCACCGGCTCGAGCCGGTCGTCCTGCCCGGCGGCATGACCGAGGAGGACGGCGCCCGCGCCGTCACCGACCTCCTCGGCCACTCCGCCGGCGTCGACGTCACAGCGGTCGCCACGTACAACGACCGCTGTGCCGTCGGCGTCCTGGACGCCCTCGCCCGCCGCGGCATCGACGTCCCGGGCGAGATCTCGGTCGCGGGATTCGACGACAGCCTCCAGGCCCGCCATGCCCTCATCGAGCTGACGACCGTCGACCAGTCCTCCGCCGAGCAGGCGCGACTGGCCATCCAGGCCGTCATGGAACGCCTCGACGGCACCCGGGCGGAGCGCCGCGAGATCGTCCTTCCCCCGGCGCTGATCGTCCGTCGCACGACCGCCCGCGTGGGCCGACGACGTGGGGAGTAGCGGACGTGCAACGCTCGTGACGGTCGAGCGACCGGCTGACTCGGCACCGGCCTACCGCACGGTCCTCCGGCCGGGCTGAGACCGCGCAGTCGACAGGGCCCCGGGGTAGACGGAGCGACCGAGGTCATATCGACCTCCACGGACCCCGGAGGCGAGGCCCAACATGCAGTCCGGGTAGCCGCGACAAGCGCCGACAGGTTGCGGTGATTCTCGCCCAGGAGACGCCCAGAAGATCCTCACCAGACGACGACNCCCTGGCCACCGCAAAAGGGCCTCTGATCAGCGAAAACGCGAAGCATCGCCGCTGGTCACAGGCCCTTTCTCGTTCTCAGGGCCTCCGTGGCGGTCGACGACCACCGGAGACAGCCGGACGCCACCGGACAGCCGATTCTTCAAGATCACGCCCATAGTGCGCCCACGGGCAGCGGCTCAGTGTCCGCGCCGGAACAGGTCATGCGGTCGCTGACCAGGCACGACGACGAACTCGTTCGGACCCGCCCAGAAGTGATCGTCCGATTGACGGTCGGAAGTTCGATCAGACCGCTGAGTCGTCCGCGGCGAAGATTTCGAATTCGGCGGTGAGGTGGGCGGAGGGCCGGGAGCTGCGGCCGACGCGGAGCTGGAACCGGCCGGGTTCGACGACCCTGTGCCCATCGGCGTCGACGATGGTGCAGTCGGACGCCGGCACCTGGAGCGTGACTGGAACCGACGCGCCAGGGGGCACGGTGACCTGAGTCCAGGCTTTGAGTTCCTGCTCGGCCCAGGTTGCGCTGGTGACGAGGTCGCTGATGTAGGCCTGCACGGTTTCGAGTGCCGGTCGCCTCCCGTTGTTGGTGAGCTCGAGCCGGGCCTTGATGGTTCCGTCGGTGGGGACGAGGTCGTCCTCGAGGAAGAGGTTGCGGTACTCGAGGGTGGTGTAGGACAGGCCCTCGCCGAAGGCGAACAGGGGGTCCTGGGTGAGGTCGGCGTAGCGGTCGCCGTGCTGGCCGCGGATCTGGTTGTAGTAGCTGGGCTGCTGCCCGACGTGTCGGGGCACGGTCAGGGGTAGCCGGCCGCTGGGTTCGATGAGGCCGAGGATGAGCTCGGCGATGGCAGTGCCGCCGCGCATCCCCGGGTTGAACGCTTCGATGAGGGCGGCGACGCGTGTGGCGGACTGCGGCAGGACGCAGGGCTTGGAGTGCACGAGGACGAGGACCATGGGCGTCCCGGTCTCGACGAGCGCGTCCAGGAGGGCGATCTGAGCGCCGATGAGTTCGAGGGTGGCGGTCGATCTGCCTTCTCCGGTGAGCGCGATGCTGTCGCCGAGGACGACGACCGCGATGTCGGCGGCTGCGGTGGCGGCTACGGCTTCGTCGATGAGGGCCGGGTCCGGGGCGGCCGGGACGAGGACGGCCGGCCTGGGCTGTCCGTCCGGAAGCGGGCCGGCGTCGGGAACTGCGACGAGGGAGCCGATGTCGGCGCCGCGGGCGTGGGTGACGGTCCACGTGTCGGGGACGAGGGCACGTAGCCCGTCGAGCACGGTGTCGACGGTGTCCCGCGGGTGCCCGTCCCGCATCCAGTCGACTTGGCCGGATGCTCCGGCCCAGTCCCCGAGCAGTGCGTGCGGGTCGTCGGCATTCGGTCCGATCACCGCGACGGTGCGTGCCGGGCCTGTCGACACGGCGCGTCCGGCGTCGTTGGTGCCGCTGATCGGGTCGTGGGCCTGGTCGGGTCTGGTGAGGCCGCCGTCGATCGGGAGCGTGCCGTCGTTGCGCAGCAGGACGAGGCTCCGGCGGGCGACCTCGAGGTTGAGGGCGCGGTGGGTCGTGCTGCCGATGACCTTCTGNGGGTCTTCGAAGAGGCCGAGCTCGAACTTCAGGCGCAGGATCCGCCGGACAGCGGCGTCAATCGCGTCGACGTGAAGGGTTCCTGCCTCGATGGCCGCAAGGGCGCCGTCGATGAACGAGGGGGTGGTCATCACGAGGTCGTTGCCGGCGTTCACCGCACGGGCGGCGGCTTCGGTGATGTCGGCGCAGACCTTCTGCTCCCAGACCATCCGTCCGACGTTGTCCCAGTCGGTGACGAGGGTGCCGGTGAAACCCCACTCCTGCTTGAGGACCTCGTCGAGGAGCCACCGGTTCAAGGTGATGGGGACGCCGTCCATAGCCTGGTAGCCGAGCATGAAGGTGCGGCAACCTTCGCGGACGGCACGCTCGAACGGCGGCAGGAACCAGGAGCGCAGCTTGCGGCGGCTGATGTCGGCCTCGCTGGCGTCCCGGCCGCCCTGGGTCTCGGAGTAGCCCGCGAAGTGCTTGGCACAGGCCAGGATCGCGGTGGGGTCGTCGAGCCCGGATCCCTGGTATCCACGGATCATCGCGGCGCCGAGCTCGCCGATGAGGACCGGGTCCTCGCCGAAGGTCTCGTTGACCCGTCCCCACCGTAGGTCCCGGGTGATGCACAGGACGGGCGAGAAAGTCCAGTGGATGCCGGTCGCGGCGACCTCGACGGCCGTGGCGCGGGCGGCGCGCTCGAGGAGGTCGGCATCCCAGGTGCAGGCCATCGCGAGCTGGGTGGGGAAGATCGTGGCCCCTGGCCAGAACGAGTGGCCGTGGATGCAGTCGTCGGCCACCAGGAGCGGGATGCCGAGCCGGGTGCCGGCGGCCAGCCGGATCGCCTCGTTCATCACCGAGGGCGAGGCGTGCAGGATCGACCCGGCGAGCTGGTCGGACACCACGGTGACGATGTCGGCTCGAGCGTCGAGCTGAACCATCTGGCCGACCTTCTCCGGCAGGGTCATCCGCGCGAGCAGGTCCTCGAGGCGGGCCTCGACGGGCTGGCTGGCGTCCTGGTAGATCGGGGTCGGCAAGGTGTCCTCCGGACTTCGGGTCTTCGCCATGGGCAGCCGACGCGTCGGCCGGCATTGGGCCGATCACGCGACGGGTCGAAGCGCTGGGCGCCGGCGCGTCAGGCCACGGTCGCGACGTCACCGGTGTCGGCGGGTGGGGCGCTGGAGCCGCGGACGACCAGGCTGGGTGTGATGGACAGCGACATCGGCGCGGTCCTGCCCTCGATCCTCTCCAGCAGCAGCCGCGCGGCGGTGTCCCCCACGAGGCGGGCCTCCTGGTCGACCGACGACAGGTCGATCTGGGGGACGGCGGCGATCGAGGAGTTGTCGTAGGCGACGAGCGAGAGGTCCTGCGGGACGGACAGGCCCAACTCGGCGGCGGCGCGGAGCACTCCGAGCGCCGCGATGTCCGCGCCGATGAAGATCGCGGTCGGGCGGGGTTCCTGCCGCAGCAGGGTCATGGCCCCGGTGTAGCCGCCGTCCTCGGTGTACCCGGTGGTCGCGACCGTGACGCAGCCTTCGAGGCCGTGCTCGCGCATCCGCTCGCGGTAGCCGCGCAGCCGTGCCGTCTGCGGGAGCAGGTTCGGTGCGCGCAGGCCGCCGTCGCCGTGGGCGATGTGCGCGATCCGGCGGTGGCCGAGGGCGACCAGGTGGTCGACCACCAGGTGCGCGCCGTGGACGTCGTCCCCGACGACCGAGTCGTAGACGGTGGAGCGGCCGTGCCGGGCGACGACGACGGTCGGGACGGCGGCCCCGAGCTCGTCGAGCCAGGGCTGCGCCATCTCCGGGGAGATCAGGATCAGGCCGTCGACCTGGCGGTCGACCATGCCTTCCACGGTGCGTCGCTGGTCGGCGCCGGTGGCGCGCCCGGTCCCCATGATGACGACGTACTGGGTGCCGTCGATGTGCCCCATGATCGAGTCGATCACGGCGGCGATGTACGGGTTGTGCACGTCGGGGACGAGGACGCCGAGGGTGTAGCTGCGCCCGCGCATCCCGCGGGCGCCTGCGTGCGGGCGGTATCCGAGCTCCTTGATGGCCGCCTGGACCTTCGCGCGCATCTCAGGGCTCACCCCGTAGGCGTCGCGCAGCACGTTGGAGACCGCCGACGAGGACACCCCGCAGTGGGCCGCGACGTCGTTGATCGTCACGCGTCTGCGACCGCCGCGGTCGACGCTCATGCCGGACCTCCTCTACCTCGCCCGACGATGATTCCGTGTCGGCCGACTGCTCGCGCCATCGTCGCACGTTTTCCATGGAACGTACCAGACCCAGGCGCCGGAGAACGTGCCGGGCCGACAGGGGCGACGGCACGTCAGCGAGCTGGATGCAATGTGCTCGCCGTCACGTGCTCCGCACCGGAAGAAGGCCTCAGAACCGGCATTCGGTACATGATCCACCTCGATCTCGTGTCTGAAACGTTGCAATCAGATTGCCGAGAACCCTTGACGGCGGACTGGAGAGGCGACGAAAGTACTCCGCAGTTCCATGGAACGATCCACAAGATCACATCAACGGAGGCATCATGAAGCTCAAGCGCTACCGCTTCGCGGTCGCCGCGCTCGCCGGGTCGGCCCTGTTCGGGCTGACGGCGTGCGGCGGCGGCAGCAGCGCAGGGACCGGCGCGGGTTCGGCGTCGTCGGCCGGTTCGGCCGCGAGCAAGACCGAGATCACGCTGCTCGTCGACAACGGCGAGGGCAGCGTCAAGGCGGCCAACGCGGAGATCGCGGCGTTCCAGAAGGCCAACCCGGACATCACCGTGAAGCTCAGTACCCGCCCCGGAGGCGGTGACGGCGACAACCTCGTCAAGACCAAGCTGTCGACCGGCGTCATGGAGGACGTCTTCTGGTACAACTCCGGGTCCCTGCTGCAGGCCCTGGCGCCCGAGAAGAGCCTGGTCGACCTCACGGGCGACGCCGCCATCAAGGACGTCGACCCGTCGTTCCTGCCGGCCGTCACCCAGGGCGGCAAGGTCTACGGCGCACCGTGGGGCACCGCCTTCGGCGGCGGCATCCTGTATAACAAGGACGTCTACTCCAAGCTCGGCCTGACGGTGCCGAAGTCCTGGGCCGAGTTCGAGGCCAACAGCGAGAAGATCAAGGCAGCCGGGATCGACCCGGTGATCCAGACCTACAAGGACACCTGGACCTCCCAGCTCCTGGTCCTGGGCGACTTCTACAACGTCTCCAAGGCGAACCCGAACTGGGCCACCGACTACACCGCCAACAAGGTCAAGTACGCGACCGACGCCGCGGCGCTGCGTGGCTTCGAGAAGCTCGCCGAGGTCAAGGCCAAGGGCTGGGTCAACAGGAGCTCCGGGTCGATGACCTTCGACCAGGGCATGAAGTACCTGGCGGCCGGCAAGGGCGCGCAGTACCCGATGCTCACCACCGTGATCTCGAACCTGCCCCCGGCTGACGCCGCCAAGATTGGCTTCTTCGGTCTCCCGGGCGACGACGCCGCCTCCTCGGGCGCGACGCTCTGGACGCCCGGTGGGCAGTACATCCCGAAGACGAGCAAGCACATCGACGCCGCGAAGAAGTTCGTCGCCTTCGTCGCCTCTCCGGCCGGCGCCGAGGCGTTCACCAGCGCGGTCCCGCCCACCGGCCCGTACCTGATCAAGGGCGCCACGCTCCCCGTCGACGCGCTGCCGGTCGCCAAGGACATGCAGGCGTACATCGACGCCGGGAACATCTCCCCGGCGCTGGAGTTCCTGTCGCCGGTGAAGGGCCCGGCGCTGGAGCAGATCTGTGTCGCGGTCGGCTCCGGCCAGACGTCCGCCAAGGACGGTGCGGCCCAGTACGACGCCGACGTGACCAAGCAGGCCAAGCAGCTGGGCCTGGCCGGCTGGTGACCTCGTGGTGACGCAGTCCCCTTCGGGCAAGGCCCGGTCGGTCGGTCCCCGCGGTGACGCGGGGACCGGCCGGTCCACCCCGGCGAGAGCGCGAACGTCGGGAGTGCGTGGGACCACCAAGCGCACGTACTCGTACTGGTTCTACGCCCCCGCGGGGGTCGTCTACGGCATCTTCTTCATCCTGCCGACCGTCATCTCGTTCTACTTCGCCTTCACCCGGTGGGACCTGTTCGAGTCCCACTGGATCGGCCTGGACAACTTCCGCCAGTTCTTCTCCGAGCAGTCCCTGCGCTCCAGCCTGCGCAACACCCTCGTGTACGCCGTGACCACGAGCGGGCTCAAGGTCGTCCTCGGGATGATGCTGGCGGTCCTGCTCACCTCGAGCATCCGCCTCAAGGCGATCCTGCGGGCGCTCACCTTCTTCCCCGTCCTGGTCAGCACCGTCGCCGTCGGGATCACCTTCAGCGTCCTGCTCCAGCCCGACTTCGGGATCATCAACACCGTCCTGGCCAAGGTCGGGATCACCGGCCCGGACTGGCTCGGCAACCCGACCACCGCCCTGCTGTCCGTCGCCGCCGTCGACGTCTGGAAGGGCGTCGGCCTGGCCACCGTCATCTACATCGCCGGGATCCTGTCCATCCCCCGCGACTACTACGAGGCCGTCGAGATGGACGGCGGCGGCGGCTGGACCCAGTTCCGCAACGTCACCCTCCCGCTGGCCCGGCCCGCGACGTTCACGGTGATCCTGCTGTCGTTCATCGGCGGCCTGCGCTCGTTCGACCTCATCTGGACGATGACCGGCGGCGGGCCCGGCTTCGCCAGCGACACCATCGCCTCGGTGATCTACAAGCAGTACCAGGCCGGCTTCTACGGCCTGTCGACCGCGGGCAACGTCGTCCTGTTCGTCCTGGTGTCGATCATCATCTTCCCGCTCAGCCGGTACTTCAACTCCCGGGAGGTGGACCTGTGAGCAGCCGCACCCTCAGCCCCGCAGGCCGCGCCCGGCGCCTCGGGGTCGAGGCGATCTCGCTGGTCGTCGCCCTGGTCGTCTTCGTGATCCCGTTCGTCTTCATCGTCCTGACCGCGGTCAAGGACGAGTTCCAGTCCAGCGACCTCACGTTCGCCTGGCCGACCTCCTGGCCGGTCATGGACAACATCAAACAGGTGTTCGCCGCCCGGGACGGCATGCTGCTGGTCGCCTTCAAGAACTCCACCATCGTCACCGTCGTCGCCGTGACCATCCTCGTCGTGCTCTGTGCGATGGTCGCGTTCGTCCTGCAGCGCCGGCCCGGCAAGGTCGCGAACGTCGTCAACGCGCTCATCCTGTCCGGGCTCATCATCCCGCCGGCGATCGTCCCGACGATCTGGGTGCTGCAGAAGCTGCACCTGTTCAAGACCATCCCGGGCCTGATCGTCGTCGAGGTCGCGTTCTCGATGTCGTTCACGATCCTGCTCTACCGGGCGTTCATCGCCTCGATCCCGCGCGAGCTCGACGAGGCCGCCACCATCGACGGCTGCTCCGGCCTCGCGCTGTTCTTCCGGGTCATCCTGCCGCTGCTCCGCCCGGTGACGATCACGTCGGTCCTGACGAACTCGGTGTTCATCTTCAACGACTTCGTCAACCCGCTCTACTTCACCCCCGGCGACGAGAACGCCACCGTCCAGCTCACGCTCTACAACTTCCTCAGCCAGTTCAGCACCCAGTACAACCTGCTCTTCATGAACATCCTGCTCATCACGATCCCGCCGCTGCTCGTGTTCATCCTGTTCAACGGCAAGATCGTCAGCGGGATGACCTCCGGCGCCGTCAAGGGCTGAGCCGCCACACCGGGGCCCACCATCCGGTGCGGCTGCGGGTCTCCCAGCCCGCAGCCGCACCGCACCACCGGCGCCAACCGCGCCGCCTCGCAGCGACCCTCGCCGACGACTCCGCATGCGCACCTCCGCGGCTCCAACTCGAAAGGACGACCATGGCCGACCTGCCCCCCGCCGTCACCGACACCCTGGCCACGGTGGCGATCGAGCTGCCGTCGTGGGCGTTCGGGAACTCGGGAACGAGGTTCCGGGTGTGGCCGTCGGCGGGGACGCCGCGGACGGTGCAGGAGAAGCTCGCGGACGCCGCGCAGGTGCACGCGTACACGGGTGCCGCGCCGTCGGTGGCGCTGCACATCCCGTGGGACACGGTCGACGACTGGTCGGTGCTGCGCAAGCAGGCCGAGGACCTCGGGATCGCGCTGGGGACGGTGAACTCGAACACGTTCCAGGACGAGGCGTACAAGTTCGGGTCGCTGACGTCGTCCGACGCCGGAGCGCGGCGCAAGGCGGTCGACCACCACCTGGAGTGCATCGAGATCATGCACGCGACCGGGTCGCGGGACCTGAAGATCTGGCTCGCGGACGGGGCGAACTACCCGGGGCAGAACGACCTGCGCCGCCGGCAGGACAACCTCGCGGCCTCGCTGGCGGAGATCTACGCGGCGCTCGGTCCGGAGCAGCGGCTGGTGCTGGAGTACAAGTTCTTCGAGCCGGCGTTCTACTCCACCGACGTGCCCGACTGGGGCACGGCGTTCGCCCACGTGACCGCGTTGGGGGAGCGGGCGATGGTGTGCCTGGACACCGGGCACCACGCGCCGGGGACGAACATCGAGCAGATCGTCACGACGCTGCTGCGCCTGGGGAAGCTGGGGGCGTTCGACTTCAACTCGCGGTTCTACGCCGACGACGACCTCATCGTGGNCGGACCCGTACCAGCTGTACCGGATCATGGTCGAGGTCGTCCGCGGCGGCGGTCTCGACCCGTCGTCCGAGGTCGCGCTGATGCTCGACCAGTGCCACAACATCGAGGCGAAGATCCCGGGCCAGATCCGGTCGGTCCTCAACGTGCTCGAGGCGACGGCGAGGGCGCTGCTGCTCGACCGCGCGGCGCTCGAGGCGGCGCAGGACGCGAACGACGTCCTCGCGGCGAACGAGGTGTTCATGGACGCGTTCTGGACCGACGTCCGCCCCGCGCTGGCTGCGTGGCGCGAGGAGCGCGGCCTGCCCGGTGACCCGATGAGGGCGTTCGCCGGCAGCGGCTACCTGGAGAAGATCGCCGCCGACCGGGTCGGCGGCACCCAGGCCGGCTGGGGCGCGTAGTCCCCATGGACCACCGGGGCAGGCCGCAGAAGCTGCCGGGAGACCAGTTCCCGCGACCTGCCCCGGCACAACCTGAGGCCCCCAAAGGCGGACACACCTACCCGAGACACTTCGACGAAGAGCAGGCAGCTGTGACAGCACCGACTGAGCAGACGACCACGACACCAAGCGTCCTGCGCCCCGACCTCACCGAGCTGCTCGCGAGCATGGGCGTCGCAGGCGCCCGGATCAGCGAGATCGACGCCAGCGAGGCCGGCGCGGGCAACATCTCGGCCTACCTCGGGTGGCCCGTCGAGGTCCGTCGCGCGTTCCCGCTCGCCGAGGAGGTCACCCTGCCGTGGCCGGCCCCCTCGCTGGCCGGCGGACTGGTCCTGGTCACCGGATCCGGGCGTCGGTTGCGGCAGATCGCCGACGACCCGACGGCCAACGTCGGTGCGCTGCGCGTCCACGACGGTGGCCTTACCGCGACCCTGCACACCTCGCCCCGGCGACTGTTCGAGAAGCTCACGAGCGAGCTGAACTCCCACCTCGCCGTCCACGACGACCAGGTCGCCCGTCGCGGCCTGGACTTCCACGCCGTGGTGCACGCTCAGCCGCCGCACCTGACCTACCTCAGCCACGTCCCGGCCTATCGCGACACCACCACGATGAACCAGAAGATCCTGCGCTGGGAACCCGAGAGCGTCGTCGCACTCCCCCAAGGCATCGGCGTCCTGGAGTTCATGGTCCCCGGCTCCGACGAGCTGATGGCCGCCAACGTCTCCGGGCTCCGCGACCACGAGATCGTCCTGTGGAGCAAGCACGGCGTGATGGCCCGCTCCGACCTGTCGGTGACACGCGCCGTCGACCGGATCGAGTACGCCGAGACCGGCGCCCGCTACGAGTACATGGACCTCGTCGCCGGCGGCCGCGCCCAGGGCCTCACCCCCGACGAGATCACCCGGGTCGCGACCACCTTCTCCGTCGTCTCCCCCTGGGCCACCGCCCACCGCCCCTGACCACCCCACAC
>NZ_MWLL01000206.1 GCF_002198675.1 Kineosporia sp. R_H_3 | reverse complement strand
GCCAGGGCCGGCGCCGGACGACGGCCCCGGCGCGGCCGGGGCGGCAGGCGGCCGCCGCGGCGACCCAGGTCGCGACGAGCACGAGGACGAGGCCGGCGGCCTCGGCGATCAGCGCGTACTGGGCAGCGGTGCGGATCAGGGCGGCCGTCGCCGGCACCGGGTGCACCGCGCCCGCGCCGGACCGGGCGAGCAGCACACCGAGCGGGACGGCGACCGCCGCGAGCGGCAGGAGTGCCGCCGTCGTCCCGGTCGCGGTGACGAGCGGGTGCCGGCCGAGCCCGGCGACCGCCCGCAGCTCGGTCTCACGGCGGCCGGCGCCGACGAGGGCGAGCCCGAGGACCACCCCGAGCGCGAGCGCCACCCCGGCCCACGCCTGGCCCGCCGTCGTGGAGCGGACGGTCGTCGCGATCCCGTCCGCGACCCCGACGAGGTCCGGGATGCCGGAGACGACGTCGGTGCCGATCGCCCCCTGCTGCGCGTTCGTCAGCTGGGCGGCGCGGCTGTCGAGGTCGAGGACGGCCTCCCGGATCCGCAGCGCGTCGTCGAGCAGCGGCACGGCCGGGTCGAGGCCCGACACCGACGACCACAGGAGCGTCTCGCGGATCTCCGGGACGATCCGGGACGCGGTCGTCAGGTCGGTGACGACGAGGAAGGCCGGTACCGAGGGGGTCACCGTGTCCGTCGGGAGCCGGAACCCGGACGCCGTCCAGACCTGGTCGCCGGGCGGGCCGACCGGGTGCCGGGAGGCGTCGGTCTCGTAGGCGCCGCGCAGCGTGAGGGGCACCAGGTGCCGCTCCGGCGGTTCGCCGGGGAGCCGCTGCTCGAGGGTCCCGACGTCGACGACGTCACCGGGCCGGACGCCCAGCGACCGCACGACGTCGACGGGCAGCCACACCCCGTCCCCGGTGCCGCCGATCGTCGTCGGGCCGACGACACGGAGGTGACCGGCCGGGTCGTCGACCGCGACGAGCCGCGCGTTCGCGGTCCGGTCGCCGGCGACGACGACCGGGGTCAGCGGCGGGTCGATCCCGCGCTTGCGCAGGTCCGGGGCGGCAGACTGGCCGAGCAGCACCGGTTCGGCGAGCCCGCGGATCGTGCCGGCGGCGGTGAGCATCAGGGCCCCGGCCGGCACCTTGGGGCCGACCCCGGAGACGACCTGGACGACGGGCGCGTCCGCGGCCTGCACCCCCGGGCCGACGCCGGTCAGCGCGTCGGCGAGCGCGGCCTGGTCGGTCGCCGCCCGGAACAGCGGCACGGCCGAGGCGGCCGCCGCGACGAGGACGAGGGCGGACAGCACGAGCGCGTTCCACACCGTCGGCCGCACCGAGCGACCGAACGCGCGCAGACCCGATCGGATCCGCGTCGGGCGGAGCCGCACCGAACCGCCCTGCGCCATTCGTGGACCTCCACGCCCCGCCCCTGGACCAAGCCGACAACCTACGCGCGGCGCCGGGCCGATGAAAGGGTTTTCGGGCCGAGTCCCGCGCGGCCGGGCCACAATGGTCGCGCCGGACGGGCCGGCACCGGGAGGTCGACCGATGCGCTGGTACAAGTGGCTCGGGGTCGCGGGAGCGGTCGGCGTCGTCGCGACCGGCGCGGTCGTCGTCCGGCAGCAGCGCCGGCGGCGCGCGTACACCCCGGACGAGGTGAGGTCGCGCCTGCACGAGCGGTTCGCGCAGGCGCAGGCGAGGGGCGCCGCGGGCCCCCGGGGGTGACGTCGGTCCCGGTCCGGCCGCCGCGGGCGGCGCAGACTGCTCAGATGCCCGCCGTCCCCGGTCCGTCGCGCCCCTGGGTCGCCGACGCGCAGTGCCCGCTGCGCCCCGGCGAGCCGTGCACGCTCTGCCACCCGGAGGCGGACGGGCCGCAGAGCTGCCCCACGGTCGCGATCGTCATGGCGGACGACGACCTGCGGGCGGAGCTCGCCCGGCGCCGCGCGGCCTACCGCGCTGCCCACCACGCGGGACGGCGGGCGGTCAGCCCCGCAGGACCGGCGCCGGTGGCCCCTCGGCCGTGAACGTCCTGGCCCGGGACGGCGTGACAGCGGCGCACGTGAGCAGGTGCGGGCGGGACACCTGCGCCGACAGGTGGACGACGTAGCGCTGCTCGAAGCCCGCGGTGTCGACGTGCGCGACCTCGACGGTCCAACGTTCGCCGGGCCGTTCCTCGACCCCGACGACGTCGAGCGCGTCGCGGCGGTCCTCCTCGAGCGCCAGCGCCGTGCGGTGCAGCGCGGCCTGCGCGACGGGACTGCGACCGTAGCGGCCGCGCCAGTGCGCGAGCGAGGTGCGGCCCGCGGCGAAACGGCGGACGACGTCGACGGCGCCGGCCGGGTCGAGCGCACCGAAGAGGTCGCCCGTCGGGAGCAGGAGCACGTTCGCCGCGAACCGGTCGCCGCCGAGGTGCGAGCACTCCCAGACGTGCCAGTCGTCCGGGGCGTCCGGATCGTCCGCGCCGGCTCCGGCCGGGAAGGCCTCGGCGAGCGCGGCCGCGACGGGGCGCCCGCGCAGCGCGCAGCACACGTCGTGCCGGGCGTGGGTGCAGCACAGGGCGACCCGCTGCGGCCCGGAGGGGACGACGGCCTCCCGCAGGTCGACCTCGAGCAGGGCGCGCGGGTCGGTCCAGGTGCCCCATGCGACGGCCTCGTGGCCCGGGCGCAGGTCGGCGAGCGCCCAGGACCGCGGCGCCGCCGGCGGGGAGGCGGCGGTCCGGCCCGGGCGCCGGACGAGGAGCACCCGGACGCCCGCGTGCGCCGCGGTCTCACCGAGCCGGCCCGCGACGTAGTGGTCGAGCCGGCTCTCGGTGAGCGCGGCCCGGCCCCACGGCCCGGGCACCTCGACGAGGAGCAGGCGGACGGCGGGCGGGGCGGACGCCGCGAGGTCGTCGCCGCGGTCCCTGGCCGCCGTCGCGCAGCGGAACGGTTCTGCCGCAACGGGTCCGGGCGGTCGGGGCGCCGGCCCGGTGCTCACCCCGGCCCGCCGGTCACGCCGGCACGGCGAGCGCCTGGCGCAGCAGCGCCCGGGCGACGTCGAGCCGGTCGAGGTCGGTGAGGGTGCCGGCGTCCACGTCGTCCGCGGCGTCGAGGTCGCCGATCTCGGCGGCCGCGACGACCTCGCCGGCCAGCAGCCGCTCGACCGCGGCGCGGGCCGCGAGCGGCAGCCGCACGGTGGTCTCCGGGGTCCGGACGACGAGCCGCGCGCCGTCGTCCGCGGGTTCGACGTCGAGCCGGGCCCGCAGGTACGGCCGCCAGCGCAGCCGGGTCCACAGGTCGACCGCCTCGACGGCCCGGGCCTGCGCCATCGGGCCGACGGGCGCGGCCCGCCGGGCGTCGTCCGCCTGGCCCTCGAGGCGCCGGGCGACGTCCTGCGCGCGGACCTCGGCGAGCACCGCCGTGAGCGCGTCGACGGTCGCCTGCAGGTCGTCGGCGATCGAGGCCGGGTCGGTGACGTCGACCCCCAGCGGGAGCGAGGCCCGCAGCGCGGACGCCGCGTCCGAGCCGCCACGGGCGAGACCGGCGACGACCTGCTCGAGGAGGTGGTGCCGGGTCCAGGTGTGGACGCCGACCGTGAGGTGCGCGCTCGTGCCGCCGAGCGCCGTCGCCGCGTGCAGGAAGCCGCGCGGCAGGTAGAGCGCGTCGCCGGGGCGCAGCGTCACGTCGAGCAGCGGCTCGCCCGCGGCCTGCCGCTCGACGGCGGCGCGACGGTCGGCCCACGGCTCGTCGCGCAGCGGGGCGTCCCGGACCGGTGCGTGGATCGTCCAGTGCTTCTCGCCGGCGACCTGGAGGACGAAGACGTCGTGGACGTCGTAGTGCGCGCCGAAGCCCTGCGACTGCGGCGGGGTCACGTACGCGTTGACCTGCACGGGGTGGCCGAGGTCGGCCATGAGGGCCTGGGCGAGGTCGACGACCGGGCCCCAGATCCGGTGCAGGCCCTGGAGCACGATCGTGCAGCCGTCGGCGAAGAGCCGGGCGAGCGCGTCGTCGGCGACCTGGTCGGTGATCGTCGCACCGACCCCGCCGCCGCGGGTGAAACGGGACGCCGGCAGGGTCCGGCCGTCCTTCGCGACCCGCAGGAACGGCGTCCGCAGGCCGTGCGTGCTCACGAGCTCGTCGACGGCGTCGAGGGAGAAGAGGTCGCCGAAGCCGGTGGGCAGGTCCTCGCGACGGCTCAGCGAGGCGGTCCGGCCCCAGACCTCGGCGGCGAAGCGGTCCGGCTCGAGGCTCGTGCAGCGCCGCAGGGCGGGGCGGTCGGATGCCGTCGCCGGCCCGTCCGCCCCGCCCGTCGCGACGCCGAGATCAGCGACCTGCGCCACTGTCCGCGCCGCCGTCGGCACCACCGTCGGCACCGCCATCGGCTCCACCGTCAGCGCCGCCATCGGCACCACCGTCAGCACCACCGTCGGCACCGCCGTCAGCGCCGCCATCGGCACCACCATCGGCACCGCCGTCACCGGTCGTGCCGGCGCCACCGTCAGCGCCGCCGTCCGCACCGCCGTCACCGGTCGTGCCGGCGCCACCGTCAGCACGACGGCGGCGNGTCAGCACGACGGCGCCACCGTCAGCGCCGCCGTCGGCGCCGCCGTCGTGCTGACCGGGGACGCCGGCCGCTCCGCCGTCCGCGGGGCCCTCGGGCTCGGTCTCGCTCATGACGCACTCCTTCGTGCCGCGCGGGGCGGCGACTCGTTCCGTCGGCCGGGTGAGTCGCACGCTAGGCCGGGTGCCCCGAGGGCGCAGGTTCACGCGGTCGCGGGTCCCGCGGGCCCGACCCGGCGGACGACGAGGAGCACGCCGAGCGCGAGGAGCCACACGTACCAGGCGGTGTAGACCGGCTGGCCGATCGTGTTCATCGCCTCGGAGCGCAGCACGGCCGCACCGGGCACGAGGACGGCCCACACCGCGGCGAGGCCGAGCCCGAGGGCGCCGAACCAGCGCGGGACGCCGAGCGCCCGCACGACGACGATGCCGACGAAGACCGCCCACACCCCCTGGAAGAGCCAGCCGAGGTGCTCGCCCAGCGCCCCGCCGCCGTACCGGTTGAGGACGTCGAACGACGCCGCGACCGCCTGCCGTCCCGCGGCGTCCGTGGCCTGCGCGTAGGCGTCGGCAAGGTACGGGACGGTGATCGGCCAGCGCACCCAGCCGAGGATCTGGAAGAGCGCACCGGCCACGCCGAACACGGTCATGGCCCGGGTGCCGGGGGTCGCACGGGTCAGGGCGGCCTCGACGCCGAGCGCGGCGGGCACGAGGACGAGGCTGCTCACGAGCATGAGGTAGAACCCCGCCCGGATCGCGGTCTCGGACGCAGTGAACAGTGGCAGCACGGCCGTCCCGGGCTCGTCGAGCACGGCCGGCCAGCCGAACGAGACGGACAGGATCGTCGCACCGACGGTCGCCAGCACCCCGGACGCCGTGAGCAGCAGCCCGGTCGCAGGCCACCGGCGCAGGTGCGCGGTGGCGGTGGCTGCCGGGGCCGGCGTCGTCGTGGTCATGAGGTCCTCCAAAGTGTGAGCAGTGCTCTTGTCGAGAACAGTGTTCACACATTCCGACCGAGAAAGCAAGAGCATTGCTCTCGTTGTGAACGATGTTCTCGGAGCGGCTAGGCTCGGCGCGTGACCGAGGTCGTGCCGCAGCCGCCGACGCTGCGCAGCCGGCGCCGCGAGGAGGTGCTCGGCGCGATCCGCGCGGCCGCGGGTGTCGAGCTCGAGGAGCGGGGCGCGGCGGCCCTCTCGCTGCGGGCCGTCGCCCGGCGGGTGGGGCTCGCGCCGTCCGCGCTCTACCGCTACTTCCCCGGCCGGGACGACCTGCTCACCGACCTCGTCGTCGCCGCCTTCGACGCCCAGGCCGACGCCGTCGAGGCCGCTGCCGGCCGGCACCGGGACCCGCTCGCCGCCGTCCGGGCGGCACTGCTGGAGTACCGGGCGTGGGCGGTCGCCAACCCGGCCCGGTTCGGCCTGCTCTACGGCGCACCGGTGCCCGGCTACGCGGCCCCGCCGACGACGATCCGCCCCGGCGCCCGGGTGGGCGACCTCGTCGTCGGCCTCGTCGAGCAGCTCCACGCGCAGCACCGGCTCGACGCGGAGTCGTTGCGGCGCAGGGCCTCCCGGCTGGACGGCGGCACGGCGTCCGAGCTGGCCGCCCTGGCCCGTCGGCGCGGCTACACGCTGCCCGTCGAGGCGATCGCGCTCGGCGTGGACGGCTTCGTCCGGGTGCACGGGGTCACGGTGATGGAGGTCTTCGGCCAGCTCCGGCCGCTCACGAGCCGCCCGGCGCCGTACGTCGCGCAGACCGTGGACGCCGTCCTCGCCGAGCTCGTCGGGCCCGCGGCCGACCCCGGGGAGGGGCGGTGACGAGCCGGGTCCCGGCGGCCGAGCAGACGCTCGCCGTCCTGCGGTACCTGTCCCGGCAGGCGGGCCCGGTGCCGGCGGCCGCGGTCGCGCGCGAGGCCGGGCTGCCGCGCTCGACGGCCTACCACCTGCTCAACGTGCTCGTGGAGAACGGGTTCGTCGTCCACCTGCCCGAGGAGCGGCGCTACGGCCTCGGCGTCGCCGCCTTCGAGCTGGGCAGCGCCTACGCCCGGCAGGCTCCGCTCGCCCGGCTCGCGCGGCCGGTCCTCGCCCGCCTCGTCGACCGGGTCGGCGAGTCCGCGCACCTCGCCGTGCTCCACGGCCGCGAGGTGCTCTACGTCGTCGAGGACCGCGCCGCGGGGCGGCCGCCGCTCGTCACCGACGTCGGCGTCCGGCTGCCCGCGCACCTCACGGCGTCCGGCCGCGCGATGCTCGCCGACCTGCCCGCCGCCCAGGTCCGGGCGCTGTTCCCCGACCGTTCGGCGTTCGTCGACCGCACGGGCATCGGCCCCGCCGGCCTGCCCGACCTGCGCCGGGTGCTCGCCGAGGTGCGCCGCCGCGGGCACGCGGTGGAGGACGGCGAGGTGGGGGCCGGGCTCGCCTCGGTCGCCGCCGCCGTCCACGACCACACCGGGCACCCGGTCGCCGGCGTCGCGGTCACCTACCCGACCGACCCGGCCGCGCCGCCCGCCCGGCCGGTCGCCGACCTCGACACGCTCGTGACCGCCGTCCGCGCCACCGCCGCCGAGCTGACCCGGCGCCTCGGCGGGGTGCCGCCCCGCCGCTGAGGCCGGGGGTCCCTCACCCGGCGCTTTGCTCTGCCATCACCAGCGAGCCACGGCCGACCCGACCGCCGACCCGACCGCCTGCTCTGCCGTCACCAGCGAGCCACGGCGGTCGCGACGCACGTGCGCGCCACAGCTTCGTCGTCGTTCCGCGACATGCGGGGCCGGCGTCGGGGTGTCGGCGGGCAACGACGAACCTGTGGTGCACCGGCCCGCACGACCGGTGCCGCCGGCCCGGACGCACGCCCGGGATGCCGGTCACGACAGCGCGGTGGCTCGCTCCTGCGGGCAGAGCAAAGCCTGCGGGAGACCTGCCACCAGGGCACCGGCCGCGACTCCGGTGCCCTGGTCGCGAGGTCCGCCGCGCGCCGGCGGCGCGCGGGAGCGGTCGCCCGACATGTCGGTCCGTCGCCCGCTCAGCCGGTGAACAACGCGGAGATCACCGCGGCGTTCAGGGCGCAGACGAGCAGCGTGATGACGACGGCGAGCACCGTCGTCAGCCGGCGGTTGACCTGCCGGCCCATGAGCGCCCGGTCCGCGGTGATGTGGACGAGCGGCAGCAGGGCGAACGGCACGCCGAACGAGAGCACGACCTGGCTCAGCACGAGCGCCTGGGTCGTCGAGCCCGGCAGGCAGAGCACGACCATCGCGGGACCGAGCGTGAGCAGCCGCCGGGTGACGAGCGGGATCCGGCGGCGGACGAAGCCGGCCATGACGATGTCACCGGCGAGGGTGCCGACCCCGGACGCCGCCAGGCCGGCGACGAGCAGCGCCAGCGCGAACGCCGCGGCCATCCCGGCACCGACGGCGCCGAAGCCCTCGTAGGCCGCGGTGAGGGTGTCGCTCGCCTCGTCGAGGCGGCCGCCGCTGAGCACGGTCGCCGCGACGAGGAGGATCGAGACGTTGACGAACGCTGCCGCCGAGAGCGACGCGACGATGTCGAACCGGTGCGTGCGCAACGGGATCCGGTGGCTCGACGCGAGCGAGGAGTGCACGTAGATCGCGTGCGGCATGACCGTCGCCCCGACGATGCCGGCCGCGAGCAGGGCCGCGCCCTGGCCCGCGAGCGAGGGCTGCAGGCCTGCGGCGGCGCCGGCGAAGGCCCCGACCGTGAGCACCTGGTAGACGTAGCAGGCGAGGACGACGAGCAGCAGCGCCGCGACCGCGGCCTCGAACCGCCGCCGGCCCTGCGGGCGCAGGGCCAGCAGGCCGACGCCGAAGGCCCCGGCGAGCAGGCCGCCGACCGGCAGCGGCAGGCCGAGGAGCAGCGACAGGGCCACCGCGGCGCCGAGCACCTCGGCGACGTCCGTCGCCATGCTGACGATCTCGGCCTGCACCCAGAGGAAGCGGTTGACCCCCCGGGGGTAGCGGTCCCGGCAGAGCTCGGGCAGGGACCGGCCCGTCACCGACCCCGCCTTCGCGGCGAGGTACTGCACGAGCATCGCCGCCGCGCTGGCGACGACGACCACCCAGAGCAGCCGGACGCCGAGACTGGCGCCCGCCTCGGTGTTCGTCGCGAAGTTGCCGGGGTCGACGTAGGCGACCGCGACGACGACACCGGGCCCGCAGAGCCGGCGCAGTCCGCGGACCACGGCGACACCGGGCGGGGGCGTGGGCGGCGCCGGCGCCGGGGCCGGTGCGACGACGTCCACCGGCCGGACGCCGTCCTCCTCCACCGGGGCAGGGCGTCTGGTCTGCCTCGGGTCCAGCATCAGACCGCGTCCTGCCGGTGCCGCCGGCGGGCCGCCACCCGCGCGACGAGACCGGCACCCACGACGAGCCCCGCGAGGAGCTCGCCGTGGACACCTGCCACCACCAGTGCCGTGAGATAGCCGCCGACCAGGGTGCCGAAGAGCAGCGTCCCCGCCCGGTCGTCCCGCGCGGACACGGCTTATCCCACCGACGGACCGAGGCCGAGGGACTGCGGGGTGCTCGCGTCCGGCGAGGGCTGGTGCAGGCCCTCGTCGAGCTCGCCGTACTCCGTCATGAGGGCGCGGCTGCCGCCCCACGGGGTCTGCTCCTCGGCGATGAGCGTGTTCGTCGTGAGCAGCAGGCCCGCGACGGAGGCGCCGTTCTGCAGGGCGGAGCGGGCGACCCGCAGCGGGTCGACGATGCCCATGCCCACCATGTCGCCGTACACGCCGTGCAGGGCGTCGAAGCCGCCGTCGACGTCCATCGTCGACACCCGGGCGACGACCTCGTCGCCGTCGTAGCCCGCGTTGCTCGCGATGAGGTACGCCGGCTGGGTCAGGGCCCGCCGGACGATGCCGACGCCGATCGCGTAGTCCTCGTTCACCTCGAGGTCGTCGAGGGCGGGCGCCGCGTGGAGCATGGCCGAGCCGCCGCCCGCGACGATCCCCTCGGCCATCGCGGCCCGGGTCGCCGACAGCGCGTCCTCGACGCGGTGCTGCAGCTCCTGGAGCTCGGCGTTGGTCGGGGCGCCGACGCGGATCACCGCGACCTTGCCCGACAGCGAGCCGATCCGCTCGGTGAGCACGTCCTCGTCGACGCCGAACGTCGCGCGGCCGAGCTCGGCGCGCAGCTGGGTCACCCGGAAGTCGATCTCGTCCTTCGAGCCGGCGCCGTCGATGATGCACGTCTCGTCGGCGTTGACCCGGACGACGGACGCCCGGCCGAGCTGCTCGATCGTCATCGTCTCCAGCGAGAAGCCGGAGTGCTTGCTGAACACGGCACCGCCGGTGACCGCGGCGATGTCCTCGAGCTTGTGCAGCCGGCGGTCGCCGAACCCGGGGGCGGTGATCGCGACGCACTGGAAGAGCCCGTTGACGTGGTTGTGCACGAGCATGCTCAGCGCCGCACCCTCGATCTTCTCCGCGAGGATCACGAGCGGGCGCGGGTCGCGCATGACCTTGTCGAGGATCGGCATGAGCTGCGCGATCTTCGAGATCTTCTCGCTGCACAACAGGATGTACGGGTCGTGGAGGACGGCCTCGAGGCTCGCGGGGTTCGTCACCATGTACGGCGACATGTAGCCGTTGTTGAAGGTGAAGCCCTCGACGAACTCGACGCTCATGCCGTGCTCGGGCGACTCCTCGACGGTGACGATGCCGCCGTCCCCGACCGTGTGCAGCGCCTTGGCGATGACCGCGCCGACGTACTCGTCGTCGTTGGCGGAGATCGCGGCGACCCGGGCGAAGTCGTCCTCGGTGACGACGGGGTGGGCGACGCCCTGCAGGTGCTTGACGAGCCGGGCGACCGCGAGGTCGACGCCGCGCTTGACGAGCACGGGGTTCGCGCCGTCGCCGATGACCTTCATGCCCTCGTGGACGATGGCCTGCGCGATGACGGTCGCGGTCGTCGTACCGTCGCCGACGATGTCGTTCGTCTTGATGGCGGCTTCCTTGACGAGCTGCGCGCCCATGTTCTCGAACTGGTCCTTGAGGTGGATCTCCCGGGCGATCGTCACGCCGTCGTTCGTCACGACGGGGGAGCCGGTGATCTTCTCGAGGATGACGTTGCGGCCCTTCGGGCCGAGCGTCGACTTGACCGCCTCCGCGAGCTGGTCGACCCCGGCGAGCAGCCGCTCGCGGGCGTCGGCACCGAAACGCAGTTCCTTGGCCATCTGGTCCTCCTGGACGTCGTTGTCTGAAGTGGCTCAGGGGTGTCTGAAAGTGCTCAGGGTGCCTGAGGTGACTCAGGTGCAAGGCTCCAGGCGGTCCCTGTCGCGGGACGCCGGCCGGTGCCGGCGCCCCGCGACAGGGCGTCAGGTCCTTCGGTTGCAGTGGTGCATCCGTGCAGTGGTGCAGTGGTGCAGGTGCGGCGGTCCGGTCGTGCAGAGGGTCAGCGGACCTCCGGCATCTCCCCGATGTACTCGATGGCGTCCTCGGGGTTGGCGAACATGATCGTCCGGTCGTCCTCGTGGATCATCCGGCCGTAGTGCGTCGACATGTTCTCCTCGAACTGCGCCGCGTCGAAGAAGCCCGGCTCCTCGCCGAGCGCCTCGGAGATCTCGTCGTAGTCGAAGTCCATCCGGCGCGTCGCGTCGACACGGATCATCGACGGCAGGTGGACGACCTTCACACCCTCGTGGCCGGCCATCACCTCCGCGACGACCGCACCGATCTGGTTGTTCATCAGGGTGACGCCGCACATGTTCGACGGCGTGCTGTCGGACTTGAACGGGCTGGGGGCGGTGGTGAACTGGCTCACTGGGTCAGCTCCTTCGGGATGTCCAGACCGAGGTCGGCGAGGATGGCGGCGAAGCGGCTCTTGGCCCGGTCGAGCCCGTCCTCGAAGCGCGGCGGCTTGGCGTCCGGCTGCGACCAGAGCGGCTGCAGCTTGCGGGCGGCCGCGATGCAGCGCGGCGTCCAGTTGGACAGCCACCCGTTCATGAGCGCCTTGTTGTGGTCGGCGAACTCACGGTCCTTGGTGAGCAGGTCGAACAGCGCGACCGAGTACGCGAGGTCGCGCTCGGCGTAGTCGAACTCCTCGGCACCCATGACCGTCGGGGTGACGAAGTCGCCGTTGCGCGGCGCGGCCTGCTGCACGAGCTGGCTGCGGAACAGCTCGCCGACGAGCGGCTCGAAGACGATGTTCGCGGCGAAGATCGCCTCGCACCAGTCGTCGATGCCGGTGAGACCCTCGGCGACCTCACGGACGCCCTGCCAGCACGGGTCGCTGTTCCACGCGACGAGGTGCGCGCCGCCGTCGAAGCCGGTGATCTCCTCGCTGAGCGTGAGGTTGTAGAGCGCGAGGTCCTGCGCCGACCGGATCCGGTGCATGCTGTTCACGGCCATCGCCGTGTTGTGCATGTTCGTCGGCCCGCGCCGGTTCGCGTTGGCGAAGAGGTAGAGCCCGAGGCCGTGGTTGACGTGCATCCACGCGCCGACGTGCGACTCCACGAAGCGCACCCAGTTCGGGTTCCACTGCTCGAACGCCTTCTGCTGCCGGGCCGAGTCGATGTTCTGGTTGACCTGGCGCTCGACGTTGGCGTTGTAGCGGTAGAAGCTGAGCTCCCACTCCTCGTTCGGGTCGCGGAACTCGTGCCAGCCGTGGGCCGGCCACTCGTAGCCCTTGCCGCCCGAGCCCGGGCCGCGCTCGGGGACGGGGCGGTCCGAGCCCCAGGCCTTGAGCGCCGTCCACTCCAGGGGGTAGCCGCCGCGGCCGTCCGCGAAGCCGTAGAGCCAGCCCTGCGCGAGGTAGTGGCGCGGGTCCGGCTGGACCTCGACGGTGACGTCCTCGTAGTGGGTCTGCTTGCGCTTGGCGGGCGTGTAGTAGTTGAAGCGCCGCGCGTTGGAGTCCGGGAACTCCTTCGCACCGGCCTCGGCGTCCGTGAACACCGGCTTCGGCACACTGCGTTCTGGTGTGGTCGTCATCGTCCATCCCTGGGTCAGGCGGGTGTCTCCGCGGTTGCGGTGCGGTGCGCGGGTGCGATCGGTTCGCGTGCGTGTCGCGGTGCGGTGCGTCGACGGGCGACCGGCGTCAGGACGACTCGGTCTCCCCTGTGGTCGTGAACTTGTCGTAGTAGATGCGCTTGTCCTCCACGCCGAGGGCCGCGAGCAGCGTCATCGCCGCCTCGACCATCGGCGGCGGCCCGCAGACGTACGCGTGGGCCCCGGAGAGGTCTGCCTCGTAGCGCTTGACGATGTCGGTGACCATGCCGACCTCGCCGTCCCACGGCTGCGCCGCAACGGGTTCGGACAGGGCCGGCCGGTACGTGAAGCCGGGCAGCCGGCGCTCCATCTCGCGCAGCTCGTCCTCGAAGCAGAGGTCGGCCGCCGTCCGGGCGCCGTAGTAGAACGTCGCCTTGCGCTCGTCGCCGCGCTCGGCCATCGAGCGGACGAGCGACAGGATGGGGGCCATCCCCGCCCCGCCGCCGACGAACACGAGGTCCGCCTTGTGGCCCTCGCGCAGGGTGAAGACGCCGAACGGGCCGGTGATGTCGAGCCGGTCGCCGACCTTGAGCGTGGTGTCGAGGTGCTCGGAGAAGAGCCCGCCCGGGTAGACCTTGATGACGAACTCGAGGAGCCCACCGTCCCGGGTCGAGGTGTTCGCCATCGAGAACGAGCGGGTGGCGTCCGTTCCCGGCACGGCGATGTCCACGTACTGGCCCGGGAAGAACGTGAGGTCCGTCGGCTCGACGAGCCTCAGGACGAGCCGGCGCAGGTCGTGGGTGACCGCGTCGATCTCGACGACCTCGGTGACGGCCTCCTTGATGGGCAGGCCGGACCGGATCATCTCCTCGTCGTAGTTGAGGAGCTCGATCGTGAGGTCCTCGTAGGCGTGCGCCCGGCACAGGAGCGTGAAGCCCTCGTCCTTCTCGTAGTCCGGCAGCGCGAAGGTCGAGTACTTCTCGAGCTCGATGTCCTCACCCTCGAGGACGAACGACTTGCATGCCGCGCACTGGCCCTCCTTGCAGCCGTGCATGAGCATGATCCCCTGCTCGGAGGCGGCCCTCAGGATCGTCTGGTCCTCGGGGACCTCGACCTCGATGCCCACCGGTTCGAACCGCACGACATGTCTGTCCGTCATGGCTCCCTCGCCCGGCTCAGAAGTGTGGTGGCCGGACGTGCGCAGCGGCGGTCTCGCCCACCGCTGCGCACGTCCGTTCCATCGGTCTGCCCTGCTCCTGCGGACTAGTCCTTGGGAGCGGGCCGGCCCGCCGGACCCTGCTTCACGTAGTCCGCGTGGAACGCCTGGCGCTCCGCCGGGGACATCTCGTTGAGCAGGACGTTCGGGCTCTGCAGCGGCGGGCACCGACGCAGGTGGTCGAGCGTCCACATCTTCTTCGGGTCGAGGTTGAGGTGCGGCTGGGCGACGAGCGTCTTGCCGTCGTCACGCACGTACCCCATGTCCTGCACGACATCGGCCCAGTTCCAGCCGTGGTAGAGGGTCTCCCACTCGCGCTTGCCGATGAGCTTGCCCATGTTCGGCGTCGAGCGGCCCTCGTACTCCGGGCGGAACGCGACGGCGTCGGTCCAGCGGCACGCCTCGTGGCAGTACGTGCGGACCTGGCCGTCGACCTCGTCCATGACCATGTCCTCGCGGACGAGGCACGGCACCATGCAGGTCCAGCAGCGGTGCGGGTACACGTAGTCGACGTCCTCGAAGACGATCGGGTGGTGCCCGTTCGGCGTCGAGAGGCGGTTGTAGTTCTCCCACCACTTGCCGTACTTGTTGTACCAGCCGGGGTACTTGCCCTCGAACCACTCGAAGTCCTTGTCCGTCATCGGGTCGATGCGCCAGTAGTTGGCGAGCCACCCGGTGGCGAAGAACTGGGCCACCTCGTGCACGTAGCCCTTGTTCCAGATCTGGTTCCACGACTCCTCGATGAGGTCGTGCGGGATGACCAGGCCGTACTTCTCGAGCGGGACGAGGTACGAGCGGTAGTAGTCGTCGTAGATCCACCGACGCCACATCTCCGCGTAGCTCTCACGATCCGGCCGGCGGTCCTTCGTGCCGTACTCGATGAAGGTGCCGATCGCGGCGTCGACGACGCGGTGGTTGTTCCACCACGCGTAGCGCAGGTCGCGCTCGAGGAGCTGGTGGTTGCCCTCGTCCGCGAGCGCCATGAGCAGCGTCGCGTACCCGTTGCTGATGTGCCGGGACTCGTCGGACTGCACCGAGTGGAAGACCGTCGGCAGCAGGTAGTCGCCGTTGGCCGCGGCCTCGGCGGGCATCGCGACGAAGAGGGTGTTCGTGAACGCCGTCTCCGCGACGATCGTCAGGTAGATGCTCGCCGCGGTGATCGCGTCACCGGTGATGAAGCCCTCGGCGAACTGGCGCCCGATCGACCCGCAGTAGTCGTTCTGGAAGTTGCGCAGGCTGTTGTTGAAGCCGGCCGGGTCGATGTAGTTGTTCATGTACAGGCGCTTGAGGTTCTGCTGGATCGTCGAGTGCCGGACCTCGTCGATCATCTGGATCGCCTGGCCGTTGTGCAGCTCGGGGTTCGGCACGTTGCGGAACAGCAGCGGCATCGCCCGGGCAGCCGAGATCTCCGGCAGCGGGATGATGCTGAGGAAGAGCTTCTGCCACTCGAGCCAGCGCTCCTGCACCTGCCGGAACATGTTGCCCCGGATGGCGCCGTCGGCCGCGCCGTAGACGCGGTGGTCCTTCTCCTCCTGCATCGGGAAGTAGGACCGCAGGACCTGCTTGAGCGGGTCCTTCTTCTGCGCCTTCTTGAACGTGTAGTCGGTGCCGTACTGGGCCACCGGCTCGTGGTACAGCGGTTCCCAGGAGAGCTCCTGGATCTTCTGGTGGGCCTTGGCCACACTCTGGCGACTCATCGCGACTCCTCGGCGGTTCGTGTGATCTGCCGGGCGGGCGCCCGGACCTGGATCGCCGTTCCTGGTGTCGGTACCGGGCCTCCTGTTCGAGGCTGGACCGGCCCGACGCACGCGGCCCCGGGAAGGGGCCTAAGTCCTATGGCCTGGATCACATCCCGGATCCGGCGGCTCGGGTATCTCACTCTGAGACACCCCGTGAGACAGGTCGTGAGACGTCTCGTGAGACGGCCGGGGTCCTGCCCGGGCCGGCCGTCAGGCGCTGCCGAACGCGGCCTCGCGCAGCTCCGCGAGGCGCTGCTTCACGTTCTCCGAGACCTGCCGGTCACCCTCCGGGGCCGGCTCGATCCCGAGCGCCCGGAGCAGGTCGGCCGCGGCCTGCCCGGGGTTCCCGGTCTCGCCGAGGACCGGGTGCAGCCCCTGGCCGGCGAGATGGTGGAAGACGATGTTGACGATCGTCCAGTGGTTGTACGTCTCCGGTTCGTCCGTGCGGTCGTCCATGCGGTCGTCCATGGCACTGCCTGCCTCTCCCGGCCCCGCTCCGCCGGTGTGGACGCGGCGTCCGGGCGGGGCCCTGCGACCCGGCCAGCACATCCCCGCGGCGGCGGACGAGCGGTCTCAATATGAGACAGAGCGGCCTAAGGCACGCCTTACCGTGATCCCCTACAGCACCTGGTCCCAGTCCACCTGACGACCCCTCCGGCACCCCGGGCGAGCGGCCCGGGCGCTGCCGGCCGCCGTGGCACCACGGCTCCGATCCACGGTCACCGGCCGCACGCCAGGCGCGGCCGGATCACCCGGCCACCCCTCGCTGGACCACCACAGGGACGGGAGGCAGAGCCTTGTCGAAGACGCCAAGTGCCTTGTCGAAGACGCCCACGTCAGTCCGTCGAGCGACGTCGCCGGACGACCCCAGGCTCGCCGTCATGCGCGAGCGGTTCCTCACGTCCGAGACGGTCGACGCCGACTCCGTGCGGGACACGATCCTCGCGTCGTGGTGGCGCTCGCGCCGCTGGAACGTCGAGGCCGACAAGCTCCAGATCCAGGACCGGCACGACACCGACCTCGACGGACCGCTGACGCGCAGCGCGCTGCCCGTGCTGCGGACCCTCGTCGGCCACCTCGAGGGCCAGCCGATCAGCGTGATCCTCACCGACGCCCAGGGCACGGTCCTCACCCGGCTGTCGGCGGACTCCCAGCTCGACCGGCACCTCGACTCGGTCATGCTCGCGCCCGGCTACAGCTACGCCGAGAAGTACGTCGGCACGAACGGCATCGGGACGGCGCTCGAGGGCGGCCGGCCGATGCACGTCTTCGGGCACGAGCACTACGCCGAGAACCTCGAGGACCTCGCCTGCGCCGCCGTCCCGATCCAGCACCCGATCAGCGGCAAGACGGTCGGCGCCGTCGACCTCACGTGCTGGCGCAAGGACGCCGGCCAGCTGCTCATCGCGCTCGCGAAGACGACGTCCGACCAGATCCGGCAGGCCCTCCTCATGGACGGCGGCGAGCGGGAGTACCAGTTGCTCCAGGCCTACCTGCGGGCCTGCCGGCGCAGCACGGGCATCGTCCTGGCGCTCAACGGCGACGTCGTCATGATGAACGACCACGCCCAGCTCGCCCTGGACCCGATGGACCAGTCCGTCATCGTGCAGCACCTCTCCGAGGCGCTCGCGACGGGGACGACGGCGACGGTCTCCGTGCAGCTCCCCTCCGGGGCCTCGGCACGGATGCGCTGCCGGGCGGTCGGCACCCCCGGCCTCGGTGCCGGCGGGGTCGCCCGGGTGCGGCTGGACGACGTCCCGCGGGCCGTGCCGGTCCGCAACCGGCCGCCCGCCCGGCTCGTGCTGCCCGGGCTCGTCGGCAATGGCGCCCTCTGGGTGCGCGCGGCCCAGCAGGTCGACGCCGCCCTCGTCGCCGGCGAGTGGCTCGTCGTCGAGGGCGAGCCCGGCACCGGCAAGGTGGCGGTGCTGCGCGCCGTCCACCACCGCCGGACGCCCGCCGAGCCGTTCCACGTGCTCGACGCGGACGACGCGGGCGACCCCGGGTGGGCGGCCGCCGTCCGCCGCGAGCTCGCCGCGACGTCCGGCTGCGTCGTCATCCGGCACGTCGACCAGCTCCACGGCCGCCGGCTCACCGCGCTCGTCCAGTCCCTGTCGCAGGCCAAGGCGGCCGGCACGGCGTTGCGGGTGTGCCTGACGACCGGCGTCGCGCAGCCCGCGGGCGAGCTCGTCCGGCTGCTCAACCATTTCCCGCGGACGGTCCGGGTGCCCCCGCTGCGCCACCACGTCGAGGACCTGCAGGTGCTCGTCCCGTTCCTGCTCTCGCGGCTGCAGGTCAACGCCGTCGTCTGCTCGCCGGCCGCCATGCAGCTGCTGAGCCGGTCGAGCTGGCCGGGCAACGTCGCCGAGCTCGTCCAGGTGCTCCGCGAGGTGGTCCAGCAGCACCGGTCCGGCGTCATCGAGCCGGAGGACCTGCCGCCGCGGGTCCGCACCGTCTCCCGCCGGGTGCTCACGCCGATCGAGTCCCTCGAACGGGACGCCATCGTCTCCAGCCTCATCGACAACAACGGCAACAAGGTCGCGGCCGCCACGGCGCTCGGGATGTCCCGGGCCACGATCTACCGCAAGATCCACGAGTACGGGATCGTCGCGAAGGGCTCCTGAGCCGCACCCCGCGCTCTCCCGCTCCTGCTCATGCTCGTGCTGCGTACCGTTCCGAGTGTCCTGAGAGCCTCTGAGCGGTACCCGGCGCGAGCATGAGCGGGGTGGAGTGAGCCGTCAGGGCAGGGGCGGGGCGGCTTCGGCGAGGGCGGCCAGGGCCTGGCCGAACACCTCGGCCGGCGGGGTGACCAGTCCGGCGCCGACCTGGCCGACGCCGGCGACCCGGCCCGCCATCCCGGTGTTGATCTGCGGGAGGATCCCGGTCCGGACGACGCGCGTCACGTCGATCCCCGTCGCGGCGCCGCGGAACTCGAGCACGGGGATGCCGAACGCCGGGTTCTCGGCGCAGGTGATCTCGTGCATCCGCTGGGTCGTCGCGAGCGCGAAGGGGACGTCCCCGCCGACGAAGCGGACGATCGCCGGGGCGGCGGCCATCGCGAAGCCGCCGATGCCCGCGGTCTCGGTGATCGCGGAGTCGCCGATGTCGGGGTTGGCGTCGGCCGGGCCGTAGTCGCCGAGGTAGAGCCCCTCGGGGGTGTTGGCCGGGCCGGTGAACCAGCGGTCGCCGGTGCCCGAGACCTGGATCCCGAAGTCGGTGCCGTTGCGGGCCATCGTCACGACGACCGTCGACCCCGGGACGTCGCGGGCGGCGTCCGTGGCGAGCTTGCACGCCGGCATGACGAGGTTGAGGAAGAAGTGGTCGTTGCCGCCGACGAACGCCGCGGCCCGCGCGACGTCCGCCTGGGTCAGCCGGGCCGCCGCACCGGTCGCGGTCCCGGGGGCGTCGATCATGGCCGGCAGCAGCTCGCGCAGGAGCATGAGCGTGCCGGCCCGGTTGCGGTTGTGGCCCTCGTCGCCCATCTGGAGCATCTGGGCGATGATCGCCTTGACGTCAACCGGGCCGCTCGTGTCGCGCACGGTGCGGACGGCGTGCTGGAGCAGCGGCCCGAGGACTGCGGACATCCACTGCAGCCGCTCGATGACCTCCGGCCCGTAGGCGCCGTAGCGCAGCACCTTGCCGAGACCCTCGTTGAGCGAGCACCAGGCGCGGCCGCCGGTGTCCGGGTTCTCCAGCTCGAAGACCCACATGGACGGCGAGACGACGCCGGCCATCGGGCCGACCGCGCTGCGGTGGTGGCACGGGTCGAGGACGATCGGCTTCCCGGAGCCGACCGGCCCGGCACCGGCCGCGAGCAGCCGCCCGGCGGTGTCGGGGTCGGCGGCGAGCCCCTCGAGGACCATCGCGCCCTGGAGCGCGCCGCGCATCGGGCCGCTCGCGCGCTCCCACTCCAGCGGCGGGCCGGCGTGCAGGAACGTGCCGGGCTCCAGGCCGAGCGCCTCACCGGCCGGCCGGACGTCGACGAGCCGGGCACCGGCGGCGAGCATCCGGGCCACGGCCGCGGCGTTCGCGGCGGCCCGGCGCCGGTCGGCCATGACCCGGGCGAGGTCGGCCGCGACGTCGGCCGCCGTGCCGGGGTGACCGGCGGTCTGCGGCGGCCGCCAGTCCACCGCGGTCGCGCTGACCGCCTGGTCCTGCAGCGTCTGCGTGAACAGCGAGACCCCGGCCGTCGCGACGGCGGGCTCGCCCGCGAGCAGGTCGGTCACCGGGACACCTCCCAGGGCAGGACGCCGCGGACGTCGTCGGCGAGCAGCTCGACCGCCGTGCGGGTCGCGGCGGCGTTCGACAGGTGCACCGACGCGCCGGCCGCGACGAGCGCCGCGGCCTGCCGCTCGAGCCCTTGCGGGTCGCCGTCGGTGCCGCAGAGCGAGACGACGACCGCGGCCTCGGCACCGCGGGCGGCGGACCGCCGGCGCAGCTCGGCGACGGCCGGGGCGAGCTCGGCCGCCGGGTCCGGGTGCGCGCCGTGCCCGAGGACGACGTCGAGCAGGACGACGGCCGCACCGTCGGCGGGCGCGTCGACGTCCGCCTGGCGCAGCAGCCACTCCGCGCGCAGCGAGCCGTCGATCATCGGGTGCGGGCGGCCACGGGTCAGGTCGTCGTCGCCGAAGTCGACGAAGACGTGCGGGGTGCCGGCGACCGGCGCGAGGTCCCGGCCGACGCGCGGCGCAGTGGTGCCGTCCGGCCCGGCGAGCGGGATGTTCGAGGCGACCGGGCCGAGCACGGCCGACGCGACGAGCATCGCCTCGTCGCAGAGCGTGCCCCCGGCGAAGGCCCCGCGCAGCGCCGTGTACCGGCCGGTGCGCTCCACAGGTGCGGGCCACCAGCGCGGTTCCTGCCAGGCGGGCACCGCGGCGGCGCCCGCGGCTCCGGCGAGCTCCTCGACGACCTGCCGGACGGCCTGCGTGAGGTCCGGCCGGCCGGGCCCGAGGGTCGCGAGGACGACGGGTCTGCCGAGGGTGGCCGCGAGCGCGACGACGTCACGCTCCACCTGCGGCGCAGGCGGTTTCGAGACGAGGACGACGAGCTCGACCGCCGGGTCGGCGGCGAGCAGCGCGAGCGCGGCCTTCGTCGAGCGGCCGTCCACGGCCGCCGAGAGGTCCCGGCCGCCGACGCCGAGGCAGTGCCGGACGCCGACCCCGGCCGCGTCGAGCAGGCTCATCACCTGCTGGGCCCCGGTGCCGGAGGCCGCGACGAGGCCGACCGGGCCGGGCCGGACGACGTTCGCGAAGCCGAGCCCGACGCCGGAGACGACGGCGGTGCCGCAGTCCGGGCCCATGACGAGCAGCCCGCGGTCGGCGGCCGCCTCCTTGAGCCGGACCTCGTGCGCGAGCGGCACGTTGTCGCTGAAGACCATGACGTGGGCGCCGGCGTCGAGGGCGTCCATCGCCTCGGTGAACGCGTGCTCCCCCGGCACCGACACCAGGGCGAGCGCGGCCCCGGACGCCGTCACCGCGCGGCCGAGCGTCGCCGGCGGGACGACGACCCCGCCGACGCCCGCACCGGTGCCGCCGGCCGGCCCGCCGCGGGCGGCGAGCGCCTCGTCGACCAGCCCGGTCGCGGTGTCGAGCGCGGCGTCGTCCGCGGCCCGCAGGGCCACGAGCAGGTCCGCCGGCACGAGGCCGTCCGGCAGCGTGAACCCCATGCCTGCCAGGACGTCGAGGTTGAGGTCGGTCGCCATCGCGACCTGCGCCGCGAGCACGCCGGGCGCACCGGCGATCGCCCGGCTGACCTGCATGAGCGTCACCGAGTCGTGGTAGGCGCCGCGGCGCACCTCGACCCGCTCCACCGCCTGCTGGTCCGCGCCCTGTGCCACCGGCTGCTCCTCGTCGTCGGTCCGCCTCACGCAGAGCCTGCCGTCATGCCGCCACCGGGCCCGGCACCGCCGCGCGCAGCCCGAGCACGAGCCCGTGGCCGAGCGCCGTCCCCGAGGTGTGCCCGACGTCGACGAGCGCGTCGACGGCGGCCCGCAGCCGCGCCCCGTCGTCTCCCGGGCGGCCGAGCGTGCGGAGCAGGTCGACGACCTGCGGCACGGCTCGGCCCTCGACGGCCTCGGCGAGGAGCGCGGCGGAGACGGGGGTCGTCCGGTGCAGCTCGGCGCGGACGACGTCCGCGAGCGCCCGCCGCGCCGGGCCGGGCGGCCGGGCGGCCGCGAGCGCGCACAGCGCACCGGCGAGGACGTCGTCCCCGGCCGGGGTCAGGCCCGGGCCGCGGCCGACGAGGGTCCGCACGGTCGCGGCGAGACCGGCGCGCGGCCCCGGCCCGACCGCCGCGAGCGCGGCACCGAGGGCGGGCAGCCGGGACGCGACCTCCTCGGGCGCGGCGGGCAGCAGCCGGGCCAGCCCGGTGGCGACCCGGGAGGCGACGACGTGCAGGGCCGGCACGGCGGGGTCCCACCAGCGCAGCGGCCGCACGGTGACCCCGGCGAGCGACAGGCCGCCGCCGCCGACGAGGGCCTCGTCGCCGACCGCGGCACCGGCGAGGTGCGGCGGGACGCGCGCGTCGAGCACCATCCCGAACGGCACCCGGACGGCGTCGGGCGCGAGGAGCGCCACGACGGGCTGCTCGCCGACGGCGAGGTAGAGCGCCCGCGGGGTGGTCGCGACGACCTGCAGCGCACGGACGGGTCCGAGCAGCAGGGTGCGCAGGGTCGTGCTCGCAGCGGCCATGCCGACCCCCTCGCGTCGTGCTCGGCGGGTGCGTGCTCGCGCACGTGACCCTCCGCGAACGTAACCGGGGCGCTACCGTCCCCGTATGGCTAGACCTGCCAAGAGTGAGCCGACCCCCGCCCAGGACTTGCCAGTGCCGGCGTCCCCGGTGCCGGGCGAGGCCGGGGTCGCGCGCCGCCTGCCGCGGGCGCTGCGGGTGCGCGAGGTGCTCGAGCTCCACGTGCTCCGGGGCTCCTCCGTGCTCGCCGGGGCGGCCGGTCTCGACCGCGCGGTCGAGCGGGTCAATGTCATGGAGGTGCCGGACATCCTGCCATGGGTCAAGCCCCACGAGCTGCTCCTGACGACCGGCTACCCGCTGCGCGACGACCCGGGGGCGCTGGTCCGGCTCGTCGGCGACCTCGACGAGCGTGGCCTCGCCGCCCTCGGCGTCAAGCTCGGCCGCTACCTCGACGTGCTGCCGCCGCAGGTCATCGAGGAGGCGGACCGGCGCGGCTTCCCCGTCATCGCCGTCCCCGAGACCGTCGCCTGGGACGACGTCCTCGAGCACGTCCTCACCGACCTGCTCGACCGGCAGGCGACCGCGCTGGCCCGGTCCGAGGAGGTGCACCGCGCACTCGTGCAGGTCGTGCTCGACGGCGGCGGGCTGCCCGAGCTCGCGTCCGGGCTCGTCGGTCTGCTCGGCGGCGCGGTCGTCATCACGACGCCGGACGGCCGGGTGCTCGCGGACGGCGGCGACGTCGACGCGCTGTCGGCGGCGTACGACGGGCGGTGCTTCGAGGGCAGCGGGCGGCTGCGCACCGAGGCGGAGATGACCGGCCTCACGGACCACGACGGGCTCGCCGGCAACCACGTCGTCGTCCGCGTCGTCGCCGGCCGGGTCGACCACGGCCGGATCGTCGCCTTCTCCCCGGAGGGCTCGCTGACGACGGACGACGTCCACACCGTCGAGCGGGCCGCCACCGTCGCGGCGCTCGCCGTGACCAAGCAGCTCGCCGTCCGCGCGGTCGAGAGCAAGTACCAGGGCGACTTCCTGCGCGACCTGCTCACCGGGCAGGTCGAGCCCGAGCTCGCCGTGACGCACGCCGCGAGCCTGGGCTGGGACGTCGACCGGCCCGTGGTCGTCGTCGTCGCGGAGCTCGACCCCACGGACGACGACCGGCCGGCGACCGGGCTCGTCGGCCGGCCCGCCGTCGAGCGGTTCGCCGCGGCCTGGCAGTCCGTCGTCCGGCCGCGCGACCCGCACGCCCCCGTCGTCGGCTTCCACCGCGAGGTCGTCGCGGTGCTCGGCGCGCCCCCGCACGGGGCGACCGGCCAGACCGGCCCGGGCGTCGACCGGCTCGTGCGCGACCTCGTCCGCGAGGTGACCGGGGACGGCGGTGGCGGCCGGCGGTCCTTCGGCACGGGCGTGAGCCGGGTCGCAGCGACGCCGGCGCAGATCCCGGCGGCCTACGAGCAGGCCCGCACCGCGGTGCGGGTCGGGCGGCGGATGAACGGGCCGGGCAGCGTCGCGCACTTCGACGGCCTCGGGGTCTTCCGGCTGCTGTCGCTCGTCGAGGACCCGGCCGAGCTGCGGTCCTTCGCGGCCGAGACCCTCGGCGACCTCGCGAAGGTCGACGACGACGAGGCGCGGGACCTGCGGCGCACGCTCGAGGTGCTGCTCGAGACGAACCTCAACGTCGCCGAGACGGCCCGGGTCATGCACTTCCACTACAACACGCTGCGGTACCGGATCGCCAAGCTCGAGCGGATGCTCGGGCCGTTCACCCACGACGCGCACCTGAGGCTGTCGTTGCACCTCGCGCTCCAGGTGCTGCGGATGCGGGGGGCGTGACCGCGGGAACGCGCCCGCCGCCCGACGTCCCTCGTACGCTGACGACCATGAACGTGCCGGCGTCCGCGTCCGAACACCCGGCGACGTGGAAGTTCGACTACCCGGTCTACCACCCGGCCGACCTCGCGGCCTGGCGCGCGTGGCTCGCGGAGCACCACGCGACGGCCCGCGGGTGCTGGGTCGCGTCGTGGCGCAAGGGCAGCGGCCTCGCCCCGGTGCCGTACGCCGACCTCGTCGAGGAGGCGCTGTGCTGGGGGTGGATCGACTCGACCGTCAACACCCTCGACGAGGCCCGCGGGCTGCAGATGATGACGCCGCGCAAGGCCCGCAGCACCTGGACGAGGCTCAACCGGCGCCGGGTCGAGGCGCTCGAGGAGCAGGGCCGGATGACCGACGCCGGGCGGCGCGCCGTCGAGGTCGCCCGGGCGAACGGCTGGTGGACGATCCTCGACCCGGTCGAGGACCTCGTGGTCCCGGACGACCTGGCCGCGGCGCTCGACACCGACCCGGCCCTGCGCGCCGCGTGGGAGCGGACCTCGCCGTCGCTGCGCAAGCAGGCGCTGCTCTCGCTCGTCACGGCGGCCGGTGCGGACACCCGGGCCCGGCGGATCGTGGCCGTCTGCCGCGGGCTGCTCTGAGACCGCCGGGACGGCGACGCCGTCCTGCACAAATGTGCACGAGAGGCGTTGGCGAACTCTGCCAATGCTCTGCGTGACCGGGAGCCCTACGTTGCGCTGAACACCTCGCTGCCGGACCGCACCTGGCGGGGGTGCAGGACGGCGCTGCCCCCCAGGAGGCTCGTCATGGCATTCGGTTGGACGCTGCACGGGGACGGCAAGTCCCTGGCACCCGGAGAAGTGGTCAGGCCCGACGAGCGCCTCAGCTGGGGCCGCACCGTCGGGCTCGGAGCGCAGCACGTCGTCGCGATGTTCGGTGCGACGTTCGTCTTCCCGCTCATCATGGGGCTCAACCCCCAGCTCGCGATCCTCATGAGCGGCATCGCGACGATCTGCTTCCTGCTCATCGTCGGCGGCAAGGTCCCCAGCTACCTCGGCACGAGCGCCTCGTTCGTCGGCGGCGTCGCGGCGATCCGCGCCCAGGGCGGCGACTCCCCCGACGTCACCGGCGCGATCCTCGTCGCGGGCATCGTGCTCGCGCTCGTCGGCGTCGTCATCCACTACATGGGCTCCGAGATCGTCTACAAGGTGCTGCCGCCGGCGGTCACCGGCGCGGTCGTCATGCTCATCGGGTTCAACCTGGCCCCGGTCGTCGCGGACATCTACTGGCCGCAGGACCAGTGGGTCGCCCTCGCGACGATGGTCTTCGTCATCGTCGTCAGCCTCGCCTCGCGCGGGTTCGTCGGCCGGATCGCGATCTTCCTCGGGCTCGTGTTCGGCTACGCGCTCTCGTGGGTGGCGGACAAGGCCTTCGGGCAGATCACGTCCTTCGACGCGGGCGCCGGCGAGGTGACGACGCACTCCCGGACGAACTTCGGAGGCATCGCCGACGCACCGCTGTTCGGCTTCCCCGACAAGACGTTCATCGCGGACGGCAAGGAGGTCGCGGGCTGGCACATGCCGTCCGTCTCCCTGACGTTCGTGCTCCTCGTCCTCCCGGCCGTCATCGCCCTCATCGCCGAGAACGCCGGGCACGTCAAGGCCGTCGCCGAGATGACCGGCGCCGACCTCGACCCGGTCATGGGCCGCGCGATCGCCGCGGACGGCGTCGGCACCTCGCTCGCGTCGCTCGTCGGCGGCTCGCCCACGACGACCTACGCCGAGAACATCGGCGTCATGGCCGCCACCCGGGTCTACTCGACGGCGGCCTACTACGTGGCCGCCGTGGTCGCGATCCTCTTCGGCTTCTCGCCGAAGTTCGGCGCGCTCGTCGCCTCGACGCCGGGCGGTGTCCTCGGCGGGATCACCGTCGTCCTCTACGGGATGATCGGCCTGCTCGGCGCGAAGATCTGGAAGGAGAACGGGGTCGACTTCGGCAACCCGGTCAACCTCGTGCCGCTCGCGGCGGGCATCGTCATCGCGATCGGCAACACCGAGCTGAAGTTCACCGACACCTTCACCCTCGGCGGCATCGCGCTCGGCACGATCGTCGCCGTCGCGGGTTGGCACCTCGCCAAGGCGCTCGCCCCGGCGCACCTGCGGGACGCCGCCGTCGGCGGCACCTCGATCGTCGTCGACGCCCCGGGCGCCTACAAGGAACCCTGACCGGCGACGCGGCACGCAACAAGCAGTCCCACGACGGCGGGGCCGGGAGAAACTCCCGGCCCCGCCGCCGGTTCCCGGCGCACCACCCGGCAGCGACAGGCAGGATGCTCGTGTGAAGCCGTCCCCGTTCACCTACCACCGGCCCGAGGACCTCGAGCAGGCCCTCGCGGTGCTCGCGGACGTCGGGTCCGACGGCAAGGTGCTCGCCGGCGGGCAGAGCCTGCTGCCGATCCTCTCGATGCGCCTCGCGGCGCCCGCCCACCTCGTCGACGTCAACCGGCTCACCGACCTCGCCTACGTGCGCAGCGGGCCTGACGGCGTGCACGTCGGCGCGCTCGCCCGGCACCGCGACGTCGAGCGGGACGCCGAGGCGCACTCCGCGCTGCCGCTGCTCCGGCAGGCCCTCGAGCACGTCGCGCACCCGACGATCCGCAACCGGGGCACGAGCGTCGGGTCGCTGGCCCACGCCGACCCGAGCGGCGAGCTCACCGCCGTCCTCGCCCTGACCGGCGGCCGTGTCGACCTCGCGTGCGCCGCGGGACGGCGCAGCGTCGCCGCGATGGACTTCTTCCTCGGCCCGCTGGAGTCGGCCGTCCGGCCCGGGGAGCTCGCCGTCGAGGCCTGGTTCCCCGCGTTCCCGGCCGGCACCGGGACGGCGTTCGTCGAGGCCGCGCGCCGGCACGGCGACTACGCGATGGCCGGCCTCGCCGCCGCCGTGACCGTCGTCGACGGCCGGGTCGCGAGCGCCCGTGCCGCGTACATCTCGATGTCACCGGTGCCCGTCGTCGTCGAGCTCACCCAGGACGCACCGGCCGACGCGGCGGCCGCCGCCGACCCGGCCGCCTGGGCCGGGGCCGCCGAGGCCGCGGTCGACCGGCTCGAGCCCGAGGCCGACCTGCACGCCTCCGCGGACTACCGCGCCCAGCTGGCCCGCACCCTCACCGGCCGCGCGATGGCCCGCGCCGTGGCCGCCGCGGTCCCGACAGACGTCCACCGCCGTGCCGAGGAGGCGCCCGCATGAGCGAGCAGCAGCTCGACATCACGTTGTCCGTCAACGGGTCCGCGCACGCCGTCCGGGTGCCGTCCCGGCGGCTGCTCTCCGACTGCCTGCGGCACGACCTCGGTCTCGTCGGCACCCACGTGGGCTGCGAGCACGGGGTCTGCGGGGCCTGCACGGTGCTCCTCGACGGCGCCCCGGTGCGGGCGTGCCTCATGCTCGCCGCGAGCGCCGAGGGCCACGACGTGACGACCGTCGAGGGGCTCGCCCCGGACGGCGCGGAGCTGGGGCCGGTGCAGCAGGCCTTCCGGGAGTGCCACGCGCTGCAGTGCGGCTTCTGCACACCGGGCTTCCTCACGACGGTGACCGCGTTCCTCGAGGAGAACCCGGCCCCGACGTCCGACGAGGCGCGCGACGCGATCGCCGGCAACCTGTGCCGCTGCACCGGCTACCAGAACATCACCAAGGCCGTGCTGCGGGCCGCCGAGCTCAGGGCCGCCCCGGCCGGCGAGGGGGCGACGGCGTGAGCGAGACCCCGCCCGGCGGCCCTGCCGACGAGAACCCCGCCGACAAGCGCCCCGCCGGCAAGAGCCCCGACGACAAGAGCCCGGCCAGGAAGGCACCGACCCGCAAGGCCGCGGCCAAGAAGGCCCCCTCGGCGCCGCCCGCGGCCCCGCGGCGGCGGGCCAAGCCGGTGCCGCCGGCGCTCGCGTCCCCGTTCGCCCCCGTGCTGCCGGGCCTGGCGCCCGCCGGACCCGTTGCACCGCAACCGGTCCCGCGCCCGTCGACGGGCGGTGTCACCGGTGTCACCGGCGGCTCGTCGCTGATCGGCAGCAGCGTCGTCCGGCGCGAGGACGCCCGGCTGCTCACCGGCGGCGGCCGCTTCCTCGACGACCTCGGCCGGGACGCGCTCGCCGCGGCGTTCGTGCGCAGCACGGTCGCGCACGGCCGCGTCACCGACATCGACGTCACCGACGCCCTCGACGTCGACGGTCTCGTCGCGATCTACACCTACGAGGACCTCGCCGCCGCGGACGCCGAGCACGGCACCAGGGTCGCCGAGGCGCTGCCGCTGCTCATCCCGCACCCCGCGCTCACCCACGGCCGCACCGGTTTCGCGCTCGCCCGCGACGAGGTCAAGTACATGGGCGAGCCGGTCGTCATGGTCGTGGCGACGGACCGGTACGTCGCCGAGGACGTCGCCGGGCGGATCCGGGTCACCTACGAGACGCTGCCCGCGGTCGTCGGCATCGAGCAGGCCCGTGACGGTGCGGCGCTCGTCCACGCCGACGTGCCGGGCAACGTCGCGGCGCACCTCGTCCAGGAGGTGGGCGACGCGCGCGCCGCCCTGGCGGCGGCCCCGCACGTCCTCGACCTGGACCTCGACGTCGAGCGCAGCGCCTGCACCCCGCTCGAGGGCAAGGGGGTGCTGGCGCGCTGGCACGCCGACGAGGGCCGGCTCCAGATGTGGTCCTCGACCCAGACCTCGACCGGCGTCCGGGCCGCGGTCGCCGCGAAGCTCGGCCTGCCGCTCGTCAAGGTCGACTGCATCACCCCGGACGTCGGCGGCGGCTTCGGGGTGAAGATCGTCCACCCGTGGCCCGAGGAGGTCCTCGTGCCGTGGGCGGCCCGGCTGCTCGGCGCCGCCGTGAAGTGGACCGAGGACCGGCGCGAGCACTTCGTGTCCAGCGCCCACGAACGCCGCCAGCTGCAACGGGTCCGGGTCGGGTTCGACGACGACGGCCGGCTGCTCGGGCTCGACGTGACGCTCTGGCACGACAACGGCGCCTACACGCCGTACGGGATCATCGTGCCGATCATCACGGCCACCCAGCTGCTCGGCCCGTACAAGCCGGGTGCCTACCGGGTCGAGTTCACCTCCCTCTACACGAACACCGTCATCGTCACGCCCTACCGCGGAGCCGGTCGCCCGCAAGGGGTCTACGCGATGGAGCGGGCGATGGACGCGATCGCGGACGCGCTCGGCAAGGACCGGGCCGCCGTCCGCGCGGTGAACTTCATCCGGCCCGACGAGTTCCCCTACGACCAGGGCCTGACCTTCCAGGACGGCCGCCCGCTCATCTACGACTCGGGCGACTACCCGCAGATGCTCGAGAAGATCAAGGCACTTGTCGGCTGGGACGACTTCGCGGCCTACCGGGCCCAGGCCGCGGCGCAGGGCCGCCGGGTCGGGCTCGGGCTCGCCTGCTACGTCGAGGGCACCGGGGTCGGCCCCTACGAGGGCGCGCACGTGCAGGTCGAGACGTCGGGGCGGGTCAACGTCGCGATCGGGCTCACGACCCAGGGCCAGGGGCACGAGACGGCGTTCGCGCAGATCGCGGCCGACGTCCTCGGCGTCCGGATCGAGGACGTCCACGTGACCTCCGGCGACACCCGCCGCTTCGGCTACGCCGTCGGCACCTTCGCCTCCCGGGCCGCCGTCATGAGCGGCAACGCCGTCGGGCTGGCCGCCGGCAAGGTCCGCGAGAAGGCGCTGCGGATCGCGGCGGACGCGCTCGAGGTCTCGACGAGCGACCTCGAGATCGTCGACGGCGACATCCGGGTCAAGGGCGCCCCGGGCACGCACATCCCGCTGAAGACCGTCGCCGTGCTGTCGAACCCGCTGCGCTACGCGTTCGACGCCAGCGCCGCCGCGGCGACCCAGTTCGCGGGCGGCGGGTCACCGGACGCCCCGCCGGTCGCGGAGGACGACGAGCCGGGCCTGGAGGGCACCGACTACTACTCGCCGGTCCGCTCGACGTTCGCCTCCGGCATGCACGCCGCGGTCGTCGAGACCGACCCGGAGACGGCCGAGATCACGGTGCTGCGCTACTGCGTCGTCCACGACTGCGGCACGCTCGTCAACCCGATGATCGTCGAGGGCCAGGTGCACGGCGGCGTCGCGCAGGGCGTCGGCGGCGCGCTCTACGAGCGGATCGCCTACGACGAGAACGGCCAGATCCTCAACGCCTCGTTCATGGACTTCCTCATGCCGTACTCGACCGAGGTCCCGACGATCGAGACCGACCACCTCGAGACGCCGTCCCCGCTCAACCCGTTGGGCATCAAGGGTGCCGGCGAAGCGGGCGTCATCCCCGGGATGGCCGTCTTCGCCGCCGCGATCGAGGACGCCGAGGGCTTCCCGATCCGGCGGATGCCGATCTCGCCGTCCGAGCTGTACGACCTGCGCCGCGCCCACGCCGCGGGCGACCTCGCCTCGTTGCATCACCCCTCCCCCCGCTGATGCTCACGCCCGGTACCGTTCCGGCGCTCCGGGAGGCCGGTCTCCGGTACCTGCCGCGAGCATGAGCGGTCAGACGGCGGCGGCGGGGGCGTGGTCGGGCAGGCGCAGGGCGACGAGGACGCCGGGGACGGCGGCGACCGCGAGCGCGGCGAGCGCCAGGTGCGGGGTGCCCATGAGCGCCTGGACGACGAGCACGAGGACGGCGCCGCCGAGGTTGCCCGCGAGCAGCAGGAACGCGGTCGCGGTGGCGGCCCGGCCGGGGCCGGCCTCGAGCTCGGACCAGTCGAGCGCGACCGGCAGCCCCGCGAGCAGGAAGAACCCGAGGAGGCCGAGCGCACCGGTCACGAGCCACAGCTCGTGCACGACCGACAGCAGCCCGAAGACGGTGACGGTGAGGCCGGTCGTCGCGACGAGCACGAGCCGGCGGCGGTCGCGGCGGGCGGCGAGCCCGGGCAGCACCGCGGCACCGGCGATCCCGGTGACGGTCATGAGCGCGATGAGCCCGCCGCCGACCCCGGGGTGGCCGAACGCGTCGAGGATCGGGTCGAGCCACGTGGCGACGGCGTTGAAGACCCCGACCCCGACGAAGAGCAGCGCGGCGAGCCGCCACATGAGCGGGTCGCGGCGCAGCCAGCGCAGGGACGTCGGCCCGGTCGCGTCGGCCTCGAACGCCGCGGGCAGCCGCAGCGCGACGAGCACGGCGAGCGCACCCGCCGTGGCGACCGCGGCGTGGACGCCGAGGAGCAGCCGCAGGCCGCCGGCGTCCAGGAGCAGCCCGCCCGTCGTCGCCGCGACGAGGATGCCGACGAACTGCCCCGCGCTCGCGACGGAGATCGCGGTCGCCCGCTCCGCCGGCGGGAACCAGCGGGCCGCGACCTTGGTCGTCGCGTTGAGCACGAGCGGCTGCCCGAGGGCGATCGCGACCTGGCCCGCGAGGACCCACGCGTAGGAGTCCGGGCCGGCCGCCCGGACGAGCGCGCCGCCGGCGGTGAGCAGCGCGCCGAGCGTGAGCGCCGGACCGAACCGGCGGTCCATCCAGCGCCCGGCCGGGATGGCGAGGAGTACGTAGACGACGGGCTCGAGACCGGCGAGGTCGCCGACCGCCCCCTCCGAGACCCCGAGCGCCCGCGCGGCCTCGCCGGTCACGGGAGCCAGCGAGATCCACAGCAGCTGGGTCGAGGCGACGAGCAGGCCGAACGCCGCGAGCAGGGCCCAGCGGGCGGTCCGCAAGGGGGCCAGGGCCGGACCGCCGGTGCGCAGGCTCATCTCGTCCCGTCCGTCGCGTCGGGCCGCCGGGCCGGCGGCGTCCTGCCGGCACCCACCGGCGCTCCATCATCACGGTGGCCGACGGCGCGGGGCTCCGTGGCCGCGATACGGAGAAACACCCGCGAAATTGTCATGCCGTGCCAGAGAACGGGCCGGAATCGCGCCCGGAGGCGCCGTGGATGTGCGCCCCGCCGATCAGCCGCGGCACCACGGGGCACGCAGGTCGTTCCCCGGCCGGAACCCGACGGCCGCAGCGAGCGCCGCGGCGTCCGCGAAACCCCGCGCGACGTCGTCCGGGCGGTGCGCGTCGCTCGCGAAGGTGACCTCGGCGCCGCCGCACTCGTGCCACCAGCGCAGCACCTGGGCGGCGAGCGGCACGACCGTGTTCAGCTCGAGCGCCCGGCCCGAGGCCGCGAGCGCGGTGAGCACCTCGCGGAACTCGGCCTCGAAGGGGAACGGGTCGTACGGGTCGGCGCTGAACGTGGACCAGGCCCGGACCGGGTAGTCGACGTGCGCGAGGACGGCGACCGGCGCGGTCGACGACGCGAGCCGGTACGCCTCCTCGAGGTAGGCGCGCATCGCGGCGTCGCAACCGCGCTCGTGCATGAGGGCATGGATGTCCGCGGCGGCGCCCCGGGCGGTGAGCGAGTGCAGCGAGCCGAGGAGCCGGTCGAACCGGCCGCCGGCGAGCAGGCCGGCCACGGCGTCCGGGTGCCAGTGCGGCTCGCTGATCTCCAGGCCGGTGAGGATCGTCAGCCCGGGGAACCGGTCCCGGCAGCGCTCGACGGTGGCGAGGTAGCCCTCGACGTCGAGCGGCGGGGCGCGCAGCACGAGGTCGTCGTCCGCGTGGGCCGCGATGTGCGCCGGCAGGACCGTCAGCTCGTACGGCTCGAGGACGACGTCGGTGAGGTCGACGTGCTCGGTGAAGGCGACGAACGGCAGCCCGAGCCCGACGGCCCGGGCGCAGGTCGCCTCCATGTCGCCCTCGAGGGTGTCCCAGGAGAACTGCGAGTGGACGTGCGAGTCGCCCGGCAGCCGCGGGCGTCCCGCCGTTCCGCTCATGACTGACACGGTACGGCGCACTCGTGGGTGTTCCCTGAGCCGTCGACACGCTACTTTGCCATCGCACATTGGTCAGATTGCAGGAGGTACGGGTGCCCATGCGCGTGTCGGAGCCCCTCGACGCGGACGCCGCCGCCGTCGGCGGATCCGTCGGGCTGCGCCCCGTCCGTGCGCGTGCCCGGCCCGCGGAGCCCGCCCGCAGCCGGCCGCAGGTCGGTGTCGACCTGCTCCGCGACCTGCGGACCCGCCCTGCCGTCGCGGCCCCGCCGCCGGCCCTCGTGTGCTCCGCGGTCGGCGCCCGCTACCGCAACCGGCGGACACCGACGATCTCCGGCATCGACCTCGTGCTCCCGGCGCGGGGGGTGCTCGCCGTGGTCGGCCCGTCCGGTTCGGGCAAGTCCACCCTGTGCGCCGCGATCCTCGGCGAGGTCGAGGACGTCTCCGGCCACGTCCTCGTCGACGGCGTCGCCATCCTCGAGACGCCGGACCTCGCGCCGCGCCTGGTGAGCTTCGTCCCGCAGCGCGACGCGCTCCACGGCGAGCTGACCCCGCGCCAGGCGCTCGGCCTCACCGCCGACCTGCGGCTCGCGCCGTCCGTGCCGAGGGCCGAGCGGGCGCGCCGCGTCGCCGAGGTGCTCGGCCTGCTCGAGCTCGCCTCGCACGCCGACCGGCGGATCGGCCAGCTCTCGGGCGGCCAGCGCAAGCGGGTCGCCGTCGCGATGGAGCTGCTGAGCAACCCGCGGCTGCTCATGCTCGACGAGCCGACGTCCGGCCTCGACGAGGGCCTCGACCTCGTGATGATGCGGCTGCTGCGCAGGGTCGCGGACGACGGCCGCGGCGTCATCGTCGTGACCCACTCGACGGCGAACCTCAACCTCGCCGACGTCGTCCTTGCCCTCGACATCCACGGCAGGGTCGCGTTCAGCGGCCCGCCCGACGGGCTGCTCGAGGCCCTCGGGGTGACGACCTACGCCGAGGCGATGGCGGCCCTGCGGAACGGGACGGCGACCGCCGAGACCGTCGGCGCCCCGGCCGCCCGCCCGGACGGCGACCGCCCGGTCGCCGACGACGCACGCGCCCGCTCCGCGGAGACCTCCGCCGCCGTCGCCCGGCGCACCCGGCGGGCCCCGGCCGGGACCGCCCCGGAGATCGGCCTCGTCCACACCACGGCCGTCCTGACCCGGCGCGAGCTGACCCGGTTCGCCGCGAACCGGCTCACCCTGCTGCGCGGGCTGTTCGTGCTGCCCGTGCTCTCGTGCCTGCTCACCGCGTGGGCCGCCGACCGCGGCCTGGCCGGCACCCCGGACGACCCAAACCCGTGGCAGGGCGTCGCGCTGTCCGTCGTCGTCACGTGCACGACGTTCTTCGCCATGGCGATGTCGTTCGGCACCATCGTCGGCGACCGGGACGTCATCGAGCGCGAGCACCGCTGGGGCGTGCGGCCGGTCGCCGTCGTCCTCGCCAAGGCCCTCGCCCTCGCCGGGCCGGTCGCCTTCCAGTCGCTCGTCACCATGAGCCTGTACCTCGCGCTGCGCGACGGCCCGGAGCGGCCGCTCGACGTCGGCACCCCGCTGCTCGTCATGACCGGCTCGCTCATGATGCTCGGCCTCAGCTCGGCGGCCCTCGGCCTGCTCATCAGCGCCTCGTCGCGCACGCTCGAGCGGGCGATCCTGCTGCTCATGGGCAGCGTCGCGCTGCTCGTCGTGCTCAGCGGCCTGCTCGTCCCGCTCGCGCACCCCGAGGGCCTCGGCGGCCACACGCTCGCCCTCGTCGCCCACATCACCCCGAGCCGCTGGGGGACGGCGGCGCTGGCGTCGTACGTCGGCTACGTGCCCGACCCGCTGCCCGGCATGGCCCCGGGGGACACGAGCCTGCAGGACGCGCTCTGGGTGCACGACGCCGGGCACCTCGCCGACGCGATCACGTCGATGGCGTCCCTCGGGGTGACCTACACGGTCGCCGCGATGTTCCTGCTCACCCGGCAGTGCGGCCGCCGCCGCTGACCTGACGGTCCGCTCCCCTGCCGCGTTGTCACAGTTCGCCGACCACGGGGCCGTGTCCCGGCAGTAGCGTCGTCCCACCGACGTTCCTGTCCGTGCCGCCGCGATGCGGGACACCCACCAGGGAGCAGCTGTGAAGGTCAGCGGAACCGCGACGCTCCACGCGTCCCCCGAGCAGGTCTACGCCGCGCTCAACGACCCGGCGGTGCTCGTCCGGACGATCCCCGGCTGCGAGCAGCTCGAGGCGGTCGGCACCGACCGGTACCGGATGACCGTCACGGCCGGCGTCGCGAGCATCAAGGGCAGCTACCTCGGCGATGTCACGCTCTCCGACGGTACGCCGCCGTCCGCCTTCACCCTGAAGGCGTCCGGCTCGGGCGCGCCGGGCACGGTGAGCGCCGACGTCCGCGTGCACCTCGACGACCCGGGCGACGGGACGACACTGCTGCGGTACGACGCGGACGCCGTCGTCGGCGGTGCGGTCGGCGGGGTCGGGCAGCGGGTGCTCACCGGGGTCGCGCGCAAGACCGCCGGGGAGTTCTTCGCCGCCGTCGACGCCCTGCTCGCCGCGGGCGGTCCGGGCGCCCTCCCCGTGCCCGCGCCCGAACCCGTCCCGGCCGGGGCGCCGTCGGCGCCGTCCGCGCCGTCCGCCGCCGCACCCGCGGTCTTCACCCGGCCGGTGGCCCCCGCGGCCGGCGGCGTGCCGCTCGACGTCCGGTACCAGCTCGGCGGGGTCGCGGTCGGCGCCGCGATCGCGCTGGCCGGGGTCTGGCTCGGCTACCGGATCGCCCGCCGACGGGGCTGAGCCGAGGGAACGATCACGCCACCGGGCGTTCCGGGCATTTCGCCACCGGCGAACGCGGATTCACCCGAACGGCCGCTCATAGCCTGCGGGGCCCCGGTCGATAACGCGCCTAAGTCGACCGCTCGGACCCCGGTATGAGGAGCCCGGGCCGACCGGAGGAAGGAGGATCGGCGATGAACGTCACCAGTGTGGGTGCCACCCCGGCGCCGCTTCCGGCCCCGCTCCCCGTCCAACGCCCCGTCGCCCCGCAGAACGCACCGGACGCCGGGTCGCGGGAGGCGTCGCGGCACCCCACGCAGGCGCGCAAGCCGGAGCCCGAACCCGTACGGCTGCCACCGCTCAAGCCGGTGTCGACGCAGGAGTTCCGGGTCATGCTCGGGGCCCTGCCGCCGAGCGCGCTGAGCCGGGTGAACGCCGACGCGGGCGCCGCGCTCGACGTGTACGCCTGAGCGCCGCTCACCCGTTCGGGCGGATGACGAGCTTGCCCCGGACCGCGCCGGCACCGGTGCGGGCCAGGGCCTCGGGCACCCGCTCCAGCGCGAGCACGTCCTCGACGACCGGCCGCAGCGCGCCGCTGACGGCCAGCGCCGCCACGCGGGCGGTCTCGGCCGCCCCGGTCCGCACCGCGAGCACCCCGACCCGGCCGCCCGTGAACGGTCCGGCCAGCGCGAGCGGCACGACGACCCGGAGCGGGCCGCCGACCGCGCGGTAGCGCCCGCCCGCAGCCACGACCGCCGCGACGCGGCGCGGCCCGCGGGTCGCCACCATGTCCAGGACCAGGTCCCAGTGCCGCCCCGACGCCGCGAAGTCGCCGGCGCGGTGGTCGAGCACCTCGTGCGCACCGAGGCCGGCCAGGAAGTCGAGCTTCCCCGCGTTGTCGACCGCCGTCACGTGCGCGCCGGCAGCCAGCGCGAGCTGCAGGGCGAGGGTCCCGGACCCGCCGCCCGCCCCGTTGAGCAGCACCCGCTGCCCCGCCGTGACGCCGGCCGTCCCCTGGACCGCGATCGCCCCGGCCTGCGGCAGGCAGGCGGCGGCCTCGTCGCTCAGCCCTGACGGGACCGGGGTGCACAGCGCGGCCGGCACGCAGGCCAGCTCGGCGAAACCGCACGGCCGCGAGGCGACGTCGGCCATGACGCGCTGCCCGACCGCCAGGTCGCTCGCCGCCGCGACACCCTCGCCGAGCCGGACGACCTGCCCGACGACGTCCGACCCCAGGACCCGCCGGCCGGCGCGGGGACGGCGCAGCCCGGCGAGACGCGCGTAGGCCGGACGCCCGGTGAGGTACTCCCAGTCCGAGAGGTTCACCGAGCAGGCGGCCACCCGGACCAGCACCTCGCCTCGGCCGGGCTCGGGCGCGGGCACGTCCGCGAGGCGCAGCCGCTCGGGCCCGCCGTACCTGTCGTAGACCATCGCGCGCACGGTCGTCCTCCCTCGTCCGGGTCCACGAGCATCCCAGCCGACGACGGGGACGCCGCGCACTCCTGCTGGCCCCCGGTCCGGGCCGCCCTCCTGGTCCGGGTGGGTGCTCCCGCCGCCCCGCCGTCGCGCTCCGGCCGCCCGTCGCCCATACTTGGATGCCGCCGTTCCGCGGTCCGTGCGGTCGCCGTCGGGCCGCTGCGGCTCCGACGCCCCCGGGGAGGACGCGCTGAGCACCGCAGACCTGCACCGCGACCTCGACCGCGAGGCGACCCGGGAGCAGGCGTACGTCGACCGGCTCTACGACCACCTCGACGGGCTCCGCGAGCGCACGGCGCGCTCGCTGGAGCAGGTCCGGCGCGCCCCCGTCGTCCCGACGCCGGGCGGCCGGGCCGAGCGGGACGCCTTCGACGCCCTCCACACCGAGCGGCTCCGCCAGCTCGGCGCCGTCGAGGAGCGGCTCGCCTTCGGGCGCCTCGACCTGCGCACCGGCGAGAGCCGGTACGTCGGCCGGATCGGGCTGTCGGACGACGACCGGGCGCAGCTCCTGCTCGACTGGCGGGCGCCGGCGGCGTCCGCGTTCTACCAGGCGACCGCGGCCCAGCCGCAGGACGTCGTACGGCGCCGGCACATCGCGCTGCGCGGCCGGACGGTCAGCGGCCTCGACGACGAGGTGCTCGACGCCGAGGGCCTCGAGGAGGCCGTCGCCGCCGGGGCCGACCTCGCGACGATCACCGGCGAGGGCGCGCTGATGTCCGCGCTCACGGCGCACCGCACGGGCCGGATGAAGGACATCGTCGCGACGCTGCAGTCCGAGCAGGACCGGGTCGTCCGGGCCCCGCTCGCCGGCGTGCTCGTCGTCCAGGGCGGGCCGGGCACCGGCAAGACCGCCGTCGCGCTGCACCGCGCCGCCTACCTGCTCTACACGCACCGGGACCGGATCGCCCGCAGCGGCGTCCTCGTCGTCGGCCCCAGCCCGGTGTTCCTGCGGTACATCGAGCAGGTGCTGCCGAGCCTCGGCGAGACCGGGGTCGTGCTCGCGACACCCGGGCAGCTCTTCCCCGGGGTCGACGCGACCGGCCGGGACCGCGCGGACGTCGCCGTCGTCAAGGGCGACCTGCGGATGGCCGACGTCGTCAGGGCGGCGGTCCGGCGGCGGCAGCGGCGGCTCGTCCGGCCGGTGCCGCTCGACGTCGACGGGGACGTCGTCGAGCTGCGCCCGCGCGTCGTCGCCGACGCCCGCGGCCGGGCCCGGCAGTCCGGCAAGCCGCACAACGAGGCCCGCGTCACGTTCGTCCGGCACCTGCTCGACGACCTCGCCGGCCAGCTCGCGACCGCCCGCGGGGTCGGCGGCGAGGCCGAGGAGCGCGGTGCGCTCCTCGAGGAGCTGCGCACCCACCCGGACGTCCGGCGCGAGGTCAACCTGCTCTGGCTGCCGCTGTCCGCGACGGGTGTCGTCACCGAGCTGCTCACCCGCCCCGACCGGCTCGCGCTCGCCGCCGACGGGATCCTCTCCGAGCGGGAGCAGGCGCTGCTGCTCCGCGGCCCGCTCGCGCCGTGGACGCCGGGGGACGTCCCGCTGCTCGACGAGGCCGCCGAGCTGCTCGGCGCGGACGTCGCGGTGACGGACGCCGCCCGACGGGCCGCGGCGATCGCCGCCACCGAGCGCGCCGAGGCGCTCGAGTTCGCCAAGCAGGTGCTCGGCACCGCCGGCGAGGCCGCCGAGATGCTGACGCCGGAGATGCTCGCTGACCGGTTCGCCGGCGGTCCGGGCTTCGGCCCGCTCGCCGACCGCGCCCGGGACGACCGCACGTGGGCGTTCGGGCACGCGGTCGTCGACGAGGCCCAGGAGCTCTCGCCGATGCAGTGGCGGCTGCTCGCGCGCCGGGTGCCGTCGCGCTCGATGACCGTCGTCGGGGACGTCGCCCAGACCGGTTCCGCCGCGGGGACGACGTCCTGGGCCGAGGTCCTCGACCACCACGTCGGCGCCGACCGCTGGGTGCTCGAGCAGCTCACCGTGAACTACCGGACGCCGGCCCGGGTGATGGCGGTCGCGACCGAGCTCCTGCACGCGCACGGCATCGACGTCGCCCCGCCGAACGCAGCGCGCGAGGGCGACCACGACCCGGTCGGGGTCCGGCTGCCGGCGCGGGACGCCGCGGCCGTCGCCGCGGTGGCCGCGGACGTGGTGCGGGCGGACGACGCCGCGCTCGACGGCGGCCGGTTCGCCGTGGTCGTCCCGAGGGACGGCTACGAGGCTTTCCCGGACGCGCTGCGGACGGCGCTCGGCGTCGCGGCCCCGGACGGGCGGGCGCTCGCCGACCGCGTCGAGGTCGTCACCGTCGACGAGGCGAAGGGCCTGGAGTTCGACAGCGTGACCGTCGTCGACCCGGCGGCCGTCGTCGGCCAGTCGGCGCGCGGCGTCAACGACCTCTACGTCGCCCTGACCCGGCCGACGCAGCGGCTCACGGTGCTCCACCACGGCGACCTGCCGCCGGGGCTCGACGGCCTCGTGCCGGCCGCGGTCACGGCCGACGCGACCTCGAACGGCACGTCCAACGGCACGTCGAACGGCTCCCGCCGCGCCTCACGCCCCACCGCGCCGGCGCCCCGCGCCGCCGAGCCGGAGCCGCCCGAGGAGCACCCGGACACGCTCTTCTGACGGCCGCACCACTTCTGACGGCCGGCCCGCGTGCGGGTCACAGGCCCCAGTGGTGGTGCGCCAGGTGCAGCGCCCGGCTGATCGCCTTCAGCTGGTCGGTGTGCAGGAGCACCCGGCCCGCCTCCTGGCCGCCGGCCCGCAGCCGGGCCCACAGGTAGCCGAAGGTCGGCGACCCCTCGAGGACGATCTCGGCGAGGACGCCCGCGGGCGCCTCCAGGCCGATGTCGGCCGTCGAGAGGCTCGTCGCCGCGAGCCGCTCGTTGATCTCGGCGACCTGGTCCAGGTTCATCGTGTGCGTCGTCCGCGGGACGGCGTGGCTGTGCAGGCTCACCGCACCACTGTCGGCATCCGGGACGCGCATCCCTGAGACCTTCGTCCCGGATCCCGCCGGACGGCCCCGTGCAGGGCGCCCGGTGGTCGTTCCCGGCTACCCGAGCTGGTCGACGATCCCCCGGAAGACCCGCGGCAGCCGGGACGCCGCAGGCACGATCGTGCGCCGCAGCAGCGGCCGGTGCGCGACCCGCAGCAGCCCGCCGGTGAGCACCCGGTACCGCCGTGTCGTCCGCCGCCACGCGGCCTCGTAGTCCTGCGGCCGGTCCGCGACGAGGCAGGCGACGAGCTCACGGGCGCATGCGAGGCCGACCGAGATCCCCTCGCCGGTGAGCGCGTCGACGTAACCGGACGCGTCCCCGACGAGCAGCACCCGGCCCTGCACCCGGCGGGCCGCCGTCCGGCGCAGCGGCCCGGCGCCGCGGACGTCGGACGCCGGCTCCGCGCCCGCGAGCCGGTCGGCGAGCGCCGGGAAACGGGCGAGCCAGGTGTCGTAGGACCCGCCGCCCGGGCACAGGACGGCGACCCCGACGACGTCCTCGGCGACCGGCGTCACGTACGCCTCGGCGTCGTCGGCCCAGTGCACCTCGACGAGGTCGCTCCACGGTGCGACCCGGTGGTGCCGGCGCAGCCCGTAGCGGACGGGCCCGCGGGCCGGCACGTCGAGCCCGAGGGCGCGCCGCACCGGCGAGTGCAGGCCGTCGGCCGCGACGAGCCAGCGCGCCCGGACCCCGGCCGCCTCGACCCAGCCGGACCCCGTCACCGGTGGTGCGGCGCTCGCCCGGACCCGCTTGACCCCCAGCGCGTCGGCGCGGGCGCCGAGCGCGGCCGACAGCGTCGTCCGCCGGACGCCGAGCCCCGGGCCCGCGGAGAACAGCGCGGTGGCCTCGCGACCCCGGGCGAGGTAGCGGATGCCGCGGAACTCGACGCCGTCCGGCTCGACCCCGAGCCGGCGCAGCGACGTCCGCGCGGCGGGCATGAGCCCCTCGCCGCACGCCTTGTCGACGGGCCCCTCGCGGCGCTCGACGAGGGCGACGGACATCCCGGCGCGCGCGGCCTCGACCGCGGTGCCCAGGCCGATCGGCCCGCCACCGACGACGAGCAGGTCGACGTCCACCCGGCCATCGTCGCCGCCCGCGGGCCGCGCGGCGACCGGTAGCGCTCGACGCCGGCGGGCCGGCGGTCCGGTCAGCCGGCCGCGGTCGCGAGCGCGGCGTTCTCGACCCGGATCCGGACGACGAGCAGCGCGGCGTTCGCCACCGTGAACACGAGCGCGGTCACCCAGGCCGTGTGGACCAGGGGCAGCGCGACGATCTCGGCGACGACCGCGACGTAGTTCGGGTGGCTCAGCCAGCGGTAGGGCCCCCGGGTCACGAGCGGCAGCCCGGGGACGACGAGCACCCGGGTGTTCCACTGGTTGCCCAGGCTCGTGATGCACCACCAGCGCAGCGCGTGCGCGGCGACGAGGACGGCGAGCATCGGCCAGCCGAGCCAGGGCAGGAACGGCCGGTCGGCGAGCGGGACCTCGACGAGGCAGCCCACGAGGAACGCGCTGTGGAGCAGCACCATGACGGGGTAGTGCCGGGCGCCGAACTCCACGCCGCCGGCCGCGCGGGCCCACGCGAGGTGCCGCTGCGCGACGGCGAGCTCGACGAACCGGGCCGCGACGACGACGAGCACCAGCGCGACGTACCAGACCTGGCTGCTCACGCCTGGCACGCTAGCGGCGATCAGCGGACGCCGCAGCGTGCGGTCCCGCGGCACGGCCGGGCCGTGACCGGGCGGTGACCCGGCGGTGACCGGGGCTGCCTAGCCTCCGGGGCGTGACCGAAGCGACCGTGTACCAGACGACCACCACGACGGCCGAGGGCGAGGTGGGCTGGCGCTTCGTGCAGGACGACGACGCGCCGCCCGCGATCGAGCTCGCCGTCGTCCGTACGGACGGGACCGTCCGCTCCGCCCGGGTCCCGGACCGGTGGCGCTACAACTTCGGCGGCAGCGACCTGGCCGTCGCGCCCGACGGGTCCCACGCCGCGCTCCACCTGTACTCCGGCCAGGGCGACGGCGAGACCCTGGTCTTCCGCCTCGTCCCGGAGGTCGCGCTCAGGGCGTCCCTGCCGATCGCCTTCTCGTCGGTGGTCTCGCCGGACGCGCTGTTCGTGGCGGGCCTGGCGCCCGGGCGCGGCTTCGCGATCGAGGACCCGGACGCCGAGTGGTGGGAGCTCCCGCAGGACGCGCCGCCGGTGTTCGAGCTCGCCCGGATGGAGGTCCTGGACCTGTCCACCGGCGTCCAGGGGACCCAGCTCGTCCACGTCACGTTCCCCGAGCTGGAGACCGTGGCCGGTACGGACGAGGCCCTCGAGGAGTGGACCTACGAGAACCTGGAGTACCCGGAGCTGGAGCTCGGCACGGGCGGGCAGGGCGTCGTCGCCACCCGTGTCGGGCGGTTCGGGTTCACCCTGCCGTGCGCGGCGCCGTCCGGCGTCCTCGCCGCGACCTGGTCGGCCACGGGCGGGGACGCGGCGACGTACCCGCTGACGGACCGCGGACCGACCGGCTGACGCCCGACCCTCGTGACGCCCGACAGGCGGCTCACCCCTCGAGCAGCACCAGCTCGGCGCAGAACCCGGGCCCCATCGCCAGCAGCACCCCTGTGGTGCCGGGCGCGAGCCCGCCCTCGGCGAGGGTGCCCTGCAGGACGTGCAGCACGGACGACGAGGAGAGGTTGCCGATCGCGGCGAGGCTGCGCCGGGTCACGTCGAGCGCGCCGGGGTCGACCTCGAGCGCCCGGACGATCGCCTCGATCACCTTGGGCCCGCCCGGGTGCGCGACCCAGGTGGCGACGTCCGCGACGGCGAGCCCGTGCCTGCCGAGGAAGGCGTCGACGTCGTCGCGCAGGTACTTCTCGACGACGTCGGCGACGGTCGCCGCGAGGACGATCCGGAACCCGCTGCCGCCGATGTCCCAGCCCATGACCCGCTCGGTGTCCGGGTACATCCGGCTGCGGGTGTCGACGACGCGCGGCCCGGAGCCGGCGAGCGGGTGCCGCGCGCCGACCATGACGACGGCCGCCGCGCCGTCCCCGAAGAGCCCGGTCGCGACGAGGTTGGCGGTCGAGTCGTCGTCCCGCTGGAAGGTCAGCGAGCACAGCTCGACGGACAGCAGCACGGCGACGCCGTCCGGGTGCCCGACGAGGTAGTCGTGGAGGCGGGCGATCCCGGCGGCCCCGGCGACGCAGCCGAGCCCGAAGACCGGGACCCGCTTGACGTCGTCCCGCAGGCCCAGCCGGGCGACGAGCCGGGCGTCGATGCTCGGCGCCGCGATCCCGGTGACCGACGTCGAGACGAGCAGGTCGACGTCGGACGGCGCGAGCCCGCACGCCGCGAGCGCGTCACCGATGCACCGCTCCCCGAGGGTCGTGCCGACGTCGATGAACGCGTCGTTCGCGGCCCCGAAGCCGGAGAGCGTGAGGTACTCCTCGAGCGGCAGGGCGAGGTGCCGGGTGCTGACCCCGGCCGAGGCGTGCACGCGCCGCAGCAGGGCCCGCTTCTCCGCCTTGGCGTCGTCCCGGAGCACGACGTCGGCGAGCACCTCGGTGATGTCCGCCTGGGCGTGGACGTTCCCCGGCAGGGCCCCGCGCACCGCGGTGATGGTCGACATCTCCTGACGGTACCTGCGCAGCCGTCAGGTGGCCCCCCGAGCGGTGGTCACGTTCGCAGCGGCGTCGCCGCCGGGTTCAGTGCGCGACGTCGATGACGAGCCGCTCCGGACCCGTGAGGTGCATGACCTTGAAGCCGGCCTTGTGGTCGAGACCGATCCCGAACGTCAGCACCGCCTCGAAGTCGCCGGCGTCGGCGACCTCCTTGAGGTTCGGCAGCCCCGGGGCCACCCGCGCCGGGCCGCCGTAGGTCTTCAGCGGGGTCGTGTCGCTCGTCTGGAAGGCGTTGTTCCGGGTCGCGCCCTGGATGCTCACCGCGAGGACGGCGCCGCCCGCGAGCTCGACCGGGTCGCCGGTCGGGTCTTCTGTGAGGGCGTCGACGTACTGCACCTGGTAGCCGCCGAACGGCGCGGTGAAGTCGAGGACGAGACGGTCGTAGGTGCCGCGGTCGGACCAGCGGATGTTGGCCAGGACGGCGGCCGGGGCCGTCGGGCCGGCCGGGTCGATCACCGGGTCGGTGCCGGTCGGTGCCGGCTCGGCGGGTGCCGCGTCGGGCGCCGGGGTGCCGTCCGCGGTGCCGGTCTCGTCGCCCGCGGCGGTCCCGCCGTCGGTCGTCGTCGGTTCGGGCCCGGCGGACGTGGTGCCGCCGTCCGCCCCGGGGGTCGTCGTCACGCCGGTCACGCTATCCGAGCCGCCGCCCCCGCACCCGGAGATCAACAGCGCCGCCGCGCCGAGCGCGCCGAGCATCAGGCCGGTTCGGGTCCGCAGGGTCGTCATGGCAGGCCTCCTGGCTCGTGCCGTCCCGTCCGCCGTCGGCAGGGGGACGGTCCGATGACGCGCCGCCCGCCGCGCCGGTTGTCCGGCCCGGCACGATACCGGTGGGAACCGTCCGTACGGGGGATGCGGGCACGGGGCCCGCCGGGTTCGGACATGGCCCAACACGCGAGGGCACGGTTGGCATGTTGTGCCGGGGAGCGGACCGGCACCGCCCTCTTCAATGGAGGCCATGGCGAAGCGGCAGCCCGGCATCAGGATCGGCGTGGACACCGGCGGCACGTTCACGGACGTCGTCGGCTTCGACGAGCGCACCGGCCGGCTCGTGACGACGAAGACGCCGTCGACACCGGCCGACCCCGCCGTGGGCTTCCTCACCGGGGTCGAGAAGATCCTCGCCCTGATGTCCGCGGCGCCCGGTGAGGTCGCGTCGGTCTCGCACGGGACGACGGTCGCGACGAACCACCTCCTCGAGGGCCGGGTCGAGCGGCTGGGGTTCGTGACGACCCGGGGCTACGAGTTCATCCTCGAGATCGCCCGCCAGTCGGTGCCCGACGGCTACGGCAACAGCTACTTCTGGGTGAAGCCGCCCCGGATCGTGCCGGCCGACCTCGTGCGGACCGTGGGCGGGCGGCTCGACGTCACCGGCGCCCAGGTCGAGCCGTTCGACCGCGACGAGGCCGTCGCGGTCGCCCGGACGTTCCGGGCGCAGGGCGTGACGACGATCGGCGTCTGCTTCCTGCACTCCTACGCCGACCCCTCGCACGAGCGGGCGATGCGCGACGTCCTCGCGGCCGAGCACCCGGACGCCGTCGTGTCGATCAGCAGCGACGTCCTGCGCGAGTACCGGGAGTACGAGCGCAGCATGACGACGCTCGTCGACGCCGCGGTCAAGCCGCGGGTGGCCCGCTACGTCGCCGGGATCGCCGAGCGGCTCGCCGGGCTGCGGGCCGCGGACGACCCGCGCGGGCCGGTCCCGTTCGCCGTCATGAAGTCGAACGGGGGCGTGCTCTCCGCCGCCGAGATCGTCCACCAGCCGATCACGACGGTGCTCTCCGGGCCCGCGGCGGGCGCGCTCGGCGCCGCGCTCATCGCCCGGACCGCGGGCTACGACAAGGTCCTCACGTGCGACGGCGGCGGGACGTCGACGGACGTCTCGGTCGTCCTCGACGGCGAGCCGACGATCACCACCGAGGGCAGCGTCGGCGCGTACCCGAGCCGGATCCCGATGATCGACGTCGTCACGGTCGGCGCGGGCGGCGGCTCGGTCGCGTGGCTCTCCGCGGAGGGCACGCTCAAGGTCGGGCCGCGCAGCGCGGGCGCCGACCCGGGCCCGATCTGCTACCGCAAGGGCGGCACCGAGCCGACGATCACCGACGCCCATCTCGTGCTCGGCCGGATCCCGCCGCACCTGCTCGGGGGCGAGATCCCGCTCGACGTCGACGCGGCCCGCGAGGGGGTCTCGGCGCTCGCGGCGAAGCTGGGGCTGGGCCTGGAGGAGTGCGCCCGCGGCATCCTCGAGATCTCGGCCTGGAACCAGGCGAACGCGTTGCGGCAGATCAGCGTCAAGCGCGGTCTCGACGTCCGCGACTTCATGCTCGTGACGTTCGGCGGCTCGGGCTCGCTGCTGGCCTGCCGGCTCGTCGACATCCTCGGCCTCGCCGGCGTCGTCGTCCCGCCGGACCCGGGCAACGTGTCGGCGTTCGGCCTGCTCACCGTCGACGTCCGGACCGACCACGTGCGGACGGCGGTGCAGCGCGACGACGCGCTCGACCTCGGCCGGGTCGCGGACGTCTTCGCCGACCTCGAGGAGCAGGCGGCCGGAGCCCTTGCCGCGGAAGGGTTCCCGGCGGCCGAGCAGCGTCTCGCCCGGACCGCCGACCTGCGCTACGCGGGCCAGGCGTACGAGGTGCGGGTGCCGGCGCCGTCCGGCCCGGTCGACGCCGGCTTCGCCGCGGACGTCGTCGCCGCCTTCCACGCCGCCCACGAGCGGCTCTACGGCTACTCGTTCGCCGGCCGCGCCGACCAGAGCGTCGAGTGGGTCAACCTCCGCGTCACCGGGATCGGCCCGATCGAGCGGTCGGTGCTCGCCGAGCGCGCCCCGGCCGCCGCCGCGGACGCCGGCCGCGCGCTCAGCGGTGCGCGCCGGGTCGTCTTCGACACCGCGCACGACGACGCACCGGTGTACTGGCGCCCCGGCCTGCTGCCGGGCGACGTCGTCACCGGCCCCGCCGTCGTCGAGGAGTTCGGCTCGACGCTGCCGGTGCACCCGGGCTTCGCGGCGACCGTCGACGGCTACGGCAACCTCGTGCTGCGGCGCTCCGGCCCGGACGCCGCCGTCGCGGCCGAGCAGGTCAGCGGCCCGGTCACGGCGGACCCGATCCTCGTCGAGATCGTCGAGGGCACGCTCGCGAGCGTCGAGAAGGAGGTCGAGACCGCGATCGGCCGCACGTCGCGCAGCCCGATGATCCGCGACGCCCACGACTTCCGCGCCGGGATCCACGACGCGCGTCTGCGCAAGCTCACGGGCCGCTCGTACAGCGCCCTCGTCCACCCGGTGGCCCGCGACTTCCCCCTGGAGACGATGCGGCCCGGCGACGTGTTCTTCCACAACGACGTCTACGAGTCCGAGGGCGGCATCGGCCACCTGCCGGACCTGTGCGTCACGGTGCCGGTCTTCCACGACGACGGGAGCGGGCCGCAGGTCGTCGCGTTCGTCCAGGCGTTCGGCCACCACGACGACATCGGCGGCGCCTGCCCCGGCTCGATGCCGAGCGGCGCGACGTCCGTCTTCGAGGAGGGGCTCATGGTGCCGCCGATCCGGCTGTGGGACCAGGGCGTCCCCAACCAGGCGGCACTGCGGATCATGACCCGCAACTCACGGATGCCGGACTCGCTCGCGGCCGACCTCGACGCCGAGTGCTCGGCGTGCCTCATGGGCGCGCGCCGGCTCGGCGACCTCTTCGACCGGTACGGCCGCGACGTCGTCGAGGCGTGCTTCGACGAGGTCCTCGCGAAGACGACCCGGACCTACCAGCGCGAGATCCTCGCGAAGATCCCGGACGGCGAGTACGTCTGGGAGGACTACGCCGAGCACGACGGCGTCGACGAGCCGCGCCTGCACACCCAGCGGATCACGCTGACGAAGACGTCCACGGGCGGGCCGGACCCCGTGCTGCCCGGCGGCGGTCCGAAGCTCGTCATCGACTTCACCGGGACCGCGCCGCAGGCGAAGGGGCCGATCAACCACTGCGGCGACTACGCGGACGGCAACTTCCTCGTGAAGTGGCTGGCCCCGATCCTGCGCAACCTCGCCGACACCCCGGAGCGGATGGCCGAGCTCGACGTCAACGAGGGCGTCGTCCCGCTCGTGGAGATGCGGTTCCCGCCGAAGGGCACCCTCCTGACCCCGGTCTTCCCGGCGCCGACGAACGCCCGCACCTTCGTCATCCTGCGGCTGCTCGGCGTCCTCGCCGGGGTGCTCGCGAAGGCGACGAACGGCCGGATGCCCGCCGACCAGGAGACGATCCGGTACACCGGCGTCCACGGCCACGACGCGGACGGCCGGCACTACCTCATGCGCGAGGTGCTCGGCGGCGGCTCGGGCGGGCGCTACTACGCGGACGGCGAGGACACGATCCACGTCGTCCCGGACTCGCGCAACATCCCGACCGAGTTCAGCGAGAGCCGGTTCCCGCTGCGGGTCGAGCGGCTCGGGCTCGCCGTGGACTCCGGCGGCCCCGGCCGGCACCGCGGCGGGCTCGGCTACGAGAAGCACGTCCGGATGCTCCGCGACGCCTCGTTCATGTCGATCGCCGACCGCTCGATCCTGTCGTGCTGGGGCGTCGCCGGCGGCCGGGCCGGGCGGCCGTTCCAGGTGACCGTGGACCCGGGCGGCCCGAACGAGCGCGAGGTCGACGCCCTCACCGACGCCGAGCCGGTCCGGGCCGGCGAGGTGATCCGGATCCGGACGACGGGCGGCGGCGGCTGGGGCGACCCGCTGGACCGGCCGTACGACGAGGTGCTCCGGGACGTGCTGTGGGGCAAGGTGTCCGACGCCGGCGCGCACGAGGACTACGGCGTGGTCGTCGTCCGGGACGGCGACGGGGCACCCGCGGTGGACGCCGCGGCGTCCGACGCGTTGCGGGCCGACCGGCGCACGGCCCGGGACGCCGCGCAGGCGCCCGCCCCGTTCTTCGACCGCGGACCGGGCTACGCCCGGCTCGCACCCGACGGGGCGAGCGCCTGCGTGTACGACTACCTCTGAGCCCCGCTCGATCGCCCCGAGGGGCTGACCGGGGCGGTGCTCAGGCGCGGCGGGTGCGCCCGTCCGCGAGCCGGGCCTCGTGCTCGAGCGCGGCGAGCTCCTCGGCGCGGTGGTGCGTCGCCGCGAGGCGCGCGTACTCGTCGGAGCCCTGGAGCAGCTCGAGCTGGGTGCGGGCGATCTCGACCGCGGCGAGCGCGGCCTCCGGGGCCTGCGCCGACGGCACGTGCCCGGAGCCGACCCAGCGGTCCTCCGACGCCCGCGGCGCGGGGACGACGCCCGGCGCCACGGGGTGCGCGCCGGAGGTCTCGATGAGCTGGAGGTGGGAGAGCGCGTCGTCGCGGCGCCACACGTCGTCCGCCACCGCGGTCGCACCGTCCGGCAGGCCGGCCGGCGGACGGCGGTAGACGGCGACGGCCGAGCCGCCGAGGGAGCTGTCGGCCTCGCCGCCGGTCAGCGCCACGAGGACGCCGTACTCGCGGGCGAGCGCGTCCGCGGTCTCGCTCGGCAGGGCGGTGCCGGCCGGGAGCGTGCGGGGTGCGCCCTCGACGGGGAGCAGGTCGTCGGCACCGAGGTCCCACGTCGACGTCCGCACGTCGTGGCCCTGCCCGGCGACCCACTCGCGGCGCATCCGGTCGGCGGCGGCGAGCTCGCGGTGGACGACCTCGAGCGCCTGCCCGATCGTCACGACCTCGGTGAGGTCCTCGCTCATCCGCAGACCCGCGAGGAACTGCTCGGCCCGTGCGGCGAGGTCGGCCGCGAGCGCCGCCGTCCGCGGGTGCGCCTTGTCGAAGACGCGGCGCTGGCTGCCGGGGACGGTCCACGCCGGGGAGCCCACCTCGACCGGCACCGCCTGCGCGGAGGCCACCGGCCGGACCCGCGCGAGCGAGCCGAGGCTCACCACGACCTCGGGCTCGAGGTGCCCGCCGCGGTCGTCCGCGACGACGGCCAGGCGCAGCGTCGTCCCGACCGTCAGGGCCGTGGCGGACAGGACGTAGCGCAGCGGGGAGGTCACGGGCGTCGTCATCTCTTTCTCCATGCCGTCGAGAGGCGGCCGCACCGTGCGGCCGGGCGGCCGTGGACGCGGCCGAGGACTTCTTCGACAGCCGTTCCCCGGTTCCTGAGCGCTCGCGGGTGATCCGGACGGCGCAGGCCTCACCCGGACGGCGCAGCCGGGCGGCACGGCGCCGTCACCGGGGGCCGCCGTCGCGTCCGTTTCGCGGCGGGACGCCCCGGTACGGCCCGGCGGCGGGCCGTGGCGGGCGACCGGGGCCGTCGCGGACGGTGACCGTCCCCCCGCGCCACTGGACCGATCGCGTGATCTCGGCGCCCGGCACGTCATGCCTCCGGACCCCGGGTCGATACAGACCGCCGAGGGGTATGGCTCGGTCCCCGCTCCGGGGTCACGAAGACCCCGTCAGTCATCTCACGGAGGAGAAACACCACATGAAGCTCACCACCCGCCGTCCGCGGCGCACGGCCATCGCGGCGTTCGCCGCCGTCGGCCTCGCCGCGCTCGCCACCGGTATCGGCGCCGGCCCGGCGTCCGCCGCTGCCGTCGCCGGCACGCTCAGCGCCACGTCCGGCCCGTCCGGCGGCACCAACACCCTGACGATGACGACGACGACCGCCAAGTTCTTCACCGGCACGCTCGTCTCGTTCCAGTACAAGGCGACGGCGACGACCGCGTGCAGCGCGGCGTACGCGTCGGCCGTCGCGGTCAGCTCGACCGCGGGCATCGTCCTCGCGACGCCGAAGATCCTGTCGTCGACGAAGATCGCCATCACGGTCCCGAGCACGGTCGCCCTCCAGGGCAGCGCGACGTCCGCCAACTGGCTCGTCTGCGTCTACCCGGGCTCGAACACCACGACGAGCCTGCTCTCGGCGAGCGCCGCGTACTCCATCGCCGCGAAGCCGACGCTCGCGGTCAGCCCGATCTCCCCGGCGAGCGGCCCGGCCCTCGGCGGCGGCACCGTCACCGTCACCGGCACGAACTTCATCACCGGCCTCACGGCGAAGATCGGCTCGGTCGCGCTGACCGGCATCACGGTCGCCAGCGGCACGACGTTCACGGCCACCGTCCCGCCGCAGGCGGCCGGCTCGGCCATGTCCCTGTCGGTCACGACGACCGGTGGCACCGCGACGAAGGCCGCGGCGTACACGTACACCAACGGCATCATCGTCACGCCGAACACGACCCCGACCGCGACCGCGGCGACCGACCTCGACATCCTGGGCGTCGGCTTCTCCAGTCTCGACTTCGCGGGTGCCGTCTCCGGTGGCTCGTTCAAGACCGACGGTACGGCGCCCGCGGACGCCGGTGCCCACGTCTTCATCGTGCAGGGCGACTACGACTCGACCGACAACTCGAGCGCCAAGACGCTCGGCGAGGCCGGCGAGTGCGTCAACGTCCTCGTGGTCAGCGACACCGAGCTCATCTGCACGCTGAACACGGCGGACAAGTACAACCAGTCCGGTGACCCGGCGATCGCCGACGGCGTCTACACGATCACGGTCGTCAACGACGGTCAGGTCGACGCGGTCACGAACAACGTGGACTACAGCGAGTCGATCATCAGCAGCGGCTCGACCTTCACGGTCGCCCCGTACTGACGGACGACCCACGACGCGGTCATGACCTGACCGAGGAGTGAGCGGCGGCCCGGGCCGACCTCACCGGCAAGCTCGAGCNGCCCGGGCCTCACGGCCCGGGCCGCCGTCGTTCGTCCCGGCGGCTCAAGGTTCCCGGCGGGCGTCCCGAAGACACCCCCAGGAGCGCTCACCCGAGTGGGCGCGCACGGACCCGTTCGGCCGCATCCCGGAGGAACCATGGCAATCCAGCACGACGAGCGCAGCGCCGTCGCCGACATCGTCCCGTCGCGGGGCCGCCGCCCGCGGCGCGGCCGCCGGATCGGGCGCGCCGTCGCCGCAGGTGCGGCCGCCGTCGCGGTCGTCGCCGGCGGTGCCGGCGCCGTCTGGTACGCCGGCGTCTTCGACCACGAGCCGTCCACGGACACCAAGGCCTCCGTCACCGTCCCGGAGAAGGTCGGCGGCCTCGCCGCGGCACCGCAGGCGCAGGACTTCAGCAGCCAGCCGGCCTGGCAGGAGAAGGCGCAGGCGGCGGTCGGCGGCGCCACCGTCATCGGGCGCCAGTACGGCTCGGCCAGGGCCCGCAAGACGATCCGCGTCGTCGCGGCCCGGGCCGACCTCACCGGCAAGCTCGAGCTGAAGTGGCCGGCCGACAAGGGCGAGAAGGTCGGCGACGCCCGCTGCACGCAGAACTTCAAGCTCACCGAGACCGGCACCGCCAAGGTCCGCCCGACGATGCTCATGTGCTGGCGCACGAGCGACACCTTCAGCGCCTACAGCATCGTCATCGACTTCGACCACGCCCCGAAGGCGGAGGACGCCGTCCAGGCGATCGACGACATCTGGGGCAAGGCCTGACCCATGGCCCGGCGCCGAGCGGCGCAGAACGGCACGACGGACGGCGCGGCGACCCCCGGGGCGCCGCGCCGTCGCGTCGCAGTTGGTCCCATGCCCGATGGGGCACTGGCAACCTGTCCCATGGGGGTTGGCAGGATCGAGGCGCTCCCCCGCACGGGGGCCGGCGCCCGCGAGGTCGAGGATCGGGGTCTGGAGCACGTGATCGCGTCGCACGGGACGGTGGCCGACGGGCAGGGCGCCCGCACGGTCGAGCAGGTCGTGCTCCCGGCCGGGCGTTACTTCTCCATGAGCGGCATGGTCACGCCCACGACGGGCGGCCAGACCCGGGCCCTGCTCATGCGCAACCGGCTGCTCGCCGAGCACTGCGGCATCGCCCCGACGATCCTCACGTTCGACGCCCGGCCGCACTACCCGCGCACCCGCGCGCTGCTCCGCGAGCGCGGCGAGCTCGTCGACCCGGTGCGCCTGCTGAACATCCACGAGTACTACCGCACCCTCGACGACGACGCCCTGACCGCCCTCGTGCGCCGGACCGCTCCCGAGACCGGTGAGACGGACGACGACACCGACGACGCCGACGGCCCGGACGACGCCGCGCACGACCTCGCGGGGCTCGACCTCACCGACGCCGTCGCCGGCGACGTCCTGCCGCCGCTGCACGACCTGGGCGTGCGTCACGACCACGACGACGACGGCGTGGTCTTCCGGCGCCGGTACGTGCACACCCGCACCGAGGAGGTCGCCGCGCACGACTACGTGCGCCCCGACGGCTCGGTCTACCTGCGGATGCCGGTCGGCCCGGCGCGGATGAGCCCGGTCCGCGGGATCAGCCTCGTCGACCGCGCGGGCCGGGTCGTGCGCACCTGGAGCGGCCACCGGGCCTGGCGGCACGACTGGATGTCCTCGCTCGTCGGTCCCGACGAGCGCGCCTTCGTCATCAGCGACAGCCGGGCCTCGGTGACCCGGATCCTGCCGATGACCGACGAGCGGTTCCACGTGATCCACCTCGTGCACAACATCCACGTCGCGGCGCCGCGGCACTGGTCCTCCACGGTGGCGACCGGGTACGAGACGCTGCTCGCCTCGGTCGGCCGGCTCGACGCGCTCGTCACGCTGACCCGCCGGCAGAGCGACGACGTCGGCGAGCGCTGCGGCCGGACGACGAACCTGCACGTCGTCCCGAACCCCGTCGACATCCCGCCCCTGCCGCAGCCGCTGCCGGCCCGCGACCCGCACCGGTTCGCCATCGTCGCCCGGCTCTGGAAGCAGAAGGACGTCGCGGAGGCCGTCCGTGTGTTCGCGCTCGTCGTCGCCGCCGAGCCGCGGGCGCGGCTCGACATCTACGGCGACGGCCCGTTCCGGCCGCAGGTCGAGGCCGAGATCGCGGCGCACGGCCTCGGCGACCACGTCGTCATGCACGGCCACGACACGCACGCCCGCGAGACGCTGTGGACCGCCACGGCCTTCGTCATGACGAGCCGCTTCGAGGGCTACCCGCTCGCGACGCTGGAGGCGCTGAGCCGCGGCTGCCCGGTCGTCGCGTACGACGTGAAGTACGGCCCGCGGGAGCAGATCACCGACGGCGTCGACGGCTGGGTCGTCCCGGCGCGCGACCGGCAGGCGATGGCGGACCGGATCGTCGAGCTCGCCCGCGACCCGGAGCAGGTCGCCCGGATGAGCGCGGCCGCGCGGCGGACGGCGGACCGGCACGACGCCGCCGCGTTCGTCCGGGACTGGAAGACGGTCCTCGACGCGGTCGTCGCCGCCAAGCCGCGGCGGACGACGCTCGAGGCCGTCCGGCTGCGCGTGCGGCGGCTCGGCGTCCGGCCCGCGCGCCGGCTCCCCGAGGGATTCGCCAGGGTCCCCGTGCTGCGCCGCTGGGCCCGCGGCCGGGCCGGGGCCGGCGCGTGGAAGCACCCGGGCACGCTCCAGGTGCGGGCGACGCTGCGGGTCACGGGCAGCAGCCGGGAGAGCAGCCTCGACAGCGCGGTGGTCACCCTGGACGCCGTCGACGACCGCACCGGTGCCGTCGTCCCCGTGCCGGTCACCGTCGTCCGCTCCGACACCCTGTTCCGGCTGTCCGCGGCCGCCGACCTCGGCCCGTTGTTCGCCGCCGCCGGCACGGCGCGCCACCTGCGGCTGCGGCTGCGCCTGGTCTGGGAGAACTCGGCGTGGGAGACCACGCTGCGGCGTCCGCGGCGGATGACCCCGAACTACGAGGTGTCCTACGCGCCCTCCGGCGAGCTCACGCTGACCCGCCGGCGCTGACGGCCCGGGCGCCGGGGCCCGGGCCGTCAGCCCTGCGTTCTGGTCAGGACGGTTCAGTCACGTCACGACAGGTCAGGACAGACCGACGATCTCGCCGTTCTCGTCGAGGTCGATGCCGAACGCCGCCGGCTTCGTCGACAGGCCCGGCATCGTCCGCATGTCGCCGCAGATCGCGTAGACGAACCCGGCCCCGACCGAGGCCCGCACCTCCCGCACCGGCAGCCGCCAGCCGGTCGGCGCCCCGAGCAGCTTCGGGTCCGACGAGATCGACAGGTGGGTCTTCGCCATGCACACCGGCAGGTGGCCGAACCCGTTGCGCTCGTAGGAGTCCAGCTGGTTCGACGCGACCGGCGAGTAGTCGACGCCGTCCGCGCCGTAGACCTTCGTCGCGATCGTCTCGATCTTCGTTCGCAACGAGACGTCGTCCGGGTACAGCACCTCGAACGTCGACGCCTCGTCCGCCGCCTCGGCCACCGCCTCGGCGAGCTCGACCGCTCCCGCGCCACCCTCGGAGAAGTGCTTGCACACCGCGGACCGGGCGCCGGCCGAGGCCGCGACCTCGGCGATCGCCGCCCACTCCGACGGGTGGTCGGTCGGGAACGCGTTGATCGCGACGACCGGCGAGACGCCGTGGAGCCGGATGTTCTCGATCTGCTTGCGCAGGTTCGCCGCCCCGGCGAGGACGTCCTCCGGGTTCTCCGCGAGCAGCTCGGGGGGCAGCGGGCGACCGGCGACGATCTTGTACTTGCCCGAGTGCGCCTTGAGCGCCCGGACCGTCGCGACGACGACCGCGGCGTCCGGCGTGATCCCGGAGACCCGGCACTTGATGTTGAAGAACCGCTCGGCGCCCATGTCGGCACCGAAGCCCGCCTCGGTGATGAGGTAGTCGCCCGAGCGGATCCCGATGAGGTCGGCGAGCACCGACGAGTTGCCGGTCGCGATGTTGCCGAACGGGCCGGCGTGGACGAGGACCGGCGTGTGCTCGAGGGTCTGCAGCAGGTTCGGCTTGACCGCCTCGCGCAGGATCGCGGCCATCGCCCCCGCGGCCTGCAGGTCCTTCGCGGTGACCGGTTCGCCCGCACGGGTGTAGCCGACGACGATGCGCTCGAGGCGGGCCTTGAGGTCCGTCAGGGACGACGAGAGCGAGAGCAGCGCCATCACCTCGGACGCCGCGGTGATGTCGAAGCCGGTCTGCCGCGGGACGCCGTCCGCCCGGGTGCCGAGGCCGACGATGATGTTGCGCAGCGCCCGGTCGTTGACGTCGAGCACCCGGCGCCACGTGATGTTGTGGTCGTCGAGGCCGGTGGCGTTGCCGTGGTAGAGGTGGTTGTCGACGATCGCCGAGAGCAGGTTGTGCGCGGCGGTCACGGCGTGGAAGTCGCCCGTGAGGTGCAGGTTGAGCAACTCCATCGGGACGACCTGGCTGTAGCCGCCGCCGGCCGCACCGCCCTTGATGCCGAACGTCGGGCCCATCGAGGGCTGCCGGATCGCGATCGTCGCACGCTTGCCGATGTGCTTGAAGGCCTGCCCGAGACCGACGGTCGTCGTCGTCTTGCCCTCGCCGAGCGGGGTCGGCGTGATCGCCGAGACGACGACGTACTTGGCACGGGGACGATCGGCCATCTCGTCGATGGCCTCGAGGCGGATCTTCGCCACGCTGTCGCCGTGCGGCTCGAGCAGGTGGGTCGGGATGCCCATCTGCTCCGCGATGTCCGGCAGGGGCTTGAGGGTCGCAGCCTGCGCGATCTGCAGGTCCGAGGGGAAGGCCATGTCCGCATCCTTCATCGGGGCGGGCGTCTCCTCGTCGAGGCGCCCCGAGCGGACGGTAACGGGCACGCCTCCCCGGCGTCCACACCCTGGAGCGACCGGCGGGCCGGTTGCCTCGGGCGGCCCTTCATAGTTCCACATCGTGGGATCCTGAGCACGAACCGATCAAGATCATTGTTCCACGGCGCATCGACCGGACGACGGGTCGGAGTGGATCACTACCCTGGCGTCATGACGACCGACGTCCGCGCCCTCTGGGACTTCCGTGACCCCGCCGGCTCCCGCGCCCGCTTCGAGGCCGCCCTCGACGGGGCCACCGGCGACGACGCCCTCGTGCTGCGGACCCAGGTCGCGCGCACCCACGGGCTGGCCCGGGACTTCGACGTCGCACGGGGCGTGCTCGCCGAGGTCGAGCCGCTCCTCGACGGCGCGGGGCCCCGCGCCGCGGCGTACTACTGGCTCGAGCTCGGGCGCGCCTGGGTGTCGCCGGCGCACCCGCCGCAGTCCCGGACCACCGGCGCCCTCGCCACCGCGCGGGACGCCTACGAGCGCTGCATCACGGTCGCGACCGGGGCGGGCCTCGACGGGCTCGTCATCGACGCCGTCCACATGCTCGCGTTCGTCGACCCCGACCCCGCGGACGGCGTCCGGCACGCCGACCGCGGGCTGGCGATCGCGGTCGCCTCCGACCAGCCGGACGCGCGTCGCTGGGAGGCGACGCTGCGGAACAACAAGGGTGTCGCACTCGGCCAGCTGGGCCGGCACGAGGAGTCGCTCGCCGAGTACGAGCAGGCGCTCGCCCTCGTCGAGCCGCGCGGCAACGCCGCGGACACCCGGATCGCGCACTGGATGGTGGCCAACGCGCAGCGCCTGCTCGGCCGGCTCGACGAGGCCGAGGCGACCCAGCTGCGCCTCGAGGCCGAGTGGGACGCGGACGGCGAGCCCGACCCGTACGTCTTCGAGGAGCTGCGGGAGATCTACACCGCCAAGGGAGACACGGCGAAGGCCGGGCACTACGCCGCCCGGCACACCGCGTCGTCCGGCGAAGGCGACTAGCCCGAGCCGGCGAGCCGGCCGCACGGACGCCGCGGCGTCACCGCGTCGGCACCGGGCAGGATGGACGCCATGCAGGTGTCGAAGCGGTCGCAGGTCCCCGCCTTCGCGGTGATGGAGATCATCGCGGCGGCGAACGCCCGCCGCGCCGCCGGTCAGAAGGTGCTCAACCTCTGCGTCGGCGAGCCGTCGTCCGCCGCACCGACGGCCGTGCGGCGCCGGGCCGCCGAGCTGCTCGCCGCGGGGCCGCTCGGCTACACGGAGGCGCTCGGCGTCCCGGCGCTGCGCGAGCGGCTCGCCGGGCACTACCGCCGCTGGTACGGCGTGGACGTCGACCCGCGCCGCGTCGCGGTGACGACGGGGTCGTCCGGCGGCTTCCTCCTGGCGTTCCTCGCGGCGTTCGACGCCGGCGACCGGGTGGCGATCGCCCGCCCCGGCTACCCCGCGTACCGCAACATCCTCGCCTCGCTCGGGTGCGAGGTCGTCGAGCTGCCGTGCGGACCGGACACGCGCTGGCGCCCGACGGTCGAGCAGCTCGAGGCGCTCGACCGGCCCGTGAAGGGTCTCGTCGTCGCCGGTCCGGCGAACCCCACCGGCACGCTCGTCGACGCGCGGACGCTCGACGACCTCGTGGGGTGGTGCGCCGCGCACGACGTCCGGCTCGTCAGCGACGAGATCTACCACGGCATCACGTACGGCCCCGGCGGCGCGGTGCCGGGGGCCGGTGCCCCGACGGCGGCGGGAGCGACCGACCGCGGCGCCGTCGTCGTCAGCTCGTTCTCGAAGTACTGGGCGATGACCGGCTGGCGGCTCGGCTGGCTCGTGCTGCCCGACGACCTCGTCGCCGGCGTCGACGCCCTCGCGGGCAACCTCGCGCTCTGCCCGCCCACGCTCGCGCAGCACGCCGCGGTCGAGGCGTTCACCGACGCGTCGTACGCCGAGGCGGAGGCGAACGTCCGTGGCTACGCGGGCTCGCGGCGGCTCGTCCTCGACCGGCTGCCCGACCTCGGGTGGCACCGGGCGGCCCCCGCGGACGGCGCCTTCTACGTCTACGCGGACGTCTCGGCGACCGGGCTGGACTCGGTGACCTGGTGCGCCCGGCTCCTCGACGAGGCCGGGGTCGCGCTCACGCCCGGGACGGACTTCGACGCGCGTGACGGCGCGGACTGGGTGCGGCTGTCGTTCGCGCCGGCACCGGACGTCGTCGCCGAGGCGCTCGAGCGGATCGCCGCCTGGCAGCAGGGCCTGTAGCCACGAGGCGTCGCAGCGACCCGGCGATCCGAGCGGGCACTGTCCACTTGCGATCACCCGGCGGCCACGGAGGCTGAACGGATCCCTCAGGGGATGCCAGACCGGGGAGCAGCACCCGGCTCGACGCACGCTCCCCGGCGGCCGACAGATCGGTGCCCGGATGGAGCCCCAGCCGCCCGCCCCCGACCACGACTGCCCGTCGCCGCTGATCCTCGTGGGGATCGACGCGAGCGCGACGAGCCGCCGCGCTCTCCAGTTCGCGGCCCGAGAGGTGCTCGCCGACCACGGCCGGCTCGTGATCGCCCACGTCGTCGACTGGTCCCCGTACCGATCGGCGACCCTGGAGGAGAACGAGCGCCGGCACACCGACCGGGCGCGCGAGATCGCCCTCGCGGACTCCGACCTGCTCGGCCCCGCGCGCGAGGAGGCGGAGCGCGCCGGCGCGACCGTGGTGGCCACGGTCGCCCGGCACGGTCACGTCGCGGAGACGCTGATGGCCCTCGCCCGCGAGCACGGAGCCGCCCAGGTCGTCGTCGGCCGGACCGGCGACAGCCGGCTCCGGACGCTCGTCTTCGGCAGCACCCCGTCGCATCTCGTGCAGGTGTGCACGATCCCCGTCACCGTCGTCCCCTGAGGAGTGCCCGTGCCTGTTCCCACCCTGCCGGCCGCACGTCCCCTCCCGGCGGACGCCGTCGCGGACACCGGCGTCGACGCGACGATCAACGACTGGTTCGCCACCGTCTCCGACCCCGTCGTCGCGACGATCTTCTTATCGGTCCCGGTGCTCGGCGCGGACCTCCCCCTCATCGTGGTCTGGCTCGTCGTGGCAGCGGTGTTCTTCACGATCTGGACCGGCTTCCTCAACATCCGCGGGTTCGGGCACGCCCTCGCACTCGTGCGCGGCCGGTACTCCGACCCGAAGGACGCCGGCGAGGTCTCGCACTTCCAGGCCCTCGCGACCGCGGTGTCGGGCACCGTCGGGCTCGGCAACATCGCCGGCGTCGCGGTCGCCATCTCGATCGGCGGGCCGGGTGCGACGTTCTGGATGATCGTCGCCGGCTTCCTGGGCATGTCCACGAAGCTCGTCGAGTGCACCCTCGGGGTGAAGTACCGGCGGGAGAACGCGGACGGCACCGTGTCGGGCGGGCCGATGTACTACCTGAGCCGCGGGCTGGCCGAGCGCGGGATGGCCCGGCTGGGCAAGGTCCTCGCCGTCGTCTTCGCGATCTGCTGCATCGGCGGCGCGCTCGGGGGCGGCAACATGTTCCAGTCCAACCAGGCCACCGCCCAGATCATCGCGGTGACCGGCGCCGAGGACTCCCCGCTCGCCGGGCAGGGCGTGTGGATCGGTCTCGTGTTCGCCGCCCTCGTCGGTGTCGTCATCATCGGCGGGATCAAGAGCATCGCCCGGGTCACCGACAAGCTCGTGCCCTTCATGGCAGCCCTGTACCTGGGCGCCGCGCTCGTCGTCATCGCCTTCAACCTCGACGCGGTCCCCGGCGCGTTCGAGGCGATCGTCAGCGGCGCCTTCTCCCCCGAGGGCGTGGCCGGCGGGTTCGTCGGCGTCCTCATCCAGGGCTTCCGCCGGGCGGCGTTCTCGAACGAGGCGGGGATCGGCTCGGCGGCGATCGCGCACTCGGCGGTCCGCACCAAGGAGCCGGCGACCGAGGGCCACGTCGCTCTCCTCGAGCCGTTCATCGACACCGTCGTCATCTGCACCATGACGGCACTCGTCATCGTCATCACCGGGACGTACACCTCCGGCGAGGCCGAGGGCGTGGCCCTGACGTCCGAGGCGTTCGAGACGGTGATCCCCTGGTTCCCCGTGGTGCTCGCCGTCGCCGTCGTGCTCTTCGCCTACTCGACGATGCTGGCCTGGAGCTACTACGGCATGAAGGCGACCCGGTACCTGTTCCGCGACAGCGCGGTCGCCGAGAACGTCTTCAAGATCGTCTTCTGCGGTTTCACCGTCATCGGCGCGGCGGCGACCCTCGGGCCCGTCATCGACTTCTCCGACTCGATGATCTTCGCGATGTCCCTGCCGAACATCATCGGGCTGTACCTGCTCGCCGGGGTCGTCAAGCGCGAGCTCGCCCAGTACCGCACGAAGCTGCGCAACCGGGAGATCGTCCCGGTGGCCGAGCGGGTGGACCGGTAGCGGCAGGGGGCCCGACCGGCGCGGCGGGGGCGGTCCTAGGGTGACGCCATGGCCGACACCACCCCCGCCGCGCCCGAGCCGACCGCTGCCGCCGGGCAGCAGCGGCGCCCCGGTGCCGGCCCGCTCGCCGGCACCGTCGTCGTCGACCTCACCCGCGCGCTCGCCGGCCCGCACGCCGCGATGATGCTCGGCGACCTCGGGGCCCGGGTCCTCAAGGTCGAGACCCCCGGGACGGGTGACGACACCCGTGGCTGGGGCCCGCCCTTCGTCGACCCGGACGACGGCGCCCGGGAGTCCACGTACTTCCTGTCCTGCAACCGCAACAAGGAGTCGATCGCCCTCGACCTCAAGTCCGAGGACGGGCGCGAGGTGCTCACCCGGCTCGTCGAGCGCGCCGACGTCCTGCTCGAGAACTTCCGCACCGGGGTGCTCGACCGGCTCGGCTTCGACGTCGCGAGGCTCCACGAGCTCAACCCCCGGCTGGTGATCCTGTCGGTGAGCGGCTTCGGCCACGACGGGCCCGAGGGCGGCCGTGCCGGCTACGACCAGATCGCCCAGGGCGAGGGCGGCCTCATGTCGCTCACCGGCTCGGACCCCGGCGACCCGCAGCGCGTCGGCGTCCCGATCGCCGACCTGCTCGCCGGGATGTACGGCGCGTACGGCGTCCTCGCGGCGCTGCTCGAACGCGAGCGGACGGGCCGCGGGCAGGTCGTCCGGACGTCGCTGCTCGCCTCGATCGTCGGCGTCCACGCCTTCCAGGGCACCCGGTACACGGTCGCCGGCGAGGTCGGGCAGGCACAGGGCAACCACCACCCGTCGATCTGCCCCTACGGCCTCTTCCACTGCCGGGACGGCGCCGTGCAGATCTCGGTCGGCAGCGAGGGCCTGTGGAAGCGGCTGTGCACCGGCTTCGGTCTCGACCCGGACGCCGCGGGGATGGCGACGAACGCCGAGCGGGTCGCGCACCGCGAGCAGGTCATCGCCGCGATCGAGGCCGCGTTCGCCGGCTGGGACAGCGCCGACCTGCTCCCCCGGCTCGCCGAGATCGGCGTCCCGGCCGGCCGGGTCCGCACCCTCGACGAGGTCTACACATGGGACCAGACGCTCTCCCAGGGCCTCGTCGTCGACGTCGACCACGCGACGCTCGGAGCGCTGAAGATCCCCGGCCCGCCGCTGCGCTTCTTCTCCGACGACGCCGAGGTGACCCGGACGGCGCACCTCGCCCCGCCCGTGCTCGACGAGCACGGCGCCTCGATCCGGGAGTGGCTCGGGCTCGCCTGAGGCCGGTGCCGGGTGCCGGGCGGGACGTCCCGTTCCGTCAGGGGTGTTCCGGTCCGCGCCGTCCCGTGACAGGGTGATCGGCCATGACGCTGCGGGCGACGAGGTCGCGACCCGTGCTCCTCGCCGTCGGGCTCGCGCTCGCCGGGACCACGGCCGGGACGGACGCCGCGCTGGCGGCCCAGCCGGTGCGGGCCGGGCAGCCGGTCGCGGTGGCGTCGGTCCGCACGACAGCCTGCCCCGACGTCCTCGACCGGGCCCGGTGCGGCACGGTGCGCCGCGCGTGGGACCCGACGGGCGCCGTCCCCGGGTCGCTCGGCGTCGGGTTCGTCCTCGTGCCCGCGTCCGACACGTCCCGGCCTGCCCTCGGCACCGTCGTCGCGATCGAGGGCGGCCCCGGGTACGCGACGACGTCGTCCGCGCAGGCGTACGCCGACCTGTTCGCCCCGCTGCTCGGGCGCCGCAACCTGCTCCTCGTCGACCAGCGCGGCACCGGGCGTTCCGCGCCTGTCGACTGCCCGGAGCTCCAGGTGCTCGAGGGCGCGTACGCCCCGGCGGCCGCGCGTTGCGCCCGCCGGCTCGGGCCGCGCGCACATCTGTTCGGCAGCGACCTCGCCGCCGACGACCTGGCCGCCGTCGTCACCGCGCTCGGGGTCGGGCCGATCGACCTCTACGGCGACTCGTACGGCACCTTCCTCGCCCAGACCTTCGCGGGCCGGCACCCCGGTCTGCTGCGCACCCTCACCCTGGACGCCGCGTACCCGACGTTCGGCGAGGACGCCTGGTACGACACCCAGGCGCCGGCGCTGCGCTCGGCGATGGCGACCGCGTGCCGGCGCAGCCCGTGGTGCGCCCGGCAGGGTGGTTCGGCCCTGCGCCGTTTCGACCGGCTGCTCGGCGAGGTGCGGACGCATCCGCTGCGCGGGACGGCGCCCGGGGCCGACGGCGCCCGGCACCGGGTCGTCGTCGACGCCCCGACGCTGGCGTACGTCGCGTTCAACGCCACCTACGTGCCGACGACGTACCGCGAGCTCGACGCCGCCGTCCGCGCCGCCCGGGCCGGCGACGCGCTGCCGCTGCTGCGGCTCGCGGCCGAGGCGCAGTTCCCCGGCGGGGGCGTCGACGCGGTCGAGGACTACAGCGAGGGGCTCGACGCGGCCGTCACCTGCCGCGACTATCCGCAGCTCTTCGACCTCACCGCGCGACCGGCGGCCCGCAGGGCCCAGCTCGCCGCCGCGGTCGCCGCCAAGGAGCGCACCGACCCCGGCGTCTACGCGCCGTTCACGATCGACGAGTTCCTCGACTCGGGCTGGACCTACGTCGACTGGTGCACCGACTGGCCGGCACCGCCCGCCGCGTACCGGCCACGGCCGCCGCGACCGCCGGGCGGGGTCTACGCGCCCGTCCCGACGCTCGTCCTGTCCGGTGAGCTCGACACGATCACGACGCCCGCCGAGGGCCGGCTCGTCCGGTCGCAGTTCCCGCGGGCGACGTGGGTGCAGATCCCGGCCGGGCTGCACGTGACCGCCGTCGGCGACCTCGACGGCTGCGCGAGCGCGATCGTCGTCGGCTTCGTCCGGACGACGCGGACGCCGTCCACGGCCTGCACGCGACGCCTCGCCCCGCTGCGCACGGCGCCCCCGTTCTGGCGCACCCGGGCCGCGGCCGTGCCCGCCGCGCCGGGCCGGCACTCGACGACCGACCGGGCCCGGCTCCGGGCGGCCTCGGTAGCCGTCGCGACCGCCGGGGACGCGACCGCGCGCTGGTGGCAGACCTTCGAGTCCGAAGGGCTCGGCCTGCGCGGCGGCACCTGGGCCGCGGACGGCGACGAGGTCGTCACCGTGACGCTCGACCGGTACCGGTTCAGCACGGACGTCCCCGTGAGCGGGACCGTCGTGTGGGACCGCCGGCGCGGCACGGTCCGCGCGACCCTCGTGCTCACCGGGACCGGCCCGGCCGCCGGGCGGCTCACGGCCCGATGGGACGCCCGCCGGCCGGGTGCGGGCGCCCGGGTGACCGGCACGCTCGGCGGGCGGAGGGTGTCCGGCACGGTCCTGGCGCCGTAGCCGGCGGCCGCTGGGCCGTCCGGGTGGTCGTGCCCACGGAGGGGTCCACGATGTCCCCCGCACGGGCGAACCGCAGGCTGCTCCGCTGTGCGTGCCGGGTCACGCTCCGTACCGTCGACGGCATGGCACTGGACCCGCAGGCGCGCGAGGAGCTCACGGCGGCGACCGCGCTCGTCGAGCACGCCCTCGCGCGGGTCCGGCTCGGCGGGCTGCTCCGGCTCGTCCGGCTCGCCGACGAGCACCCGACCCTGCGGCAGCCCGTCGTCCACGTCCTGGGCGCCTACCTGCGCAGCCCGGCCGCGACCGGCTCCCAGCGCCAGGTGCGCGCGGACCGGGACGCGCGGCGCGAGCTCCTGCGCACCCTGCGCGAGCACCTCACGGACCCGGACGCCCCGACGACCTGGTGCGGGCTCGACGTCGACCTCTCCCGCTGCGAGCTCGCCGGGGACCTGTCCGGCATCGTCGTCACCGCGGGCACCGTCCGGCTGGACAGCGTCCGGGTGCCCGCCGGCCGCACGCTCGACGTGCGCGACGTCCGGGTCACCGGCGGGGCGCTCTCGATGACGCGTCTGGAGGTCGCGGGCCGGCTCGACGCGACCGGCCTCGCCGTCGACGGCGGCGAGGCCTGCGTCGACGGGCTCGTCGTCACCGGGCACGGCCGGGTCACCCTGGACGGCGCCCGGCTCGCCGACGGCTGCCTCTGGCTGCGCGACGGCAGCATCGGCACGGGCACGCTGTCGCTGCGGGGCGTGCACGTCACCGGCGGCCACCTGTCGCTCCACGAGACCCGGGTGAGCGGCGGCGAGGTGCGGCTCGACGACCTCGCCGTCGACGGCGGGAACGTGCACGTGAGCGCCGCGACCGTGGAGTCCGGCGCCCTGCGGATGGACGACCTGCGGGTCGCGGCGGGCCTGGTGTCGCTGACGATGACCCATGTCGAGGACGGTCGGATGAGCCTGGACGGCGCCCGTGTCGAGGGCGGTGCCGTCCGGTTCGAGGGGCTGGCGGTCGACCGCAGGGCCGACGTCTCCTGGGGGCCGTTCGACCCCGTCGAGCCGCTGCCCGGACCGGAGCGCACCGGCCGGCGCGACCTCGACCTGCGCGGTCCGGCCCCCGTCGACCGCTGGGCCTGGCTGCGCCACGAGCCGGCCGACCACGACGTGACAACGCCGGCGCGCCCGCCGCGTCAGGATGTGCCGTCCCGCACAGGTCGCGCCGCCTCCTAGCCTGGCGGCCATGCGGGTTCTCGTGGCGCTGGGCGGCAACGCCATGACCGCGCCGGACGGCAGCGCGCGGCCGGCCGACCAGCGCGCCGCCGTCGAGGCCGCCGTCCCCGCGCTCGTCCGCGTCGTCGCCGACGGGCACGACCTCGTCGTGACGCACGGCAACGGGCCGCAGGTCGGCAACCTCCTCGTGAAGAACGAGCTCGCCGCGGCCGTCGTCCCGCCCGTGCCGCTCGACTGGTGCGGCGCCCAGACGCAGGGCACGATCGGCGCCCTCCTCCTCGACGCCCTCGACGCCGGGCTCGCCGCGCGCGGCCTCGGCCGCCGGGTCGCCGCGCTCGTCACCCGCACCGTCGTCGACGGCGACGACCCCGGCTTCACGCACCCGACCAAGCCGATCGGCCGCTACCTGCCCGCCGCCGAGGCCGCGGTGCTCGTCGAGCACGGCCAGGTCTGGGCCGACCGCGGCGAGCGCGGCTGGCGCCGCATGGTGGCGAGCCCGGAACCGCTCGAGGTGCTCGACGCGCCCGCGGCGGCCGCCCTGCTCGACGCCGGCTTCGTCGTCGTCTGCGCGGGCGGCGGGGGCGTCCCGACCGTGCGGCAGAAGGGCCCGGACGGCGCGGAACGGCTCGTCGGCGTCCAGGCCGTCATCGACAAGGACCTCACCGCGGCCATGCTCGGCCGGGCGCTCGCGGCGGACGTCCTCGTCGTCGCCACCGACGTCGACCACGTCATGGTCGGCTTCGGCACGCCGGCGCAGCGCCCCCTCGAGCACGTCACCGCCGCGCAGCTGCGGGCGCACGCGGCCGCCGGCGAGTTCGCGAGCGGCAGCATGGGGCCGAAGGTCGAGGCGGTCTGCCGCTTCGTCGAGGCCGGCCGGCCGCACGCCGCCATCACGTCCCTGGACCGGATCAGCCAGGCCGTCGCCGGTGTCGCCGGTACGGTCGTCACCGCCGCACCGCACGGTCGAGACCCAGTCAGAACCCCTGAGACCCTCTGAGAGACAAGGACATCCCATGCCCGACGCCATCGAGGTCCGCAAGGTCGCCCTGAAGACGGTGAGCGACGCCTCGGGTCTCGCCGAGCTCGTCGACGCCGGCGTGCTCGACGCCGACCGGGTCGTCGCGGTCATCGGCAAGACCGAGGGCAACGGCGGGGTCAACGACTACACCCGGATCATCGCCGACCGGGCGTTCCGCGAGGTGCTCATGGCCAAGGGCACCCGGGACCACGACGCCGTCATGCAGGTGCCGATCGTCTGGTCGGGCGGCACGGACGGCGTCCTCTCGCCGCACGCGACGATCTTCGCGACGATCCCCGCCGACCACCCGGACGCGGGCCTGGCGAAGGACGAGCCGCGGCTCACGGTCGGCTTCGCGATGAGCGAGCAGCTGCTCCCCGAGGACATCGGCCGGGTGACGATGGTCGAGAAGGTCGCCGCCGCCGTGAAGGTCGCGATGGAGCGTGCGGGCATCACCGACCCGGACGACGTGCACTACGTCCAGACGAAGACCCCGCTGCTGACGATCCACACGATCCGGGACGCGAAGTCCCGCGGGAAGAGCGTCTGGACCGAGCACACCCACGAGTCGATGGACCTCTCGAACGGGACGACCGCGCTCGGCATCGCGCTCGCGCTCGGCGAGATCGACGGCGTCACCGACGAGCAGGTCATGCACGACCGCTCGCTGTACTCCTCGGTCGCGTCGTGCTCCTCGGGCGTCGAGCTCGACCAGGCGCAGGTCGTCGTCGTCGGCAACGCGGTCGGGGTCGGCGGCCGGTACCGGATCGGCCACGCCGTCATGCGCGACGCCCTCGACGCCGACGGCATCTGGGACGCGATCCGGGCGGCCGGCCTCGACCTGCCCGACCGCCCGCACCACAGCGACCTGGCGGGGCGGCTCGTCAACGTCTTCCTCAAGTGCGAGGCGTCCCAGGACGGCCAGGTCCGCGGCCGCCGCAACGCGATGCTCGACGACTCCGACGTGCACTGGCACCGCCAGATCAAGTCGTGCGTCGGCGGCGTCACGGCGTCCGTGACCGGCGACCCCGCCGCGTTCGTCTCGGTCTCGGCGGCCCACCAGGGCCCGGACGGCGGCGGTCCCGTCGCGGCCGTCGTCGACCTCGGCCCCGGCGAGCCGACGGGGTACCGGCCGCCGGCCCTCTGAGCACAGGACGACGTCGTACGGTCCCCTTCCGCTCGTCGTCCGCCGGTGACCGTACGGCGCGGCAGCGCGCCGCCCGGCGGGTGCGGGCCGTTCGCCCCCTTGGAGCAGGGGCGCCGACGGCGAAGGCTCTCACCGGGTGCAGGCAGGGGGCGCCCGCCGGAAGAGGGCGTCGGCGGGTGTCGGCTGCGCCCGGGGACGGGGTGAACGGGCCCCGGTCCGACCACACGGTCGGACCGGGGCCCGTTCCGCGTGCAGGAACACGTGGGGGAACACCTGGCGGAACAGGGCGGGAGCGTCCCGGAGGCAACGACCCGGGGCCTGCTCCTACCGCCCGGTAGTGCAATCGAGGCGTGTGTCGTCGCGGTCACATGCGCGTAACGGTCAGGTCCGACCGCTCGTCGCGGGATCACGACCGTGTGACGCCGCAGCCCTCGCGCCCGTCCCGACCGGGGCGCAGGTGCCTTGAGGTGCGGGCGGGCGCCCCGCACTCTCACTGGAGAACGAGGTGACGGCCGGTGCGGCAGCCGGCCCCGGCCGTCACCTCGTCACCCACGTCGTCCACCCCTGCCGCACCTCGGCCCCACCACTGCCGCGCCGGCCGCAGCGGTGCCGGACCGCACCCCGTCGCACCCAGGAGGCCCCCATGAGCGAGCAGACCGCACCCGGACGACGCGACGTCGTCGTCCTCTCCGCCGTCCGGACGGCGATCGGCAAGTACGGCGGCAGCCTCAAGGACACCCCGCCCGCCGACCTCGCCGCCCTCGTGACGAAGGAGGCCGTCGCCCGCTCGGGCGTCGCGGCCGACGCCGTCGGGCACGTCGTCTTCGGCAACGTCATCCACACCGAGGCCCGCGACATGTACCTCTCGCGGGTCGCGACCGTGAACGCCGGCCTGCCGGTCGAGACCCCGGCCCTCACCGTGAACCGGTTGTGCGGCAGCGGGTTGCAGGCGATCGTGTCCGCCGCCCAGACCGTCGCGCTCGGCGAGGCGGACGTCGCGGTCGGCGGCGGGGCGGAGTCGATGAGCCGCGCCCAGTACTGGCTGCCGGGGCTGCGCTGGGGGCAGCGGATGGGCCCGGGCGGCACGATCGACGCCATGGTCGGCGCCCTCACCGACCCGTTCGACGACTGCCACATGGGCATCACTGCGGAGAACGTCGCCGGCAAGTGGGGCATCAGCCGCGAGGACCAGGACGCGCTCGCCGTCGAGAGCCACCACCGCGCCGCCGCGGCGACCGCGGAGGGCCGGTTCGCCGGGCAGATCGTCCCCGTGGAGCTGAGGAGCCGCAAGGGCTCCACGTTCTTCTCCGCCGATGAGCACACCCGCCCCGACGTCACCGTCGAGGACCTCGCGAAGCTGCGGCCGGCGTTCGCCCGCGAGGGCAGCGTCACCGCCGGCAACGCCTCGGGCGTCAACGACGCCGCGGCCGCCGTCGTCCTCGCCGACCGGGCGACCGCCGACCGGCTCGGGGTCGCCCCGCTCGGCCGCCTCGTCGCCTACTCGCACGTCGGGGTCGAGCCGAAGTACATGGGCATCGGTCCGGTGCCGGCCGTGACGAAGCTCCTCGACCGGGCCGGGCTCACCGTCGACGACATCGACGTCTTCGAGGTCAACGAGGCCTTCGCGGCGCAGGCGCTCGCCGTCTCCCGCGACCTCGGCCTGCCGGCCGACCGCACGAACCCCAACGGCAGCGGCGTCGGCCTCGGGCACCCGATCGGGGCGACCGGCGCGATCCTCGTCGTCAAGGCGCTCCACGAGCTCGCCCGCACCGGCGGCCGGTACGCCGTCGTGACGATGTGCATCGGCGGCGGCCAGGGCATCGCGGCCCTCCTCGAGCGCGGGGCGTCGGCGTGAGCGGCCCGCCCGCGGCACCGCCCACGCCGCTGACCCAGCTCCTCGCGCTCTACGAGCAGGCCGAGGCGAAGGCCGCGGCGCTCGCCGAGCAGGCCGTCGGCTCGAACGTCTTCGCCGAGCTGCTCGCGACGACGGCGACGAACGTCATGGCCCTCGCCGGGGTCGCCAACTCCGTCGTCGACCGGGGTGTCCGGCTGACCCGGTTCGCGGCCCGTGCGGACGTCACAGGGCTGGCCCGCCAGCTCGCCCGCACCGAGGACAAGCTCGAACGGCTCCTCCAGGAGGTGCAGGAGATCTCCGGGCGGCTCGCCGTCCCGGACTTCCCGCCGGACCACACCTCGGACGACCCCTCGGACGACGCCCGGGCCGCCCGGCCGGCGCGGGCGGCACGCGCGGCGGCGCCCCGCAACGGCGCGACCGTCCGGACCTCCCGGTGAGCACGCTGACCGGCCGCGTCGGGCAGCTCGTCGGCGGGCTGGCGCAGGACGCCGTCTCGGTCGCGCGAGGTGCCGCCCGGCTGCCGCTCGACGTCGCCCGGACGGCGGACATCCTCCTCACGACCGACCGTGCCGTCATCGGCGCGACGCCGCGCGACGTCGTCTGGACCCACCGCAAGACGACCCTCTACCGGTACCGCAGCGCGGACCGCCGGCACGCCGTCCCGGTGCTGCTCGTCTTCGCCCTCATCAACCGGCCGGAGATCTTCGACCTGCGCCCCGGCAGCTCGTTCGTCGAGTTCCTGCTCGGCGAGGGGTTCGACGTCTTCCTCGTCGACTGGGGCGTGCCCGGCGAGGAGGACGCCGACATGGGCGTCGCCGACTACGTCTGCGACGAGCTGCACTGGGCGGTCCGGGAGACGGTGCGCGCCAGCGGCAGCCCGGAGGTCTCCGTCGTCGGCTGGTGCATCGGCGCCGCGCTCTCGGCGATGTACACGGCGCTCCACCCGGACGGCGCCGTGCGCAACCTCGTCCTCCTCACGATGCCGCTCGACACCTCCGGCAGCCTCTACCGGCAGTGGGTCGGCCGGCCGTCGTTCGACGCCGACCGGGTCGCGACGGCGCACGAGGGCGTCCCGGGCCCGATGGTCGACACCGCGAACAAGCTCATGAAGCCGGTGACGAACTACCTGACGACCAAGCGCCGGCTCTTCGGGCAGGTCCGGCAGGGGACGGCGAACAAGGTCGCCTACCAGGCGATGGCCAAGTGGGTCGCCGACAACCCGCGCTTCCCGCAGGCTGCGTTCCGGGACTGGATCCGGTTGATGTACAAGGAGAACCGGCTCGTCGACGGCACGCTGACGCTGCGCGGACGGCAGGTCGACCTCGGCGCGATCCGCCGCCAGGCCGTGCTCGTCGTCACCGCGGCCGGTGACCACATCGCGCCGCGCGCGGGCACCCTGCCCGTGCTGTCCATGGTCTCGACGACCGACCTCACGCACTTCGACCGGCCCGGCGGCCACATCGGCCTCATGGCCGGCTCCAAGGCCAAGGGGCTCATCTGGCCGGACATCGCGGGGTGGCTCGTCGAGCGCTCCCGCCCGGCACGCACCCCCCGCGCAGTACGCACGGCACGCACGCGCACCGCACGCACCCCTGCCCAGACCCCCGACAGGAGAACGCCATGACCGTGTCCGAGCACCTCGACACCCCGACGCTCGTCCGGCAGCAGCCGGCGCCCGACCTCAGCGGCAAGCTCCGCGGCCGGGTCGCCCTCGTCACCGGCGGCACCCGCGGCATCGGCGCCGCGATCTCGCGCAGCCTCGCGAGCCAGGGCGCGTCGATCGCCGCCGGCTACGCGGGCAACGCGGAGAAGGCCGAGGCGTTCGCCGCGGCCTTCCGCGAGCAGCACGCCGCGGACGGCGTCACGGTGACCCTGCACCAGGGCAACATCGCGTCGGGCGACGACTGCCGCCGCGCGGTCGCCGAGGTCATCGAGCAGCACGGCCGGCTCGACATCCTCGTGAACAACGCGGGTATCACCATCGACAAGACCGTCGCGAAGATGACCGACGACGACTGGACGAAGGTGCTGTCGGTCAACCTCTCCGGCGCCTTCTACCTGTCGCAGGCGGCGCTGGCGCACTTCGTCGAGCGCGGCTCGGGGCGCATCGTCAACGTCTCCTCGGTCATCGGCGAGATGGGCAACATCGGCCAGGCGAACTACGCCGCGTCGAAGTCCGGGCTCTTCGGCCTGACGAAGACCCTCGCCCGCGAGGCGACCTTCCAGCTGGCGCGTGCGGGCAAGCTCACCGAGGACTCGATCGGCATCACCGTGAACACCGTGACGCCCGGCTTCGTCGCCACCGAGATGCTCGAGCACATCCCGGAGAAGGTCCTCGACAAGATCAAGGGCCAGATCCCGGTCGGCCGGCTCGCGCACCCCGACGAGATCGCCCGGGTCGTGCACTTCCTCGCCGCGGACGCGTCCGCCTACATCACCGGGCAGGTGTGGGGCGTCAACGGCGGCCTGGACATGTGACCCGCCCGACACCCAGACCGTTAGCTAGTTAGCAGTTTGCTTGCTAACTTGGGAACAGACCTCGGCACCGCCCCACCGGCGCGGAGCACCTGCACCGGAACGGATCTCACCCACCCACGGACCCCAGGGAGGCCACCATGGCCACGAAGACCGCACCCACGACCCCGACGTTCGACGCCGCCGCGTTCGAGGAGGCCGCGGGCCGCGTCCGCGAGCTCAACGAGCGCATCATCGCCGGCTCGAAGGCCGCGGGCCTCACCTCCATCGACGCCTACGAGAAGGCGCTGACGAGCCTCGTCGACTTCGAGCAGAAGATCGCCGGCGCGAGCAACCTCGACTGGGTCACGGCCCTCGCGCAGACCCACGCGACGTTCGTCCAGGACGTCACCGCCGTCTACACGAAGGCGGCGCGGGAGCTCCTCGCCTGACGCCACACGCGCAACAGGACCAGCGGCGGGCAGGGGGACGGGGCACCTGCCCGTCGCTGCCGCGCACCGGCCCTCCACCCGCACCTACCAGCGCGTATGACCCCTTGATCGGGTCGTACGCGCTAGTAGCTCCGGGGCCATGACGACGAGACCTGAGGAGGACCGCATGACCGGCACCCCAGACAGCGCCGTCCGGCGGGCGGCGATCGTCACCGGCGCCGGCAGCGGCATCGGGGCGGCGGTGACGGCCCGCCTCGTCGCGGACGGCTACGACGTCCTCGCGGTGGACATCACGGTCCCCGACGACCCGTCCGCCGTCCCCGGCGTCCCGTTCGCCGCCGACCTCACGACCCGCGAGGGCAACGCCGCGGCCGTCGCCGCCGCCGTCGAGCGGTTCGGCCGGCTGGACGTCGTCGTCGCGAACGCCGGCTTCCAGCACGTGGCGCCGATCGCCGACTTCCCCGAGGACCGCTGGGACGCGATCCTCGCGATCCTCCTCACGAGCCCGTTCCTCCTCGCCAAGTACGCCTGGCCGCACCTCGTGGCGTCCGGCCGGGGCCGGTTCCTCGTCGTCGCGTCGGCGCACGCCCTCGTCGCGTCACCGTTCAAGGCGGCCTACGTGTCGGCCAAGCACGGCGTGCTCGGGCTGGTCAAGACGCTCGCGCTCGAGGGCGCCCCGGTCGGCGTCACGACGTGCGCGATCTGCCCGGGCTACGTCCGGACGCCGTTGGTGGAGAGGCAGATCGCCGACCAGGCGAGGGCGCACGGCCTGCCCGAGGAGCGTGTGCTCGAAGAGGTCATCCTCGCCCCGCAGGCGGTCAAGCGGATGGTCGAGCCCGACGAGGTCGCCGCCATGGCCGCGTTCCTGATCGGCCCGGGCGGGGCTTCCGTCACGGGCGTCGCGATCCCGATGGACCAAGGATGGACCGCCCGATGAGCAAGCCGACGGCCAGCACCCAGCCCCTCGACGGCCCGCAGCCCACGGTCCGCCAGGCACCTCGTGCCGGTACCTGCCCGCCCGGGATCGTCGACTCGGCCGTGACGTCCGCGTTCGACGTCTGGTCGAGCGTCGTGCGGCACAGCGTCGACTACTGGTGCGGAGCGCTCGAGCGGGGTGCGACCCCGTTCGACGTCGCGGCGGACGTCCTCGAGTGGAGCAGCGTCGTCGCCCGCCGCGAGCCGCCGACGTGGACGACGCCGCACACCGTCGTCCGCGAGTGGCCGGTCGCGCGGCTGCGCGACTTCTCCCCGAAGCGCCCGCGCGGCAGGGCCGCCGGGGTCCCGGTGCTCGTGCTGCCGCCGCAGGCGGGGCACGACTCGTGCATCGTCGACTACGCCGAGGGCCAGTCCCAGGTGCGGACGGCGCTCGACGCCGGCCTGACCCGGGTGCTCTCGCTCGACTGGGTCGGCGCGACCCCGGCGACGAAGGACGAGGGCGTCGAGGCGTACCTCGCGGTGATGCGCGAGGCGGTCGCCGACCTCGGTGGCACCGTGCACCTCGTGGGCGACTGCCAGGGCGGCTGGCTCGCGGTGATCTACACCGCGCTGCACCCGGAGACCGTCGCCACGTTGACGATCGCCGGCGCACCGGTCGACTTCCACGCCGGGGAGCCGCTCATCCACGACTGGATCCAGCTCCTGTCGCCGGACGGCCGGATGGACTTCTACCGCGCGCTCGTCGCGGCCGGCGACGGCGTCCTGCCCGGGCAGGTGCTGCTCGACGGCTTCAAGGCGATGCAGCCGCAGGGCGAGACCGACCGTCAGCTCGGCGTCCTGGCGCACCTCGACGACCCGGCCTACCTCGCCCGCTACGCGACGTTCGAGAACTGGTTCCAGCACACCCAGCCGATCCCGGGCGCGTTCTACCTGTGGATCGTCGAGCACCTGTTCCAGCGCAACGAGCTCGTCGCCGGCACGCTCGTCGTCGAGGGCCGGATCGTCGACCTCGCCGCGATCTCGTGCCCGCTCTACCTGCTCGCCGGGTCGAGCGACCACATCACCCCGCCGCCGCAGGTGTTCGCGCTGGCCGACTTCGCGTCGACCCCGGCGGACGACGTGACGCGGCTCGTCGTCCCCGGCGGGCACCTCGGGCTGTTCATGGGCCACGAGGCGCTGCGCGGTCACTGGGCGCCGGTGTTCACCGCCATCGCGGCCCGCGGCTGACGGACGACCCGTCGCCGGGGCGCCCGCACGACCGCCTCGGCGACGGCGAGGTTGACGACCCAGCCGAGCCCCATGAGCACCGCCCGCACCGTGCCCGCCGGCGGGCCGACGAGAAGCGCCCACGGCAGGATCGTGAGCACCTGGGTCCCCGCGCCGAGCCCCAGCGCGTACCCGCGGAGCATCCACGCCCGGTGCGCGGCGATGTCCCGGCGCCGGACGGCGACGACGGCGAGCACGAGCGAGGCGGCCATGCCGGTGCCGGCGAGCAGCCGGAAGGCCAGGAGCAGGTCGTTGTCGTGGGCGGGCAGGGCGTAGAAGACCGACATCCAGAGCCCGGAGAGGGCCGCGGCGAGCCCGGCCGCCACGATGCCCCGGCCGGCCCGGCGGTGCCAGGCGGGCGAGCGCCGGCGCAGCCCCGGGTGCAGCTGCCCGATCCCGAGCAGCAGGAACAGGCTCGCACCGACGACGTGGACGACGACCGGCACCGGCGAGTCGAAGAAGCGCGCGTTCTCCGGCGTCACGACGCCGGAGGCGAGCGAGGCCAGCCGGACGCCCCCCGCCGTCACGGGGACGACGCAGAGCAGCGCGAGACCGGCGGGCACGAACCGTTGCAGGCGTTGGCTTCTCATGCTCCGAGCCTGGCGGGAGCGCCGCCGCCGCACATCGGTCCCGGGTCCGGCCGTCGGCCCGGCCGATCGGCCGCGCGGCGTCGTCCTTCCGGCCGACCGCCGGTCGCGCTCCTGCGTCAGCCGCGTCGGCCGGCAGCACCACCGGCCCGGCCCGTCTCGTAGGCCCAGATCGCGATCTCGACGCGGTTCCGGGCCCCGAGCTTCGCCATGAGGCTCGCGACGTGCGTCTTGACCGTGCTCAGCGAGATCCGCAGGGCGTCGCAGACCTCGGCGTTCGTCAGGCCGCGCGCCACCGCCGCGAGCACCTCCTCCTCGCGCTCGGTGAGCGGCTCGACCGGCTGCGCCGGGGTCGCTCCCGGGCCGGCCACGGCGAACGCCCCGAGCAGCCGGCCGGTGACGCTCGGCGCGATGAGCGCGTCCCCGGCGGCCGCCGCGTGCACCGCCTGGGCGAGCAGCGCCGGGCCGGCGTCCTTGAGGAGGAACCCGCGGGCACCGGCCCGCAGCGCACCGTAGACGTACTCGTCGAGGTCGAACGTCGTGACGACGACGACGGCGAGCGGGTCCTCGACGTCCGGCCCGGCGACGAGCCGGGTCGCCTCGAGCCCGTCGAGGCCGGGCATCCGGATGTCGAACAGGCACACGTCCGGGCGCAGCCGGCGCGCGAGCTCGACGGCCCGCCGGCCGTCCGCCGCCTCCCCGACCACTTCGATCCCGGGCTGGGCGTCGAGGATCATCCGCAGCCCGGTGCGGACGATCTCCTGGTCGTCCGCGACGAGGACCCGCAGGGCCCCGGGCGCGGTCACGTCGTCACCGGCCGGGGCAGGACGGCGGTCACGGTCCAGCCGCCGGCCGGGTCCGGCCCGGCGGAGCAGGTGCCGCCGAGGAGCCGGGCCCGCTCCGCCATCCCGACGAGGCCGAACCCGCCGCCGTCGGCCCGTCGTGGTGGTGCGGCGGCGCCGTCGTCGTGCACGCGCAGCCGGACGACGTCCGTGTCGGCGGTGACCCGGACCTCGACGACGGTCGGGCGCCGCGCGTGCCGGCGCGCGTTCGTCACCGCCTCCTGGGCCAGCCGGAACACCGCGGCACCGACACCGGGCGCGAGGTCGCCCACGTCGGGGGCCACGACGACGTCGACCCGCGGCCCGCCGTCCGGATCGGCCAGGCGCGGCAGGTCGCCGAGCCCGGGCGCGGGGACGAGGGCGGCCGGTTCGTTGCTGCGCAGCACACCGACCATGCTCCTCAGCTCGGCGAGGGTGCGGGCCGCCTCGGCCTCGATGACCTGCAGGGCCTCGACCGCGGCCTCGGGGCGGGCCGGGGCGGTCGCGATCCCGGCCTGGGCGCGGATCGCCATGGCGCTCACGTGGTGCGCGACGGTGTCGTGCAGGTCGCGGGCGAGCGCCTCCCGCTCGAGCAGCCGGACCCGGTCGAGGATGCGGACCCGGGCCGAGGCGCGGTACCGGGACGCGGCGCCGAGTGCCGACACCGCGACGAGGACGGCGGCCCCGGCGAGCAGGTCGACGAACCGCAGCGCGCCTGCCGCGCCCAGCTTGGTGAGCATGACGAACGACCCGAGCACGACCTCCCGCCCGGAGCCCCAGCGGAACAGCGCGAACGGCAGCAGCAGGAGGGCGGCCGCGGTGTAGTTCTGCAGCGCGTCGCCCTGGGAGACGGCGGACGCGAGCAGGCTCCCCCAGAAGGCGAGGGCGACGGCCACCAGCGGCCGGGTGCGCCGCACGAGCAGCGTCGGCGCGAGCACGACGAGGACGACGGCCGAGAAGGTCCGCCACGGCAGGTCCGGCCGCAGCGCCCACTCGGCACCGACGAGGACGACCACGACCGCGACGAGCAGCCGGTCCCGGCCGACCGGTTGCCGCGGCGGCGGGGCGGGCCGGGGCTCGCGCCACACGGAGCGGAGGAGGTCGCGCACCCCTCGATGCTAGGAGTGCCGGCCCCGGGGCTGATCGGCCGAAAGTACGGCGGTCCACCGGGCCGGCGGACGACGTAGCCTGGCGCCATGCCCGACCGCGCCTCCCCGCACTCCTCGCTCGGCGAGATCATCCGCCGGCAGCGCGAGCTCGCGGCCCTGCCGATGCGCCAGCTCGCCGACGCCGTCGGCATCTCCAACCCGTACCTGTCGCAGATCGAGCGCGGGCTGCGCGAGCCGAGCGAGGCCGTGCTCGACGCGATCGCCGAGTCGCTCGCGACGACCGCCGACGCGCTCTACTCCGAGGCCGGCTACGTCGAGCCGGACGCGGACGACGAGCCGGAGGCGGTGTCGCTGCTCGACGCCATCAAGGCCGCGGACGAGCTGACCCCCGCGCAGCGCCGCGCGCTCGCCGAGGTGTACCGCGGTTTCGTCGACGCGAACGCCGTGCGGCGGCGGCGCAAGGGATCCTGAGCGATGGCGGAGCACGAGCTCGCCCAGGTCAACGTGGCCCGTCTCGTGGCGCCGCTCGACGACCCCGCCGTCGCGGACTTCGTCGCCGGGCTCGAGCCGGTGAACGCCCTCGCCGACGCCGCGCCCGGCTTCGTCTGGCGGCTGCAGACCGAGACCGGCGACGCCACCGACGTCCGCGTCGGCGACGACGCGCTCGTCATCGTCAACCTCTCGGTGTGGACCGGGCTCGACCCGTTGCGGGAGTTCGTGTTCCGGTCCGACCACGCAGGCTTCCTGCGCCGCCGGCGCGAGTGGTTCTCGCCCTGGGAGGGGCCGCCGGCCGCCCTGTGGTGGGTGCCGGAGGGGCACCGTCCCGACGTCGACGAGGCGCTCGACCGGCTCGGACGACTGGCGGACGAGGGCCCGACGGCGCACGCGTTCACCTTCCGCACCCCGTTCCCGCCGCCGGGCTGACCGCCGCCCGGCCGGGAGCGGCGGGCCGTCAGACCCCGGCCTCGACGAGCGTCGTCCGCACCCCGCTCGCGAGCGGCTCGACGTAGCGCCGGACCGCCAGCGCCGCAGCGGCCCCCTCACCGGCCGCGCTCGCGGCCTGCTTGGTGGAGCCGCTGCGCACGTCGCCGGCGACGAAGACGCCCGGCACGCTCGTCTGCATACCCGGGTCGGCGACGACGAAGCCCGCTCCGTCGACCTCGACGAGGTCGCGGACGAGGGCGCTGTTCGGCGACAGGCCGATGAAGACGAACGCGCCGTCCGCAGGGATCTCGGAGCGGCCGCCGGCCCGCTCGACGACGAGCGCCCGCAGCCGCCCCGCGTCGTCCGTCGCGAAGCCGACCGGGGTCGCCCCGGTGACGACGTCGATCGACGGGTGCTCCTCGAGCTTGGCCACGACGACCTTGGACGCCGTGAGCGCGGCGTCCCGGGTGACCACCGTGACGTGCTCGGCGAAGCGGGTGAGGAAGACGCTCTCCTCGCCGGCGCTGTTGCCGCCGCCGATGACGACGACCCGCCTGCCGCGGTAGAAGGCGCCGTCGCACGTCGCGCAGAAGTGCACCCCGGCACCGATGAGGTCGTCCTCGCCGTCGATCCCCAGCCGGCGGTACGTCGAGCCGAGCGCGAGGAGCACGGCGAACGCCGCGTACGTGGCGCCGTCCCCGGTCGTCACCGTCCGGTAGTGCCCGTCGACGCCCACACCGGTGACCTCCTGCGCGGCGAGGATCTCGACGCCGAACCGCTCGGCCTGCGCGCGCAGCCGGTCCGCGAACTCGGCCCCGGTGACCCCTTCGGGGAAGCCCGGGAAGTTGTCGAGCCGCTCGGTGACCCCGGCCTGCCCGCCGACGCCGCCGCGCTCGACGACGAGCACCGACAGGCCCTCGCGCGCGGCGTAGAGCGCCGCGGTGAGACCCGCCGGCCCGGAGCCGACGACGACGAGGTCGTAGAACGCGTACTTCGCCGTGGTCTGCAGGCCGAGCTTGGCGGCGAGCTCGGCGTTGCTCGGCTCGACGAGCACCGACCCGTCGTCGAAGACGATCGTCGGGATGACGTCCTTGCCGTCGTTGTGGGCCTGCACGACCGCGCGACCGGCCGGGTCGCCGTCCACGTCGACGAAGTCGTACGGCACCCGCTGCTCGCCGAGGAACTGCTTGGCCCGCTTGCAGTCGGAGCACCAGGTCGTGCCGTACATGAGGATCGTCATGCCCATGAGTGTCCCCGGCGGCCGGACCGTTACGCCCGCGCGATCCGCCCGCGCGATCCGCCCGGCAGGGTCGGCGCGCGGACACGTGGGACGCGCCGTCCGCGGTGCTGCCGGGGCCGCCCGGGCGTGTCGTGAGAGCGTTTACGTCGTGGACACACTTCCGACCCCCGCGCCGGCCGCCGCCCCCGACGGCGCCGCCGGCACCCCGGGCCTCGACGCCCTCGTCGAGGAGCGCCTCGCGCGGCTCGACCTCGCGACCAAGGTGCGCCTGCTCCAGGGGGAGACGAACTGGCGGGTCTTCGCCGCCCCCGACGCCGGCCTGCGCCAGGTCGTCACGTCGGACGGGCCGGTCGGCGTCCGGGGCGAGGCCTGGGACGAGCGCGACATCGGTCTCAACCTGCCCTCGCCGACGGCGCTCGCCGCGACCTGGGACGAGGACCTCGTGGAGCGGCTCGGCCTGCTGCTCGCCGGCGAGAGCCGGCGCAAGGGCGTCGACGTCCTGCTCGCCCCGACGGTCAACCTGCACCGCAGCCCGCTCGGCGGCCGGCACTTCGAGTGCTTCTCCGAGGACCCGCTGCTCACCGCCCGGGTCGGCTCGGCGTTCGTCCGCGGCGTCCAGGCCGGCGGGGTCGCCGCGACCGTCAAGCACTACGTCGCCAACGACTCCGAGACCGACCGGATGACGGTCGACGTCCGGATGGACGAGCGGACGCTGCGCGAGGTCTACCTCGCACCGTTCGAGCACATCGTCGCCGCCGCGCGGCCGTGGGCGGTCATGGCGTCGTACAACAAGGTGGACGGCGTCACCCTCACCGAGAGCGACCTGCTCGCCGAGCCGCTCAAGGGCGAGTGGGGCTTCGACGGCCTCGTCATGAGCGACTGGACCGCCGTCCGGTCGACCGCGGAGTCCGCGCGCGCCGCGCTCGACCTCGCGATGCCCGGCCCGACCGGGCCCTGGGGCGACGCGCTGCTCGCCGCGGTGCAGGCGGGCGAGGTCCCGCAGGACGCGATCGACGAGAAGGTCCGCCGGATCCTCGTGCTGGCCGCCCGGGTCGGCGCGCTGGACGGCGTCGCCCCGGCGGTACCGCCGGCCGACCCGGCCCTGCTGCCGCTGCCCGACGCCCCGGCCGTCCGTGCCGCGGCCCGCGCCGCGGCCGCGCAGGGCATGGTCCTCGTCCGCAACGAGGGGCTGCTCCCGCTCGACGGGCCGGCCCTGGCCCGGGTCGCGGTCATCGGACCGAACGCCGCGCAGGCCCGCACCCAGGGCGGCGGCAGCGCGACGGTCTACCCGCCGCACACCGTCGCCCCGCTCGACGGCCTGCGCGCCGCCCTCGGCGACGGGGTCGAGGTCGTGCACGCCCCGGGCGTGCGTACCCGCGACGTCGTCGCGTACGCCGAGCCGGCCCTCGTACGGGACCCGGTGTCGGGCGAGCCGGGCGTCCGGGTCACCTACGTCGGGGCGGACGGCGCGGACCTCGCGAGCGAGCACCGCCGGTTCGGCCGGATCGGCTGGGGCGACCCGGGCCTCGAGCACGACGCCGCCACGGCCCGGATCGAGGCCCTGCTCACCCCCGAGGTGGCCGGTGCCTGGCAGGTCGCCGCCGGCGGTCTCGGCCGGCACCGGCTCGAGGTCGACGGCGCGGTCGCGGTCGAGACCGAGGTCGTCGTCCCGGACGGCGGCGAGCCGGACTTCGTCCACTTCGTCACCCCGCCGCAGGCCGCCACGACGGTCACGCTCGAGGCCGGCCGCGAGGTGCGGGTCGTGCTCCACGTCGACCCGCTGCGGATGAACGGTGCGCTGTGCGTCGCGGAGCTGTGCGTCGAGCCGCCGGTACCGGACCCGGTCGCCGGCCTCGAGGAGGCCGCGGCGCTGGCGGCGTCGTCCGACGTCGCGGTCGTCGTCGTCGGCACGACCGCGGCCGTCGAGAGCGAGGGCTTCGACCGGACGTCCCTCGACCTGCCGGGCGCCCAGGACGAGCTCGTCCGCCGCGTCGTCGCCGCGAACCCGCGGACGGTCGTGGTCGTCAACGCCGGGGCGCCGGTCCTGCTGCCGTGGCGCGACGAGGTGCCCGCGGTGCTCCTCGGCTGGTTCGGCGGCCAGGAGTTCGGCGACGCGCTCGCCGACGTGCTGCTCGGCCGCCGCGAGCCCGGCGGCCGGCTGCCGACGACGTGGCCGGTCGCGCAGGAGGACTGCCCGGTGCTCTCGACGACGCCCGTCGACGGTGTCCTGGAGTACTCCGAGGGCCTGCTCCTCGGCTACCGCGCCTGGGCCCACCAGGGCAGCGACGGCGGCCCGGCGCCCGCCTACTGGTTCGGCCACGGCCTCGGCTACACGACGTGGGAGCACACCGGCGTGCAGGTCGTGACGCCGGACGCCGAGGGCCCGAGCACGTACCTGCGCGCCCGCGTGCAGGTACGCAACAGCGGAGCACGCTCCGGGCGGACCGTCGTCCAGGCGTACCTGTCCCGCCCCGACTCGGCCGTGGCCCGCCCGCCGCTGTGGCTCGCCGGCTTCGCGGCCGTCGAGGCCGGCCCCGGCGAGGAGGTCGAGGTGGACGTCGTCCTCGCCCCGAGGGCCTTCGAGCACTGGGACGCGGCCACCCACCGGTGGGTCGTCGAGCCCGGTGACTTCGTGCTGAGCGTCGGGCCGTCGTCCGCGGACCGCCCGCTCACCGCCGCGGTGCCGGTCACGGGTTAGCCCGGGGGGCCCGGGCGCGGACCGCGGCGACCTTGGTCCGGCGACCGGCGGCCGCGCGGCTGCCTACAGTCGCAGGCACCGCGGCCGTCGGCGGGCAGCCGCCGGCCCGGCCCGGCAGGAGGTCGTCGTGAGCGCGCTCGTCCTGCACGGGGTCCCGGTGCACGTCCGGCACGACCGGCCCCCCGTCGAGGCGGTGGCGGTCGTCGACGGCCGGGTCACCGCCGCGGGGTCCCTCGCCGAGGCCACCGCCGCCGCTCCGGGGGCCACGGTCCGCCGGCTGCCCGGCGGCGCGGTCCTGCCGGCCTTCGTCGACCCGCACCAGCACGCCTTCCTCGTGGCCGCGGACCCGATGGTCGAGGTGCTGCGCCGCTGCGCGCCCGACGTGCCGGGGCTGCTCGCGGTGCTGCGCACGCTCGTCGCCACCCTCGACGAGACGCTCGACGGCACGCTCGACGGCACTGTCGACGGCACTGTCGACGGCCGGGCGGCGCCGGAGCCCGGCGGCTGGCTGCGCTTCCACGGTTACGAGCCGCTCGCCCTCGCCGAGCACCGCAGCCCGACCGCCGCCGAGCTCGACCGGGTCACCGCGGACCGCCCGCTCCACGTGCTCGCGCGGACCTACCACGAGTCGGTCGTCAACTCGGCGGGGCTGGCGGCGCTCGGCATCACCGCGACGACACCGGACCCGCCCGGCGGCCGGATCGTCCGTGACCGCCGCGGCCGCGCGACCGGGGTGCTCCTGGAGTCGGCGAGCTTCCTCGCCGAGGCGCGCTCGAGACCCGTCCTGGATGCGGACGTCTTCGACGCGCGCCTCGCCGCGCACGGCCGGCGGCTGCTCGCGCTCGGCATCACCCGGATCGGGGACGCGGCGACACCCGCGACCGCCGCAGCGCGGCTGCGGGCCGTGCTGGCCGCAGTGGGGGTCGACGCCGTCCCGCTCCTCACCGGGCACCGGATCGACACCCCGGCGTTCGTCGCCGGGGGCACGGCGAAGGTGCTCGTCGACGGCGGGGAGTACTGCCACCTGTGCATGACCTCCGGGCAGCTCGCGCGGGTGACCGCCTCCGCCGTCCGCGCCGGGTTCGGCCCGGACCGGGCGCTCGCCCGGTCCCTCGGCCGGCGCACCGGCACCCCGCGCCGCGGGGCCGACGGCCGCTGGCACACCGGGATCCGCTACCCCGCGGCGGGCCGGCTCGACGCGCTCGTCCGGCTCGCGGCGGACGCCGGGTCCCGGATCGCCCTGCACGCCGTCGGCAACGGCGCCGTCGAGACCGTGCTGCGGGCCCGCGCCGCCGACCACGGGCTCGCGGACGCCGTCCCGCTGCGCCTGGAGCACGCGATGGCCCTCGCCCCGGACGCCGCGGCCCGCATCGCGGACGCCGGCGTGCCGGTCGTCACCCAGCCCGCCTTCCTCGCGGTGTACGGGCACGACCTGGAGGTCACCCCCGTGCCGGCACCCCTGCGCCTGCTCCCGCTGCGCACGATGCTCGACGCCGGGGTCGACCTCGCCCTGAGCTCCGACCACCCCGCCGTCCCGGCCGACCCGTTCGTCGGCGTGCACGCGGCCGTGACCCGGCGCGACGACCGCGGCCGGCCGGTCCACCCCGAGGAGGCGCTCACCGTGGCGCAGGCCCTGACGGCCTGCACGGCGTCCGCCGCGCGCGTCCTGGGGGCCGCCGACGCCGGCACCCTCGAGCCCGGTTCCCCGGCCGACATCGTCTGGTGCGACGGCGACCCGCACCGCGTCGACCCCGACGACCTGGCCGGGATCGGCGTGCTCGCGACGTGGTCCCACGGCCGGCTCGTGCACGCCACCGACGCGGCGGCCGAGACCGTCGGCCGCGCGCGCTGACCGCCGTCCGACCGCCGTCCGACCGCCGGCTGACCGCCGGCTGACCGCCGGCTGACCGCCGTCCGACCGTCGTCCGGGTGGCCCGGTGCCACCTCGTGGAACACCCGTTGTTACCCGCCAGTAGGATGCTGCCCCGGCGACAGTCGCCGCTGGTCGGGTGCGTAGTGTGACCCGAACCACCGGCGCGCCGGGAGACGTCACCCCTGCCCCGACGGGAGAGTCGGACCCATGGAACTGAGCGGCCTGCAGATCGCCGTCGTCACGGTCATCGCCGTGCTGTCCGTCGTCGGTGTCGCGCTCTTCGCGCGCACGGTCGGCCACCTCGTGCGGGTGATCCGGGTCGGTCAGCCCGACCCGACGCGCGGCGGCCAGGCCGGCGCCCGGGCGTACAGCCTCTTCGCCGAGAGCCTCGGGCACGCCCGGCTCGGCAAGTGGCCGCTCGTCGGGATCATGCACTGGCTCGTCTTCGTCGGCTTCGGGGCGCTGTTCTTCACCCTCGTGACGGCCTACGGCCAGGTCGTCGACCCCGAGTTCGCCCTGCCGCTCGTCGGCCGCTGGGTCGTCTACGAGTGGGTCACCGAGATCATCGGCTGGCTGACCCTCGTCGCGATCGTGGCGCTCATCGTCGTCCGGCAGAAGGCGCACCCGCGCAGCGCCGCCGGTGAGGCCGGCCGCCGCTCGCGGTTCTTCGGGTCGACGTTCTGGCAGGCGTACTACGTCGAGTTCACCATCGCCGCGGTCGCCGTCTGCGTGATCACCCTGCGCGGGCTCGAGTACGCCCTCGGCCAGGCGCTCGGCGGCGAGAGCGCGCACGGCGCGGTGCACTTCCCGCTGACGTTCTGGATCGGCAACCTCTTCTCCGGCGCCTCGGCCGGCGCCCTCGAGAACGCGATCGTCCTCGTCGCGGCGCTGAAGATCGTCGTCTCGATGGCGTGGTTCATCACGATCGCGCTGCAGCCGACGATGGGTGTCGCCTGGCACCGGTTCCTGGCGTTCCCGAACATCTGGTTCAAGCGGCACCCGGGCAAGGACCCCGAGCGCGGCCTCGTCACCTCGCTCGGTGCCCTCCAGCCGGTCATGGTCAAGGGCGCCCCGCTCGACTTCGAGCAGATGGACGAGCTCGACGAGGACGACGCCCTCGGCGTCGGCAAGGTCGAGGACTTCACCTGGAAGGGCCTGCTCGACTTCACGACGTGCACCGAGTGCGGCCGCTGCCAGTCCCAGTGCCCGGCCTGGAACACCGACAAGCCGCTCTCCCCCAAGCTCGCGATCCTCGCGCTGCGCGACCACGCGCACGCGAAGGCGCCGTGGCTGCTCGCCGCCCAGACCCCGGGCGGCGCGGAGCAGCGCGACGCGCTCGACGCCGCGACGAAGATCGCCGCCGCCCGCCCGCTCGTCGGTGACACCGGCTGGGCCGAGAGCGGCGACGTCCTGCGCGCGTACAACCCCGGCGGCGAGGGTGCCGAGGGGCTCGGCGTCATCGACCCCGACGTGCTGTGGTCGTGCACGACGTGCGGCGCCTGCGTCGAGCAGTGCCCGGTCGACATCGAGCACGTCGACCACATCGTCGACATGCGCCGCAACCAGGTGCTCATCGAGTCCGCGTTCCCCAGCGAGCTGGGCGGCCTCTTCAAGAACCTCGAGAAGAACTCCAACCCCTGGGGCATGAGCCCGCGGCTGCGGATGGACTGGGCCAAGGGCCTGCCGTTCGAGGTCAAGCAGGTCGGCACGGACGTCGAGGACCTGTCCGAGGTCGAGTACCTGTTCTGGGTCGGCTGCGCCGGTGCCTTCGAGGACCGGCAGAAGAAGACGACGCGGGCGATCGCCGAGCTGCTGAACACGGCCGGGGTGACGTTCGCCGTCCTCGGTGACGGCGAGGGCTGCACCGGTGACCCGGCGCGCCGCTCCGGCAACGAGTTCCTCTTCCAGATGCTCGCCCAGGCGAACGTCGAGATGCTCAACGAGGTCAAGGCGACGAAGGTCGTCGTCTCGTGCGCGCACTGCTTCAACACCCTGAAGAACGAGTACCCGCAGCTCGGCGGCAGCTACGAGGTCGTCCACCACACCCAGCTGCTCAACAAGCTCGTCCGCGAGCGCCGGCTGCTGCCGGTGGCGCCGCTGTCGAAGGCGTCCGTCGACGCACCCAAGGCGCCCGCGGCCGGGGCCGCCGCCCCGACCGGCGGCGCGAAGGTCACGTACCACGACCCGTGCTACATCGGCCGGCACAACGGGGTCTACACCCCGCCCCGCGAGCTCATCGGCGCCCTGCCCGGCGTCACGCTCGAGGAGATGCCGCGCAACTCCAACCGCTCGTTCTGCTGCGGCGCGGGCGGGGCCCGGATGTGGATGGAGGAGAAGCTCGGCCAGCGGATCAACTCCAACCGCACCGAGGAGGCCGTCGCGACCGGCGCCGACAAGATCGCCGTCGCCTGCCCGTTCTGCCGCGTCATGCTCTCCGACGGCCTCACCACCCAGCAGGCGGCGGGCAACGCGTCCGACGAGGTCGAGGTCGTCGACGTCGCCCAGATGCTCCTCGCCGCGGTGAAGCGCGCGGACGACGACAAGGCACCGGCCGCAGCGACGGTCTGACCCCCCGACACCCCGGGCCCCGGGTGTCGG
>NZ_MWLL01000205.1 GCF_002198675.1 Kineosporia sp. R_H_3 | reverse complement strand
CGTCCCGAGCTGCCGCTGGCGGCGACTGCCGGCGGCAGCTCGGGACGCCGTCGGCGGGGGACGGGCGGGGCCAGGCCGGTGAGCGCCTTGACCCTGGGCAGCAGGTGCGCCAGCACCATCTTCTGGACGGCGACCGCGGTGCGTGGCTCGGCGGGACCCGTCACGTAGTCGGCGATCCCGGCGTCGAGCGCCTCGACCGTGGTCCGGGTCCCGGCGTCGGTCGGGCTCGCGACGAGGACGACGACGACCGAGGGGTGCGTGCTCCGCAGCGCCTTGACCGTCCGCACGAGGTCGCCGTCGTTGACCTCGCTGTCGAGGGTGACGACGTCCGGCTTGAGCGTCGCGGTCTTCGCGAAGGCCATCGGCCCGGTGTCCGCGGTGCCGACGACCTCGACCCCGGGGTCGGTCGCGAGCGTCTCCGCGGTCGCCGTCCGGGCCGTCCGGGAGCCGTCCACGACGAGCACCCGGATCACGTGCACCGCTGACTCCGCATCTGGACGTCGGCCGACGGCGGGACGGTGCGTCCTCGCCTCCTCTGCCATCGACCACCGGGCCCGCGAGGCTTAGCCCGTCGGGGTGACGAAATCAGGGGTGACGCAGCGGTGCCCCGCAGGACGAGGTCCTGCGGGGCACCGCTGTCGAGCAGGTGCTCGGACGGGTCGGTCAGGTCGGCGTCAGCCGAGACCGCCCGGCACGAACGGCGCGATCGGAGCCGGCTTGGCGCCAGAACGCGTGGACGGCGTCGCCTTCGAGGACGGCATCGGTGCCTGCGGGGAGACCCCCTGCACCTTGGCCGCCGCCGGCGGCGCCAGCGGGTCCGCGAACGGCTGCGGACCCACGCAGAGCGTGCCCCGCGCCGGCAGCGCACCCGTGAGCAGGTACTTGTCGACGCCGGCGGTGACGCACTCCGACGTGCCGTACGCGGTGTGCCCGAAGCTGTCGCTGCTCAGCAGGCGGCTGTTCGGCAGCAGCTTGGACGCCGCCACGGCGCCGGCGTAGTTCGTCGCCGGGTCGTAGAAGTTGCCGACGACGAGCACCGGCTTGACGGTGCGCCGCGTGAACGGCCCGGCGTACCGGTCCTCGTCCTGCGCGGTCCACGTGTTCGACGCGCACTGGGCCGAGCCCCAGGTCCACAGCGGACCGAAGCCGGGCGCCTTCTTCGCGGCCGCCGCCGAGTAGGCCGGCCAGTTGGCCGCGCTCTTCGGGTTGAGGCCGTCCGTGCACAGGACCGCGGCGAACGCCTCGGGCGAGTTGTCGTACGGGAAGGCGTAGCCACCGAACGCCTTGCGCTGCGCCGCCGTGACCTTGGCCTGCTTCGACTTCGCGGCCTTGGCCTTGACCGCACGCAGGGTCTTGACCGCCGCCGCCCGCTGCTCGACCGTCGCGTCGGGCAGGGTGCCCGTCACGGCCGCCGTGAGGAAGAAGTCGACGTCGGCGTAGCCGAAGAACGGGTCGTAGAGCGAGCTGAGCAGGATCCCGTAGATGTCGGCGTAGGTGAAGACGAACGGGTTCGTCGGGTCGAGCGGGTCGACGATCTCGATGGGCGCCTTCTTCGCCTTCGCGACGAGCTTGTCGAACTCGGCCTGCGGGTCGCCGACGCCGGCGAGTGCGCAGTAGTCCGGGCCGGCCTTGTCGCAGCGGGCGAGGATCTCGTGGAGCGCCTTGTCGGCACCCTCACCGGACTTGATCCGCGCCGTCTGCGGCACGCCGGCGGTCTTCGGGGTGCCGGCCCAGCCGACGGGGTCGAGGACGCCGTCGATGACGACCGAGCGCACCCGGTCCGGGAACATGTTCGCGTAGGCCTGGCCGAGGTAGGTGCCGTAGGAGAAGCCGAGGAAGTTCAGCTTCTTGTCGCCGACGGCGCGGCGAAGGACGTCCATGTCACGCGCGACCTCGGCGGTCGACATGGAGGCCGACAGCGGCCGGCCGGTCGTCGAGCACGCCTTGCCCCACGCCTTGGCGGACTTCACCGCGGCGGCGTTCTCCTTGTTGCCGACCGGGAAGGCGATGTTCAGGCCGGCGAGGTCCTTGCTCTGCGCGGCGATGTTCGGCCAGCAGCGCACGTTGTCGCTGAAGTTCGTGCCGCGCGGGTCGAACCCGACGACGTCGAACCGGTCGAGCAGCGCCGGGCTGAGGAAGAACGGCGCGGCGGCGGCGATCTGGACGCCCGAGCCGCCCGGCCCGCCGGGGTTGAGGAACAGGGTGCCGATCTTCTGCTTCGGCTTCGCGGCCTTGATCCGCAGGAGCGCGACGTCGGTCGTCGCACCCTTCGGCTTGTCGTAGTCGAGCGGCAGGGTGGCCGTGGAGCACTCGGCACCCGGCGACCCGAAGATCGCCTCGCAGTCGAACCAGGCGAGCTTCGGCGCCTTCACCCGGTCGACCCGGGTCGCCTCCTTCGCGCTGGTGCGGTCGTAGCCCGAGGCGGCGGAGGCAGGGCTCCCGAGGCCGAGGACAGGGACGGTGGTCGCCGCAGCGACCACCAGGGCGAGCCCGGTACGGGCTCGTCGAGTAGTACGCATCGTTCCCCCAAGCACGGCGTCCGAGCAGCACCCCTCGCGCTGCGTTCCGGATCGCCGACGTCAACATCACGGGTGACGCACTGTGCCCGCAACCGGTTGCGCGCAATCTCCACAGAAATCCGTCTGCAGGGGGATACCCGGTCCCACCTTGTGGGTACACGGGCCCCCTCGGAGGGGGGTAGCGCTACTCATCCGGCCCTCGGACGGGACCGTCAGACCGCCATGTCGACGAACCGTGAGTAGTGCCCCTGGAACGCAACGGTGATGGTGTCCGTCGGGCCGTTGCGGTGCTTGGCGACGATGATGTCGGCCTCGCCGGCACGCGGGGACTCCTTGTCGTACATGTCCTCGCGGTGGAGCAGGATGACCATGTCGGCGTCCTGCTCGATGGAGCCCGACTCACGCAGGTCGCTGACCATCGGGCGCTTGTCGGTCCGCTGCTCCGGGCCACGGTTCAGCTGGCTGAGCGCGATGACCGGCACCTCGAGCTCCTTCGCGAGGAGCTTGATGGCGCGGGAGAACTCGGAGACCTCCTGCTGCCGGGACTCGACCTTCTTGCCGGACGACATGAGCTGCAGGTAGTCGAGCACGACGAGCTTGAGGTCGTGCTTCTGCTTGAGCCGGCGGGCCTTGGAGCGGATCTCCATCATCGTGAGGTTCGGGCTGTCGTCGATGAAGAGCGGCGCCTCGCTCACCTCGCCCATCGTGCGGGCCAGCCTGGTCCAGTCCTCCTCGCGCATGGTGCCCTTGCGCATGTTCTGCAGCGGGATCCGGGCCTCCGCGGAGAGCAGCCGCATGGTGATCTCGTTCTTGCTCATCTCCAGGCTGAAGATCACCGAGCACATGTTGTGGTGGATCGCCGCGCTGCGGACGAAGTCGAGCCCGATCGTCGACTTGCCGACGGCGGGGCGGGCGGCGATGACGATCATCTGCCCGCCGTGCAGGCCGTTCGTCAGCCGGTCCAGGTCGGCGAAGCCGGTCGGCACCCCGGTGAGGCCGTCCCCGCGGTGGCTCGAGGCCTCGATCTCGTCGATCGCGCCCTCGATGATCTCGCCGAGGACCTGGTAGTCCTCCTTCTGGGTGCGCTCGGTGACCTGGTAGATCTCCGCCTGCGCGGTGTTGACGATCTCCTCGACGTCGCCGCCCTCGGCCGCGTAGCCGAGCTGGACGATCTTGGTGCCCGCGGCGACGAGGCGGCGCAGGATGGCCCGCTCGTGGACGATCTTCGCGTAGTAGCCGGCGTTGGCCGCGGTCGGCACCGAGGAGATGAGCGTGTGGAGGTAGGCGTGGCCGCCGATCCGGCCGAGCTCGCCGCGCCGGGTCAGCTCGGCGGCGACCGTCACGGCGTCGGCGGGCTCGCCGCGGGAGTAGAGGTCGGTGATGGCCTCGAAGACCGTCTCGTGCGCGGGGCGGTAGAAGTCCATGGAGCGCAGCTGCTCGACGACGTCCGCGATCGCGTCCTTCGACAGCATCATGCCGCCGAGGACGCTCTGCTCCGCCGAGATGTCCTGCGGCGGCGTGCGGCCGTAGTCCTCCGAAGGTGCCCGCCCGGGCATGTCGAGGTCAGCGAGAGACACGCAACCTTCTTTCCGCACCAGCCGGCACGACCGGACCCCTGCTGCACCGCCGGACGGCGGTGCACCGGACAGATCTACCTTGCGCCACCGACAAGTCGGCGACCCCCTGCGACACGCCCCGCCGCCGGCCGGCGCGGGAGGTGCGCACCGCAACCTAGGCCCTCCGCGGCCGCGTCCCAAGCGGCTCCGGGTGCCACCTGTGGACGACGCCGGGCATGTCTGTGGACGACAGGTGGACAACCTGGGGGTTAGGTCCACACCTTGTGGACAACCCTGTTGACCGAGGCCTCTGATCACGTGGTCACACACCCGTTGACCTGCAAGGACGCGATCCACGGCCTGTGGAGGAAAACTTCTTCGCGAACTGCTCCGCGCGGTCGGGCGTGTTGCCGACCGGGCGTGTCGGACGACGCCCGGAGAGTCCCCGGACACCTCGTGGTGGCCGGTGCGTACCGTGCCCTGTGGAGAACGGGCGGTCACGCCCGACGCATCGGGAGCGGGTGACGGATGGCCGGCGGACAGGCACCGGGGCGGGACGTCGCCGACGCCCGCCGCATCCTCGGCCTCGCCGTCCCGGCCTTCGGCGCCCTCGTCGCCGAGCCGCTGTTCCTCCTCGCCGACTCCGCGATCGTCGGCCGGCTCGGCACCGTCCCGCTCGCCGGGCTGGGCATCGCCGGTGCCGTGCTCTCGACCGCGGTGAGCGTCTTCGTCTTCCTCGCGTACGGGACGACGGCGGCGGTCGCCCGCCGGGTGGGGGCCGGGGACCTGCGGGCCGCGCTGACCCAGGGTGTCGACGGGATGTGGCTCGGCGCGATCCTCGGCGTGACGACGGCCGCCCTGGCGTGGCCCGCCGCGCCCTGGCTCGTCGGTCTCTTCGGCGCGACCCCCGAGGTCGCCGCCCAGGCCGTCGACTACCTGCGCTGGTCGCTGCCCGGCGTGCCCGCGATGCTCGTCGTGCTCGCCGCGACCGGGGTGCTCCGCGGCCTGCAGGACACCCGGACGCCGCTCGCGGTGGCGTCCGCGGGCGCCGTCGTCAACGCCGTCCTCAACGTCCTGCTCGTGCACGGCCTGGGCCTGGGGATCGCCGGGTCGGGGGCCGGGACGGCGCTCACCCAGATCGCGATGGCGGTGGCCACCGGGGTGGTCGTCGTCCGCGGCGCCCGGCGGCACGCGGCGACCCTGCGCCCGGACCGGGCGGGCATCCTCGCCTCCGGGCGCGCCGGCGTCCCGCTGCTCGTGCGGACCCTCGCGCTGCGCGGGGCCTTCCTCGTGACGACGTACGCCGCGACCGCGAAGGGGCCCGACGCGTTGGCCGCGCACCAGGTCGCGATGAACGTGTGGTTCCTCCTCGCGCTCGCCCTCGACGCCCTGGCGATCGCCGCGCAGGCGCTCACCGGCGTCGCGCTCGGGGCCGGCGACGCCGCCGGCGCCCGCGCGGCGACCCGCCGGATGGTCCGCTGGGGGCTGTGGGGCGGGGTCGTCCTCGGCCTCGTGCTGCTCGCCGTCCGACCGCTCCTGCCGCCGCTGTTCGCCCTCGAGCCCGGGGCGCGGGACGCCTTCCTCGCGGTCCTCGTCGTCGCGGCCGTGACCCAGCCGTTGTCGGGGTACGTGTTCGTCCTCGACGGGGTGCTCATCGGCGCCGGCGACGGGCGCTACCTCGCCGTGGTCGGGGTCGTCCAGCTCGTGATCTACGCCCCGCTCGCCCTCGTGGTGACGCTGCGGGCCCCGGAGGGCACCCCGGGGCTGGTCGCCCTATGGGTCACGTTCACGTGCGGCTACATGGTCGCCCGGTGCGTGTTCCTCGGGCTGCGCACCCGGACCGACGCGTGGCTGGTCACGGGCGCGACCCGCTGACGCACGCAGAAGGGTCCGACCTCCGTGGAGGTCGGACCCTTCGTGATGACGCGTGGTGCCTCAGGTGCGGCCGGGGGCTGGTGTCAGCCCGCGACGACCTGGAGCTGGACCTTCGCCTGGACCTCCGGGTGGAGGCGGACGAGGACCGTGTAGTCACCGGTCGACTTGATCGGCTGGTTGACCTCGACCTTGCGCTTGTCGACCTGCGGGCCGCCGACGGCGATGACCGCGTCCGCGACGGCGGCCGGCGTCACGGCGCCGAAGAGGCGACCGTTCGTGCCGGCCCGGACCGCCAGCTTGACCGGCTTGCCCTCGAGCTGGGCGCGGACGAGCTGCGCCTCCTCGAGGGTGGCGATCTCACGGGCGGACCGTGCCTTGCGGATGCTCGCGATCTGCTTCTCGGCGCCCTTGGTCCACGGGGTCGCGAGACCGCGCGGGACGAGGTAGTTCCGGCCGTAGCCGTCCTTGACCTCGACGACGTCGCCCGGGGTCCCGAGACCGGTGACCTCCTGCGTGAGGATGAGCTTCATGAGTTCGTCCCCCTGCCTCAGCGAGCCGAGCTCGAGTACGGGAGCAGAGCCATCTCGCGGGCGTTCTTCACGGCCTTCGCGATCTCGCGCTGCTGCTGCACCGAGACACCGGTGACGCGGCGGGCGCGGATCTTGCCGCGGTCGGAGATGAACTTGCGCAGGAGGTTGGTGTCCTTGTAGTCCACCTTCTCCACGCCCGCGGTCTTGAGCGGGTTCTGCTTCTTCTTGGGCTTGCGAATGGGTGGCTTCGCCATCGTGGTGCTCCTCCTCAGGAGCCCGGGCCCTGCCCGGGATGGTCGGTGGCCGGGGCGGGCCCCGGCCGGGATCTGCTACTGGTCAGTTCCGTCGCGTGACGGTCAGAACGGGGGCTCGTCCTGCGAGCCGCCGAAACCGCCGCCACCGCCTCCGCCCGACGGGCCGGTCGCCCACGGGTCGTCCGCCGGCGCCTGGGAGCCGCCGCCACCGGAGTAGCCGCCACCCCCGCCGCCA
>NZ_MWLL01000204.1 GCF_002198675.1 Kineosporia sp. R_H_3 | reverse complement strand
CTCCCCGGTGACGCCCGCGACGTCCGCCCTCGCCTGCGGGCACGCCGACCGCGCGCGTCCCGCCGGGGGTGAGCGCGAGCACCCCGACCGGCACCGCGACGGCGGCGACGGCCGCCGCGGCGACCGCGACCCGGCGGCGCACGGCCGCCCGGCGGATCCCGGCCCGGGTCCGGCTCGCGAGCCGGGCGACGTCGACGAGCCCGTCGTCGAGACCGCCCGCGAGGGCCCGTTCGAGCCGGGCGGCGACCTCGGCCTCGACCTCGGACGGGAGCGAGGGGTTCCGGCGGCTCATCGCAGCACCTCCTGGTGCTCGGTCATCATGACGCGCAGCGCGGCGAGCCCGCGGTGGACGTTGCTCCGGACGGTCTGGACGCTCGTCCCCATGACGGCGGCGACCTCGGCGTCCGGCAGGCCCTCGTAGTGCCTCAGGACGAGGACGGCGCGCTGCTTGGCGGGCAGCCGGCGCAGCAGGGAGAGCATGAGCTCGCGCTCGTCGACCCGGTGCGACTCGTCGGGCGCCGCGCCGCGCCGGTCCACGACGAGCGACAGCGCGTCGTCCGGCACGGATCGCTCGCGCCGGGCCGCGCGCCGCCAGAACGAGGTGCACGCGTTGACGAGCATCCGCCGCACGTAGGCGTCGGGGACCTCCTGCCGCACGATCGTGTCCCAGTGCCGGTGCACCTTGACGAGCACGTCCTGGACGACGTCCTCGGCGTGCTGCGGGTCCCGCAGCAGGCCCCGCGCCGAGCGCACGAGCGCCCCGGCACGGGCCGCGACGAACGCGTCGAAGTCGTCCGACGCGGACCACTGCGGTGGTCCTGCCGGGGCGTCCCGTCCGGCGCGGGTCACCGCGGACCGCCCCACGAAAGGACGCCCCACCGCCACCCCCGAGGCATCGCTCATGCCCCCATGACGCGCGGCCCGGGTCACAGGATTGCACCGGCCGCACAACTTTCCTGATCGGCTCCCACCGGCGCACGGTGCGACGCCTACGCTCGCGGACCGTGACGACCAGCGCCTCCCGCGGCCGCGGCGTCCGGCACGCCCTGCGGGTGCTCGCCGGCTACGCGGGCCGGGAGCCGTCCGCGGCCGCGCTGCGGCTCGCCGTCCGGGGCCGGGTCGTCCTCGTCACCGGGGCCTCGGAGGGGATCGGCGCCGCGACCGCCCGCCGGCTCGGGGCCGCCGGCGCGACGGTGCTCCTCGTCGCCCGCACCCGCGGCCGGCTGGAGGAGGTCCGGCGCGAGATCGTCGCCGCGGGCGGCACCGCGCACGTCCACCCGGTCGACCTGGCGCGGCCGGAGGACGTCGGCGCGCTCGCGGCCGCCGTCCTCGCCGAGCACGGCCGGGTCGACGTCGTCGTGAGCAACGCGGGGCACTCCATCCGCCGGTCCGTCGCGGACAGCGCCGGCCGGTTCCACGACGTCGAGCGGCTCATCGGCGTCAACCACCTCGGGCCGGTCCGGCTGCTCCTGGACCTGCTGCCGTCGATGCGCGAGCGCGGTCGCGGGCACGTCGTCAACGTGTCGACCGTCGGGCTCGGGCTGCCGACCCCGAGCTGGACGGCGTACCTGTCCTCCAAGGGCGCCTTCGAGATCTGGCTGCGGACGGCGGCCCCCGAGCTGCGGGCGGACGGCGTCACGGTGAGCACGGTGCACCTCGGGCTCGTCCGCACCCGGATGAGCGCGCCGACCGCGCAGTACCGCAACCTCCCGGCGATGAGCGCCGACGAGGCGGCCGGTGTCGTCTGCCGGGCCGTCCTGCGCCGCGGCCGCTGGTACCCGTGGTGGGGCCGGCTCGCCGTCCTCGCCGCCGGGGTGGCCCCGGACGCCGCGCAGGCCGTCGCGACCGCCGGCGTGCGGCTGGCCCGGGCGACCGAACCGCTGCGGGTGGTCGCCGCGACCGGCGCGCTCGGGCCGCGCCGGCTCGGCCGGCTGCTGCGGGCCGTCGTCCGGCACGGCCCCGCGCCGGCGGCCGCGCTCGCGGCGGGCGACCCCGCGGCGGTCGCCGTCGTCGACGCGCAGGGCCCGGTCACCGCCGGCGCCCTCATGGCGGGCGCGCAGGCGCTCGGCCGCCGGCTGCGCACCGACGGGGTCCGGGCCGGCGACCGGGTCGCGCTCGACCGGCTCGACGGCCGGCACCTCGTCGTCGGTCTCGTCGGGGCGACCCTCGCCGGTGCGGACGCCGTGATGCTGGCCCCGGACCTGCCGCCCGACCGCCGCGTGCAGGTGCTGCGGACCGCCGGGGTCAGCGTGGTGCTGCGGCCCGGTCCGGACGGCGCCCCGGTACCGGAGCCCGGCCCGGGGCCGCGCTCCCCCGGCGACCGGACGCCGCGGCGCCGGGTGCCCCGCGTCGTGCCGCTGACGTCGGGGACGACGGGCACGCCGCGCGCCGTGCCGCGGGAGGTGCCGCTGCGGGTGCTCGTCGGCCCGCTGACGACCCACCTCGCCCGGATCCCGATGCGCACCGGCGAGCCGGTCGTCGTCGCCGCGCCGCTGCACCACGGGTACGGGCTCGTCTACCTCGTCGCCGGGCTGGCCCTCGGCTGCCCGGTCGTCCTCGCCGCCGGGCTGCCGCCGCAGCGCCTCCTCGAGGTGGTCGCCGAGCACGAGGCGCGGGCCGTGTTCCTCCTGCCGATCCACCTGCGGCGGATGGCGGCCGCGGCCCGCCGCCCGGACGGGACCGTTGCACCGCAGCACCTCCCGCGGCTGCGCGCGGTCGTCAGCGGGGCAGCCCCGCTCACGGCGTCCACCCTCACCGACGGCCGGGCGCTCTTCGGCGAGCGCGTCTTCAACCTCTTCGGGACGACCGAGGCGGCCTGGGCCACGCTCGCGACCCCGGCGGACCTGCGGGCCGCCCCCGGCACCGTCGGCCGGCCGCCGCGCGGGGTGACGCTGCGGGTCGTCGACCCCGCGGGCGAGGCGGTGCCGCGCGGCACGACCGGCCGCGTCCTCGTCGGCGGCTGGACCGCGGACCGCGGGCTGGTCCCGACCGGCGACCTCGGGCACGTCGACGTCACCGGCCGGCTCTTCCTCGACGGGCGGGACGACGAGATGGTCGTCTCGGGCGGCGAGAACGTCTACCCGGCACCGGTCCTCGCCGCGATCGAGGCCCACCCGGACGTCGCCGACGCCGTCGTCCGGCCGGTGCCGGACGACGAGTTCGGCACCCGGCTCGCGGCGACCGCGTGCCGCCGGCCCGGGACCGCGCTCGGCCCGCAGGAGCTGCGGGAGTGGTTGCGGCCCAGGCTGTCCCGGGCCGAGATGCCGCGCGACCTCGAGGTCGTCGACGACGTCCCGCGGACGGCGACGGGCAAGCCGCGCCGGGAGCGCTGACCCGCAGGGCGCGCTACGCCGGCCCGGCGAGGAAGGCCGCGACCTCGGCGAGGGCCGGCTCCGGGTCGCGGCGGCCCAGGCCGATCCGGAACCGGTCGGCGGGCACCGTCGCGAGGTCGCTCGCGTAGAGCGAGGCGGGCAGCAGGAGCACGCCGCGCTCGTGGAGCAGCCGCGCGCAGAACTCCTCGACGCCGTCCGGCCCGCGGTAGCGCGGGAAGGCGACGCAGCCGCCGTCCGGGCCCTGCCAGTCGAACCACTGCGCGTGGTCGGCGAAGAACGCGTCGAAGGTCTTCGCGTTCGCGTCGAGGACGGTGCGCAGCCGGGCCCGCAGGGCGCCGGCGTTGCGGACGGCGAGGGTCGCGAGCAGCTCGCTCGGGCCGGCGTTGCAGATGCTCGTCCAGTGCTTGCGGGCCTCGATCCGCCCGAGCAGGGCGCGGTCGCGGCTCACGAGCCAGCCGACCCGCAGCCCCGGCAGACCGAGGGACTTCGACGTGACGTCGAGGGTCATCCCGGTCGCGCAGACCTCGACGGCGGGCGGCAGGGTGCGCGCCGGGTCCGCCTCGACGCCGCGGTAGACCTCGTCGGAGAACAGGACGATCCCGCGCTCCTCGCAGAGCGCCGCGAGCGCGAGCCAGGAGTCGTGGTCGGGGACGAACCCGGTCGGGTTGTTCGGCACGTTGACCGCGACGACCTTCGTCGTCGGCCGCAGCGCGGCCCGGACCCGGTCGACGTCGAGCGTCCAGCGCAGCGACTCCCCCGAGCCGGTCCACAGCGGCAGCCCGGTCACCTCGGCGCCGGTCGCGATCGGCACCGACTCCATCGCCTGGTAGTTCGGCACCGTGACGACGGCGTGGTCGCCCGGCGAGAGCAGCTCGGAGAGCGCGAGGAGCAGCGCCTCCTCGGCGCCGGCGAAGGCGAGCACGTCGTCCGGTGCGACGGCCGCCCGGCCGGCGCGCGCCGTCCCGGCGAACGTCGAGGCGACGGCCTCCCGCAACGCGTCGGACCCCGTCGTCGGGACGTACCCGAGCTCGAGGCCGAGCAGCTCGGCCGGGTCGGTGCCCGCGATCTCGAGGAGCTCGCCGACCGTGACGGTCTGCCCGTCGGAGGCCGTGAGGTGGTGGCGCGCGGCGAACTCCCACTGCGCGAAGAAGGCCTCGAGGCGGAAGGAGGGCAGCGTCAGCATGGCGCCACGGTAGCCAGTGCCGCACGCTTCGGGGCTCGCCGAAGCGTTCCGGCCGCAGGATGGCGGCATGCGACCCACGACACCGACCGGGGCCCCGACGGTGAGCAGCGACGTCCTCGACCACCCCGCCTTCACGGTGCCCCCGCTCCCCGATCCGACGGCGACGAGCGGGGTGGCCGGGCTGCGGGCCGCCGTCGTCCGGTTCTGCGACGGGCCGGTGCACACCGCGCGGCGGCGCAGCGTCGAGGTCGTCCTCGGGGGTCTCGACGTCCGGGCGGTCGCCGGGCAGCACCCGACGGCGGCCGTGCTCGACGCGCTCGGCCTGCCGGGCGCGCTGCTCGCGGACGTCGACCTCGTCGCCGCCGCCTACCAGCCGCACCTGCCCGTGCCCGCGGCCGCGGACGCCGCGGCCGACCGGCTCGTCGCCGCGTGCGGCGGCCCGTCGGAGCAGGCGGCCGCCCGGGTCTGCGTGCTCGTGCAGGCGCATGCCGCGACGACCGCGCTCGTCGAACGGCTGCGCACGGGCTCCCCCGAGCCACCGGTCCCGGTGACGCGACGGGTCGGCCCGGACGGCACCGAGGTGCTCGTCGACCTGACGGACGCGCCGTACGGCCGCGGCCCGCACGCCTGCCCGGGGCGCGACCTCGCGCCGCACCTGGCGATCGCGGCCCTGCGATGACCGGCCGCCGGACGCTGCGGACGGCCTTCGCCGTCCTCCACGACGGCCCCCGGCCGCTCGTGCTGCCCAACGCGTGGGACGTCGCGTCGGCGCGGGCCTTCGTCGCGGCCGGGTTCCCGGCGGTCGCGACGACGAGCCTGGGGGTGTGCGCGTCGCTCGGGCTCGTGGACGGCGCCCGCGCCGGACGCGGGGCGGTCGTCGCCCTCGCGGCCGCGCTGCGCGACCTGCCCTGCCCGGTGTCGGTCGACCTCGAGGACGGCTTCGCCGCCGACCCGGCCGAGGTCGCCGCGCTCGTCGGCTCGCTCGGCGTCGCCGGGGTCAACCTCGAGGACAGCACGGACGGCGTCCTCGTGCCGGCCGCGGCGCACGCCGCGAAGGTCGCCGCGGTGAGGCGGCGGTGCCCGGACGTCTTCGTCAACGCCCGCGTCGACACGCACTGGCTCGGTGGCCCCGGGCCCGTGGACGACACGCTCGCCCGCGCGCTCGCCTACGTCGACGCGGGGGCGGACGGGGTCTTCGTGCCCGGGCCCCTCACCGACGCGCAGGTCCGCGACCTGGCGGCGGCGGTCCCCGTCCCGCTCAACGTGCTCCCCGACCCGGGTCGCACCCTCGACGACCTCGCGGCGCTCGGGGTGCGCCGGGTGAGCACCGGGTCGCTGCCCTACCGGGCCGCGCTGCGCGCGGCCGTCGACGCCGCGTGCGCCGTCCGCGACGGGGCGGCGCCGCCACGGGCCGTGCCGTACGCCGACGTCCAGGCACTCGCCGTCACAGCGGCGGCCGACCGGTCCTGAGCAGCGCTCGCTCCAGGGCCGCGAGCACCTCGGCGCCGGTCGCGGTGAGCCGCAGCGCCCGGCTCCCGGGTCGCGGCTCGACCCAGCCGCGGTCGCGGAAGACCGTGAGCAGGTGGGCGCCGAGCCGGCCGGCGAGGTGCGGACGGCGGCCCGTCCAGTCCAGGCAGCCGCGGGCCACCGGCCGGCGCCCACCGGCCGGGGCGGTCGCGACGGCCGCGACGGCGAACCGCTCGACGACGGGGTGCGCCGGCAGCGGGTCGGCGAGCGGCACGTCCCGCCCCGTCTCGGGGGCGGCCAGGCAGCCGGCGTCCACGAGCAGGTCGGTGACGCGCAGCCCGAGGTCACCGGCGAGGTGGTCGTAGCAGGTGCGCCCCGCCCGCAGGTCGGCCGAGACCCGTTGCTGCCGCAGCGATCGCACGGTCAGCCGCGGCGCGATCGCCTGGAGCGCCTCGACGGCACGCGCGACGTCCGGCCCGGCGAGCGCGAAGTACCGGTGCCGCCCGGACGCCGTCACGGTGACGAGCCCGTGGTCGGTGAGGACCTTGAGATGCCCGCTCGCCGTCGACGCAGCCACCCCGGCGGCCCGGGCGAGCTCGGACGCCGTCCAGGCCCGGCCGTCGACGAGCGCGTCGAGCATCCGGGCGCGGGCCGGCTCGGCCATCGCCCGCGCCGGGACCGAGAGGTCCGCGGGACCGGGGGTCACGTCGTCCGCCATCGGGCCACGCTAGCCCGGGAACGCTTCGGCCCACGCCGAACTGTCGCTCAGACCGCGAGGCGGGTGAAGCCGGCGACCCCGGCGGCCTCGACGGTCCCGTCGGGCCGCAGCACCGCACCCGACCGCTCGGGGAGCCCGAGGACGACCGGGTCGGGCGGCAGGACGCCCCGGGCCCGGTCCAGCCGGCCGCTGCCGCCCGAGTAGTGCACGAGCACGAGGTCGACCGGCACGAGCCCGAGCCCTTCGACGACCCGGGGCCGGCCGCCCTCGGGCAGCACCGTCCAGCGGCAGAGCACCATCGCGCCGGCGCTGGCGCCGCTCACGGCGACGCCTCGGGCCAGCGCTGCCGCGAGCGAGTCCCGGTGCGGGGCCAGGGCCCCGAGGAGCCGGGACGGCGACCCGCCGGGCAGCACGAGGAGGTCGCCGCCGCGCGGCGGCCGGACCGGCGGCCCGTCCGGGGTGCCGTCGGTCCCGTCGTCCGGCCCGGTGAGACGCGCGAGGAGGTCGCCGAAGCCGGGGCCCTCGTCGAGGACGACGTCGACCTCACGGGCACCGAGCCGGCGGTACCAGCCGTCCGCGTTCGCCCCCGCGACCGCACGTTCGCGGCCCGGCCGGCCCGCGAACGGCGCGACGACGACCCGGCGGGCCAGGCCCTCCGGACCGAGCCCCGGCCCGTGCGCCCAGAGCATCGCGGCGTCCATCGCCTCGCAGCCGGGTCGCAGCTCGGCGCCGCCCTGGAGGCACACGTCGGCGGAGGTCCGGCGGGCGGGTGCTGGCGGGGTCACCGGTGAATCCTCGCCCACGAACAGGTCCCGGGCACCCCCACGGGGTGCCCGGGACCGGGACGTCGCGGCGGCCGCGCGGGCCGCCGTGGTGCGCAGCCGTCAGGCCGCGGCCTTCTCGGGCTCGAGGACGGCGCCCGCCGTCGTCGCGAGCTCGGCCTCGATCTCCTTGTGGCCCATGCTGTGGCGCATCGCCCAGATGATCCAGGAGCCGAAGCCGAGGACGACGGCGCCGACGACGATGACGTTGACCGGCGAGGGCAGCTTCGTCAGCTCGAAGGCGAGCCAGGCGATCGCGGCCGTCGACGGCAGGGTGACGATCCACGCGACGACCATCTCGCCGATGACCCGCCAGTTGACCCCGCGGCGGCCGCCGATGCCGGCGCCGACGACCGACGAGGCGGCCGCGTGCGTCGTCGAGATCGGGATGCCGAGCTGGGTCGCGCCGAAGATCGCCGTCGTCGCGCCGATGTTCGCCGCGACACCGGTCCGGGCGTTGAGGTTCGTGATCTTCATGCCCATGGTGTGGACGATCCGCCAGCCGCCCCAGACCGTGCCGGCCGCGATCGCGCCGTACGCGAGGAGCGCGACCCAGGTCGGGACCGAGATGTTCGCCGGGTCGTCGGTCGACAGGTAGCCGGCACCGACGAGCAGGGTCGCGATGACACCCATGGTCTTCTGCGCGTCGTTGGCACCGTGACCGAAGGACACCGCCGCCGCGGAGACGAGCTGCAGGCCCTTGAACGGCTTGGCGTCGTCCCCCCAGCCGGTGGCCTTCTGGAGCAGGATGACGAGCCCGGTGGCGAGGACGGCGACGCTCAGCGCGACGGCCGGCGACAGGACGATCGCGAAGGCGACCTTCTTGACGTTGCTCCAGTCGACCGCGTCCGTGCCCCCGGCCGCGAGGCCGGCACCGATGAGGCCGCCGATGATCGCGTGGCTCGAGGAGGACGGCATGCCGACGAACCAGGTCGCGTAGTTCCAGGCGATCGCGGCGAGGAGGGCGGCGAAGACGACGCCGACCCCTTCCATGCCCGGCTTGACGACCTTGGCGACCGTGTTGGCCACGGCGGTGCCGACGAAGAAGAAGGCGGCGAAGTTGAAGAACGCGGAGAACCAGACGGCCATCCGCGCGGACATGACCTTCGTGGCCACGACGGTGGCGATCGAGTTGGCCGCGTCGTGGAAGCCGTTCGAGAAGTCGAAGAGGAGTGCCAGGGCGACGACAGCGATGACGCTGAGCAGGACCAGGTCCACCGGAACCTCCGGGTAGGGGCGGCGAGGCAGGGAGGGGCGAAGCGGTGACGTGCAGGGTGGAGCCCGGCGGCGCACATCGTTCGTCATCGTTATCCCGCAGTTGTGTGCCCGTAAGAAGAGGCGAGAGTCCCTTTTCGACTTGTGTTCACCGTTCGTTCACCGTGTTCATCCGCGAGCCACCGTCGTACGGGGCCGAACGGGTCGGGAGCGGCCCCGGATGCGCCGTCCGGGGGACCTCGGCCGGGACCTGCCAAACTGGACCGAGCGAGTCAGGAAGGATCTTGCCGTGGTGCACGTCGACTTCACCCCGTCCCCCGCCCCGACCCTCGGCGTCGAATGGGAGCTCGGCCTCGTCGACGCCGGGACGGGAGACCTCGTCCAGCTCGCCGACACCGTCCTCGCGGCGCTCCCCGGCCCGGACGGCAGCCCCGGGCACCCGCGGATCAAGCAGGAGCTCCTGCTCAACACCGTCGAGCTCGTCACCGGGATCTGCGCGAACGCCGCCGAGGCCCGGGCCGACCTCGCGGGCAGCCTCGCCGAGGTCCGCGGGGTCACCGACGGCCTCGGCGTCGAGCTCTTCAGCGCCGGGACGCACCCCTTCGCCGCCTGGCAGGACCAGCTCGTCGCCGAGGGCCCGCGCTACGCGACCCTCATCGACCGCACCCAGTGGTGGGGCCGGCAGATGCTCATCTACGGCGTCCATGTGCACGTCGGGATGCCGCACCGGGACGCCGTCCTGCCGGTCCTCTCGGCGATGCTCGCCTACCACCCGCACCTGCAGGCGCTGTCGGCGTCGTCGCCGTTCTGGGCGGGCATCGACACCGGGTACGCGAGCAACCGGGCCCTGATGTTCCAGCAGCTGCCGACGGCCGGGCTGCCGTTCCAGTTCGCCACGTGGGAGCAGTACGAGGCCTACCTCGACGACGTCTTCACGACCGGCGTCATCGACGAGCTCGGGGAGCTGCGCTGGGACCTGCGCCCGGCGCCGCACCTCGGCACGCTCGAGGTCCGGGTCGCGGACGGCGTCCCGACGCTGCGCGAGGTGACGGCGATCGCTGCGCTGACGCACTGCCTCGTCGTCGAGGCCTGCGACCGCTGGCGCGAGGGCACGCTGCCGGCGCCGCTGCCGCCGTGGCACGTCCAGGAGAACAAGTGGCGGGCGGCGCGCTACGGCACCGACGCGATCGTCGTCCTCGACGCGAAGGGCACCGAACGGCTCGTCACGGACGACGTCCTCGACCTCGTCGAGCGGCTCGCCCCGGTGGCCCGCCGGCTCGGCTGCACCGCCGAGCTGGAGGACGTCGCCGCACTCGTCGCCGAGGGCGCGTCGTACATCAGGCAGCGCGCCGTCGCCGCGGCGCACGGCGGCGACCTGCGGGCCGTCGTCACCGACCTCGTCGGGCGGCTGCGCGCGGACGTGCCCTGACCGGACGGGCCACCGACGCGAGCCGCACCGGCACGGTCGGGCCGCCGGCCGCGCCCCGGGCCTAGCGTCGAGGGGTCAGGGAAGGGGAGCACGATGCCGGACCGGCTCAACGCGGCGCTCGACGAGCTCGAGCGGCGACTCACGACGCACCCGGGGCAGGACCCGGACGTCGCCGCGCTCGCACGGGCGGCGGCCACGTCGGAGCACCACCTGCGGCGGATGTTCTCGGCGCTCGCCGGGATGCCGCTCGGGGAGTACGTCCGGCGCCGGCGCGCCACCCTCGCCGGTGCGGCCGTGCTCGCCGGGGACGAGCCACTGCTCGACATCGCCGTGCGGTTCGGGTACGGGTCCGCCGAGGGGTTCGGCCGGGCGTTCCGGGCCGTGCACGGCGTCACGCCGGGCGAGGCGCGCCGGACCGGGGCGGCCCTGCGGGCGCAGCAGCGGCTCTCCTTCCGCGTCGTCGTCGAAGGGAGTGCCGTCATGGAGTACCGGATCACGGAGCCCGGGCCGTTCCGGCTCGTCGGGGTGCGGGCCCGGGTCCCGCTCGTGCACGAGGGGATGAACCCGGCGATCGTCGCCTTCCTGCGCGGTCTGCCGCCGCAGGTGCGCGAGCAGGTCGCAGGGCTCGCGGACGGCGAGCCGGCCGGGCAGCTGAACGTCAGCGACGGTCTCGGCGCGGAGCGCAGCGAGGGGACAGAGCTCGACTACTGGTTCGCCGCGGCCCGGCACGGCGGTCCGGGCCCCGACGAGGCCGGGCTCGACAGCCTCGACGTGCCGGCCGGGGCGTGGGCGGTCTTCGCCGTGTCAGGGCCGTTCCCGGCGGTGGTCCAGGAGCTGTGGCGGGACGTCTTCACCCAGTGGTTCCCGTCGAACCCGTGGCGCAGCAGGCCGGGGCCGGAGATGCTCCGCAACGAGCTGTCGGCGGACGGCGCGACGGCGCGGGCCGAGCTCTGGGTGCCCGTCGAGCCGGAGTGACGGACCAGACAGCCGACGGTACCCCGGGCGGGGACCTTCGCGCGTTCCGGCGGCCGGGCCGGGCGGACTAGCGTCGGAGGAGGCCGTAGAGGTCCAGCGGAGAAAGAACTCCCGTCGAGAAACGACCATCTCGAAGCTGCCTCCCGCCCGGGACGGCCCGCGGTTCGAGTCCGCGGACGGCCACTGGTCAGGCGTCCGGCCGCCTCGAGGGCGGCCGGACACCTGCACCCCGGGAGACGCCCGACGCGTCCGGGACGTTGCGTCAGCCGCGTCGCAGCCGGTCGAGGACCGCCCGCGGGTCGCCCACGAGGTCGGCGCCGACGGGGCGCAGCGGGACGGCGGGCTCGGCGTCGGGGTCGGCGTCCGGGTCGGCGTCCGGCTCAGCGTCCGGCTCGGCGTCCGGGTCGGTGTCCGGAGCTGTGCCCGCGGGTGCCCCGACCGCTTCGGCCGGCTCGGCGGCCTCGGCAGGCTCGGCAGGCTCACCAGGTTCGGCCGGCGCGCCGCCGCCGGCACCCGCCGTCCGGAGCGCGCCGAGGACCACCGCGGCGACGACGACGCACACGACGGCCCCGGCGACGCCCGAGCCGACGAACGCCGTCCGCGGGCCCAGCGCGCTCCCGAGGAACGCGGCGAGCCCCAGCCCGACGACGCTCGCGAGCTGCGTGGTGCCCGCGACCGCGGCGAACGCCCGGCCGCGCACGGCGTCCGAGGTCCGGGCCACGGTGAACGACCCGACGTAGACGTTGAGCGCCCCGAAGCCGAGCCCGATCCCGCCGAAGGCGACCGCGACCCAGGCCAGCCCCGGGGCCAGGCCGGCGAGCGTCGTGAGCGCCGAGACGACGACGAGCGACCCGACGATGCCCCAGGCCTGCGCCCGGACGGTGGCCGCGCGGCCGGCGACGAGCGCACCGACGAGGCCGGCGCCGGCGAGCACACCCGTCACGAGCCCGTACGTGGTCGGCCCGGCGCCGAAGACGTCCCGGACGAGGAACACGTCGACGACCGAGACGACCTGGATGACGAGCAGGATGACGAGGATCCCGCCGAGCAGCGCGGAGAACAGGGCGTCGGCCCGGATGAGGGCCAGCCCCGCCCAGGCGCTGTCGCCGCCCGCACCCGGCTCGGGACGCCGCACGACGCGGACGGCCCGGGCCATGACGACGAGCACGAGGAACGTCGCGGCGTTGACGAGCAGCGCGCTCGCGACCCCCACCGTGCCGACGAGCACCCCGGCGAGCGCCGGGGCGGCGACCGTCGCGGCCGCCGTCCCGGCCTGGCTGAGGCCGATCGCCCGGGACACCTCGTCGTCCGGGACGAGGTGCGGCAGCAGCGCCTGCCAGGCCGGGCTCGCGACGACCTGGGCGAGGGCCATGAGCGCGACGAGCGCGACGAGGGCGGCCAGCGTGAACGGGGACCGGGCCGGGGCGAAGGCGACGAGCGCCGCGGCGGCGAGAGCGAGGACGACCTGGACGGCGGCCGTCACCACCGTGGCCCGTCGCGAGTCGGTCCGGTCGACGTAGCGGCCTGCGAGCGGCGCACCGACGGCCCACGGCAGCGCGGTGGCGCCGATGAGGGCGGCGACCCCCGGGGTGCCCCAGCCGGCGTCGTACGCGAAGAGCGTCAGCGCGATGGCGGCCAGGTCGTCCCCGAGGTAGGAGACCGACTTGCCGACGACCGCGATCCGCAGGTCACGATGCCGCCAGACGCTGCTCTTCCCCACGTGCCGGTGCCCCTGTCCGTACCGGGCCCGGTGCGGGCCGATCTGTCCGTGCGGTCGGACTTGACTCTAACGTCACAGCATTAGTCACAACACCCGCCCCGCCGGTCACACCGGGCCGGCGCACCGAGCGCAGGGTCGCCGCGGCGACGACGGCGCTCACGGCCAGACCTGCCGCGCCCGCCGCGACCCAGGCGGTGCGGACGTCGACGAGCCCGCCGACCACGCCGCCGAGCGCCATCCCCCCGATGGACGCCGTCTGCGTCGCACCGGTGACGGCCGCGAAGACCCGCCCCCGGACGGCGTCCGGCACCCGGCCCGCGAGCAAGGCGCCGAACGCGACGTTGAGCGCACCGTTGCCGAGGCCGATGCCCGCCAGCGCCAGGGCGAACCAGCCGAGCGACGGGGCCACGCCGCCGAGCACGACGAGCCCGGCGATCGCCGCGACGGAGCCCACGACGACCCCGACCTGGGCCCGCGGCGCGCACCAGCGGCCGGCCCCGAGCGCGCCGACGACCATCGCGGCGGCGAAGAGCGCGTTGACGACCCCGTAGCCGGCCGGGCCCGCACCGAGGACGTCCCGCACGAGGAGGACGTCGAGGACGACGACGACCTGGAGGACGACGATCATCGCGACGAGCCCGGCGACGAGGGTCCCGAGGACGCGGTCGTCGCGCAGCAGCGCGTAGCCCGCCCAGGTCCCCCCGCCGCCCGCGGCGGGACCGGGCCGGCGCACGGTGGCGACGGCGCGGGCGGCGACGGCGAGCACCCCGAAGCTCACGGCGTCGACGGCGAGCGCGCCGGCGACCCCGCCGCCCGCGACGAGCAGGCCGCCGACGGCCGGCCCCGCGACGCCGGCGAGCGTCGTCGTCGACTGCAGCAGGGCGACCGCCCGCGGCACCTCGTCGGCCGGCACGAGGTGCGGCACGAGCGCCTGCCACGCCGGCCCTGAGACCGCCTGCCCGGCACCGAGGGCGACGACGAGGCCCAGCAGTGCCGCGGCCGTGACGGGCGAGGCCGGGTCGCCCGCGACGAGGACGACGAGCGCCCCGGACGCGCACAGGCCCTGCCAGAGCGCCGCGAGCGTCGTCGCACGCCGGGAGTCGACCCGGTCGACGAGCCGGCCCGCGAGCGGCGCCCCGACCGCGAGCGGCAGGGCCGCGGCGACGAGGACGGCGGCGACCCCGGTCGCGCCCCAGCCTGCGTCGAAGGCGTAGAGCGTCAGGGCGATCGTCGCGACCTCGTCGCCGAGGAAGGACGCCGACCGGCCGGCCGCGGCGAGCCGCAGGTCCCGGTGCCGCCAGAGCGAGTTCTCAAGCATGTGTTTCATAATTTGTGAAGGTACTCTTTCAGATATGTCTTCCGCAAGGCCCGGCAGGGAGCCCGCGGCCCGCCGCCGGGTCGTGACGCGGACGCCGTCGTACCCTGCGCAGGTGGGGCAGCGGCGGACCGAGGACGGCGACATCGTCGTCTCCGACCCGCGGGCGATCCGGGCCCTGGCCCACCCGGCACGGGTCGCCGTCCTCGAGCGGCTCTTCGGCGGCGACGTGCTCACGGCCACCGAGTGCGCCCGGGTGGCGGGGCTCACGCCGTCCGCGATGAGCTACCACCTGCGCGCCCTCGAGCGGTTCGGGCTCGTCGGCCGCGCGGACGCGACGGGCGACGGGCGCGAGCGGCCCTGGCGCGCGCTCGGCACCGGGATGCGGATCAGCGCCGAGTCCACGCTCGCCGGGCGGGCCGCCGAGCAGGTGCTCTTCGGCCGGATGACCGACCAGCTGCGGGCCGAGCTCGAGGCCGCGCGCGCCTACCGGCACGCCCACGGCCCGGACAACGACCGGCCGAGCGCCTTCCTCATGACCGGGCTGCGGCTCACGCCGGCCGAGGCGCGCTCGCTCGCCGACGCCGTGAGCGACCTGCTCGAGCCCTACTCGGCCCGCTCCGAGGTCCCCGAGGGCGCAATGGACTACCACGGCTACTGGGTCGTCGCCCCGGCGCTGCCCCCGGCCGGCGGCACCGACGACGGGCCGGACGGGCCGGACGACGAGCCGGACGGGCCGGACGACGGTCCGGACGCCCCGACCACGGCAGCGGGGCGGTCCTGATGTCCGAGTGGCTCTCCGGCCTCACCGACATCGAGAACCTGTCCGCGGGTGCGGTGTACGTCGTCCTCTTCACGCTCGTCTTCGTCGAGTCCGGGCTGCTCGTCGGGTTCTTCCTGCCCGGGGACTCGGTGCTCTTCACCGCCGGGCTGCTCGCGGCGGAGCCCGGCACAGGGCTCTCCCTGCCGGTGCTCGCCGGGGGCGTCTTCGTCGCCGCGGTCGCCGGGGATGCCGTGGGCTACTGGTCCGGCCGCCGGCTCGGCCGGCCCTGGCTGCTGCGCCGGGCCGGCCGGGCGGCGCGGCACGTCGAGCGCGCCGAGCGGTTCTACGAGCGGCACGGCTGGTGGGCGGTCGTCGTCGCCCGGTTCATCCCCTGGGTGCGGACCTTCACGCCGATCGTCGCCGGCATCGGGCGGATGAGCTACCCGCGCTTCCTCTCGGCGAACCTCGTCGGGGCAGCGGTCTGGGGCAGCGGCCTCGTGGTGCTCGGCTACGTCGGCCACTCGGTACCGGCGGTCAAGTGGGCCGCCTACGTCGTCGCCGGGGTGGCGATCCTCGCCTCGTTCGTCGTCCCCCTCGTCGGCTGGGCCCGTCGCCGCCGTGACCGCCCTGCGGACGCCGCCACGGGCGAGCGGCACGCGCCGTAGGCTGTCCGTCCGTGCCAGAGAACGAGCCCGAGAACGACGGCGGCAGCGCCGCGCCGACCCGGATCGCCTACCAGGGCGAGCCGGGCGCGAACTCCGACGCCGCGGCCCGTGAGGTCTACCCCGGCCTCGAGACCGTGCCGTGCGCGACGTTCGAGGACGCCTTCGCCGCGATGACGAGCGGGGACGTCGACCTCGCGATGATCCCCATCGAGAACTCGATCGCCGGCCGGGTCGCGGACATCCACCACCTGCTGCCCGACTCGGGGCTGCACATCGTCGGCGAGCACTTCATGCCGATCCACTTCCAGCTCATGGTCGTGCCGGGGACGACGATCGACCAGGTCCGGACGGTGCGCAGCCACACCCACGCGCTCGGCCAGTGCCGCCGGCTCATCCGCGAGCACGGCTGGCGCGCGATCGTCGCGGACGACACCGCGGGCGCCGCCCGCGAGGTCGCGGCCCTGGGCGACCCGACGGTCGCCGCGCTCGCGCCCCGGATCGCCGCGGAGCTCTACGGCCTGGAGATCCTCGCCGAGGACGTCGAGGACGAGCACCACAACACGACCCGGTTCGTCGTCCTCGCCCGCGAGCCGCACGAGCCGCCGCAGTCCGACGGGCCCGTCATCACGACGTTCGTCTTCCGGGTCCGGAACGTGCCGGCCGCGCTCTACAAGGCGATGGGCGGCTTCGCGACGAACGGCGTCAACATGACGAAGCTCGAGAGCTACCAGCTCGGCGGCACGTTCTTCGCGACGCAGTTCTACGCCGACGTCGAGGGCCACCCGAAGGACACCCCGCTCGCGCTCGCCCTCGAGGAGCTCGCGTTCTTCTCGGCGTACCTGCGGGTCCTCGGCACCTACCCGGCGAGCCCGTTCCGCGCCGAGATCGCCGAACCGGCCGAGAACCGGACGCTGCGCCCGAACCCGCGCCCCTGAGCCGGTCCCGGCCTCAGGCGCCGCCGTGGACGTCGATCCCGGCGGTCCGCGGGTCGGCGCTCAGCGAGCCCGCGGCCTCCGCGTGCCGGACGCCGACGAGCCGGGCGACGACCCCGGCCGGGAAGGTCGCCCGGCGGGTGTCGAGCCGGGAGACGTTGGCGTTGTAGAGGCGGCGGGCCGCGGTCGCCCGGCCCTGGATGTCGGTGAGCTCGCGGCGCAGCGCGAGGTAGGACTCCTCGGCGCGCAGCGCCGGGTGCCGGTCGGCGACCCCGAAGAGGCTCTCGAGCGCCTGGGAGAGCGCACGTTCGGCGGCGGCGCGCTCGGGGACGGCCGGCCCGGCGGCCCGGGCCGCGGCGAGCGCGGCGACGACCGTGTCGACGGCCGCGGCGGCCCCGGCGTCCGCGGGCCGGGTGCGGCCGCGGACGACGGCGAGCAGGTTCGGCACGAGGTCGTGACGGCGCCGCAGCTCGTCGTCGACCTGCTCCCAGGTGCGCTCGACGAGCCGGCGCAGCCCGAGCAGGCCGTTGTATGCGCCGTACAGCCACAGCGTCGTCCCCCCGAGCAGCACGACGAGGACCGCGAGCGCGGCGACGGCGGCCGGTTCCACGGGCGGAGCGGTCTCTACTGGGCGGCGAGGCCGAGGTCGGTCAGGTCGAACGCCGCCCGGTAGGGCAGCCCCTCCGCCTCGATCGCCTCGCGGGCGCCGGTGCCGCGGTCGACGATGACCGCGACGCCGACGACCAGTGCACCTGCGGCGCGCAGCGCCTCGACCGCGGTGAGGACGGACCCGCCCGTCGTCGAGGTGTCCTCGACGGCGACGACGCGGCGGCCCGCGACGTCCGGGCCCTCGATCTGGCGCTGGAGGCCGTGCGCCTTGCCCTGCTTGCGGACGACGAACGCGTCGACGGTGCGGCCCTGCGCGGCGGCGGCGTGCAGGATCGCGGCGGCGACCGGGTCGGCGCCCATGGTGAGGCCGCCGGTCGCCTCGAAGTCCCAGTCCGAGACGAGGTCGAGCAGGACCCGGCCGACGAGCGGGGCGGCGGTCGCGTGCAGCGTGATGCGGCGCAGGTCGACGTAGTAGTCGGCCTCCCGGCCGCTCGACAGCGTGACCCGGCCGTGGACGACGGCCAGGTCCTTGACGAGCCCGAGCAGCGCGGCGCGGTCGGTGTCGACGGATCCGGTGGTCGCGGTCATGGTGCTCACCCTAGGGGGCGCCCGGGTCGCCGCACGGGGTGCGCCCGCCGGTCGGACACGCGGGCGGTCAGCGGCCGTCCCAGCTGGCGGTGCCCCAGACCTTGCCGGCGAACTCGTCGTCGTCCTGCTGCGGCGGCCAGGTCGAGGCGACCCAGCCGTCGGTCGCCGGGTCCCAGGTCGCGTCGGTCCAGGTCCGCCCCGTCCAGGTCCGGCCCGACCAGGTGCGCCCGGTCCACGTGCGCCCGGTCCAGGTGCGGCCTGTCCAGGTGCCGCTCGGGCCGCCGTCCGCGGCGAAGCCCGTCCCGGTCCACGGGGCGCCGTTCCAGGACCCGTCCCACGACCACATGCTCGCCGTCGACGTCGGCCAGGCGGTCTGCCCCGACCACGGCTGGAGCATGACGTCCTGCTCGCCGGTCAGCGCCGCGTCGCCGTCCGTCACGTGGATCCCGCCGCGCGCCCGCTCGAGCGAGCCGCGGCCGCGCCCGTAGGACGTCTCGGCGGAACCGACCCACCACGTCGCGGCGGCGCGCTCGACGTCGATGCTCCCCGAGCCCTCGGAGTCCTCGCCCTCGGTCGGCAGACCGACGGCCGTCTGCATGAGCAGCCACTTCACCTGGGCCGGCTGCAGCCACGGGCGCTGCTGGAGCAGCAGCGCCACGGCCCCGCTGACGACGGCCGCGGACTGCGAGGTCCCGCTGCCGCGGATGCCGTACCGGCCGACCCGGGCCGCCGGGTTGCTGTCGGAGATCCAGCTGCCGGGGACCCGCAGGCTGACGATGCCCGAGCCGGGGGCGACGACGTCCGGCGTGCGCCACCAGGCGGCACCGCCGCGGCGCGCGGAGAACCACGGCACCCGGTCGTCGTCGGTGCTCTCGGTCCCGACGGTGTTCGTCGCCCCGACGGCGAGGACGTTGCGGTTGTAGGCGGGGTCGTTGAGGCCGTAGCCGTTGGCGCCGTTGTTGCCCGCGGCCGCGACGACGGTGATGCCGTAGCGGGTCGCGACCTCGGCGGCGTAGGCGAGCGGGTCCTGCCACGGGGCCTGCTGGCTCGGCGTGCCGAAGGAGAGGTTGATGACGCGGATCCGGACCCCGGTGTCGTCCCGGTGCTGGACGACCCAGTCGATCGCGGCGATGACCTGGCTGACGTCGACGGCGCCGTAGCGGTCGGCGAGCTTGAGGCTCACGAGCGTCGCGTCCGGGGCGACGCCGAGGAAGCGGTCGGTCGAGGCCGCGTACGTCGCGCCGTCGCTGCGCGGGCCCTCGCGGCCGGCGATGATCCCGGCCATGTGCGTGCCGTGGCCGTAGGTGTCGAGGTTGCGCAGGTTGCGGTTCTGCGACTCGAACGACAGGTCCGGCCCGACGACGACCTTGTCCGCGCCGAGCAGGCCCTCGACCGGTGCGACCCCGGTGTCGATGAGCGCGACGCCGACCCCCGCGCCGGTGATGCCGCGCCGCCACAGCGGCCGGGCCCCGACGACGTCGGCGACGAGCTTCATCGAACCCCGTTGCCCGGCGGAGTCGGTGCCGAGCGACATCGCCCGGAGGGTGCGGTCCGGCGACACGGACCCGACGCCGGGGGCGGCCGCGATGCGCGCCGCGACGTCCCCCGCCCGGGCCGCGGGGACGTCGGCGACGACCGAGCCCACCGCGTGCTGGACGGCGACCACCCGCGCGCCTGCGGCGCGGACGGCGCGCTCGGCGTCCGCGACCGGGCCCGTCGCGAGGACGACGAGCCGGACCGAGGCGGCGGACGGCGCGGCGGCGGAGCGGTCCGGGGCGGCACGGTCCGGGGCGGCGGGGCCGGCACCCGTGAGGGCCACGACACCGAGGCACACGGCGGCGACGACGCGGGCCCGCCGGGTCCGACCTCGTGGTGCCACCGTCGTCCGCCCTCCCCGGATGCCCTGCCTGCTCAGAGCGCTACGCCGCGTCCTCGTAGGACACAGCGCCTGCAGTGAGCGGGACGTTACGCCATGCACCCGCTGGGTGATGGAGAGTTCCGGACCTTTACGACGAACACCTGAGATCGATCACATCCCGTCGCCGACACGCCGTTCCGGGGCGCCGTCGCGATGCGTTCGGTGACCGCCCGGGGCACCCGGCGGGCTCAGACCTTGTCCGCCGCCCGACGACCCGCCCGGTTGCGCCCGATCCGCTGCTGCAGCGCCAGGGGCATGTGCCGCAGCGCGAGGACGGCCGCCTTGTAGCGGACGCTCGGGACGCTGACGACCTTGCCCTTCGCGACGTCCCGCAGGCAGGCGTCGACGAGCGCGTCGGCGTCGAGCCAGGCCCAGGCCGGCATCGACGTCATCGTCAGGCCGGCGCGCTGGTGGAACTCGGTGCGGACGAAGCCGGGGCACAGCGCGACGGCCCGCACGCCCGTCCCGGCCGTCTGCGCGGCGACCGACGCGGTGAACGTCGTGGCCCAGGCCTTGGCCGCCGAGTACGTGCCGCCCGGCATGAAGCCGGCGACGGAGGAGACGGTGACGACCGTGCCGCGACCGCGGGCGACCATGCCGGGCAGGGCGGCGTGGGTCAGCACGAGGACGGCGGTCACCATGATCGCGACGAGCCGTTCCTCGACGTCCAAGTCCCCCTCGTGGATCCGCTGCTTGGGCCCGAAGCCGGCGTTGTTGACGAGGACGTCGACCGGCCGGGCGGCGTCCCGGACCCGGTCGGCCACCCGCTCGAGCTGCACCCGGTCGGTGAGGTCGGCCGAGATGACCTCGACCTCGACGCCGTGCGCCGCACGCAGCTGCTCCTTCACCTCGCCGAGCCGGACGGCGTCCCGCGCGACGAGCACGAGGTCGTGGCCGTCGGCGGCGAGCCGGCGGGCGAACGCGTTGCCGATGCCGGCGGTGGCGCCGGTGACGAGGGCGACGGGGCGACCGGTGCTCGGAGTCGGCATGGGCGCACTCTAGGCCGCATCACGCACGGTCGACACGTCGATGCCAACGATCGTTGGCACGGTCGTCCGGGACCGTCGGGGTCGGCGGGTAGCCTCGCGGCGTGCGCCTCGCGACCTGGAACGTCAACTCCCTGCGAGCCCGGGCCGACCGGGTCGTCGCCTGGCTGGAGCGCAGCGACGTCGACGTCGTCGCGCTCCAGGAGACCAAGTGCAAGGACGAGCAGGTGCCGCGCGAGCGGTTCGAGCGGCTGGGCTACGAGGTCGCCCACGCCGGGCACTCGCAGTGGAACGGCGTGGCGATCCTGTCCCGGGTCGGGCTGGCCGACGTGACCGTGGGCTTCCCCGGGATGCCCGGCTGGGGCGACCCGGTCGCGCCCGAGGCGCGGGCGCTCGGCGCCACCTGCGGCGGCGTCCGGGTCTGGAGCCTCTACGTGCCGAACGGGCGCACCCTCGACGACCCGCACCTGGCCTACAAGCTCGACTGGCTGGCCCGGCTGCGGGACGCCGGCGCCGGCTGGCTCGCCGCGGAGCCGGACGCCCAGGTCGCCCTCGTCGGGGACTGGAACATCGCCCCGCAGGACGACGACGTCTGGGACATGTCGGTGTTCGCCACGTCGACGCACGTGTCGCCGCCCGAGCGTGCGGCGTTCGCCGCGGTCGTCGACGCGGGCTTCACGGACGTCGTCCGCCCGCACGCGCCCGGCCCCGGCGTCTACACCTACTGGGACTACACCCAGCTGCGGTTCCCGCGCCGCGAGGGGATGCGCATCGACTTCGTCCTCGGCTCCCCCGCGCTCGCCGCCCGGGTCACCGGCGCCCGCATCGACCGCGAGGAGCGCAAGGGCAAGGGGGCGAGCGACCACGCACCGGTGATCGTCGACCTGGCATGATCGTCCGGGCCCGGACGGAGCACAGCCGCGCGTCGTAGGCTCGCGGCCCCGGTGGCAGGACTGTCGCGGGGAGGCGAGGAGGTCGATGTCCGTGCAGCCGCGGGGTCGCGCCGACGCGCTCGCCGACGACCTGCCCGACGACCTGCCGGAGGACCGGTACGAGGCGTGGGTCGCCTCCCACCTCGCCCTGGAGAACCTGCAGATCCTGCGCGACCAGGGCCCGACCGTCGTCCGGCTGGAGCGCTGGGCCGAGCAGGCCGAACGGCGCGGCTGGCCCGAGGTGCACGTGCAGCTGCTCGACTGCCGGCTGCTCAGCGCCGCCCTCGCCGAGGCCGGGCCGCAGGAGATCCGGGACCGGGCGGACGCCCTGCTCGCCGCCGCGACGCGCAGCGACGACGAGGTCCTCCTCGCCCGGGCGATCGCCTGCCGGGTGCAGAACCTCGTGGCGAGCGGGCAGCCGGGCTCGCTCGCCGAGGACTTCCCGGGCGAGGTCGCCCGGGCGGTGGCCATGCTCGACGACGCGATGCGGGCCGGGCCCGCGGCGCTCGGGGCCCGGGCCGCCGAGCTGCCCGCCGCGTACGTCGAGTGCGGCCTGGCCTACTACCGGTACGAGCTGTGGGAGCTCGAGGCCGAGATGTACGACCGCGCGGAGCGGGCCTGCGCCCTGCCGCTCGACGACGCGCTGCAGGTCGTCGTCGACCTCACCCGCAAGATCATCCCGATGAACCGGCAGGAGAACGACTGCACGCTCGTGTGCGCGCTCCTCGAGGTGGGCCGGGACGAGGACGCCCGCGACGTCGCCCGGCGCAGGCCGGCCGCCGCCCCGGCGCCGCGCGGCCGGCTGCCGGAGCTCTGGCAGCTCGAGATCGCCGCCCAGGACCACCTGCTCACGGTCGTCGCGGCCGGGCCGGACGCCCCGGAGGAGGCGTGCGAGGTGCCGGCCGGGCTGTACGAGGCCCTCGGGCGCAGCACCTGGCGGGGCTACCGCGGGCTGCTGCACCTCGCGGCGGCGCTGGCCCGGCGGGCCCGCGGCGACCTCGTGGGCGCCGCCGCCGAGGCCACGCTCGCGGTCGAGCGCTTCGACGGCTACGGCCCGACCCCGCGCAACCTCGCGCTGGGCCTGGCAGCCCTCGGGACGCCGGAGTCCCCCGCCCACCGCTACGCCCGGCACCTCGTCGGGCTGCGCTGGGACGCCCGGCTCCACGTCCTCGCGGCGGCCCGGGCGCGGCTCGTCGCGGCGGGCACGCTGCGGGACGGCGAGGCGCTGCGCCGCCAGCTGCTCACCGACGAGCTCACCCGTCTGGGCAGCCGCCGGGCCTGGACCCAGGCCCTCGAGGAGCTCCGCGCCGACGGCGACGCCGGGCGGGTGGCCGTGGTCCTGCTCGACCTCGACGCCTTCAAGCAGGTCAACGACACCTTCGGGCACACCGTCGGGGACAAGGTGCTGCGGGTCGTCGGGGCGCTGCTCGCCGACGCGGCGCGCGGTGACGACCTCGTCGTCCGGCTCGGCGGCGACGAGTTCGCCCTGCTGGCCCGCCCCGACGGTACCGACGACCTGTCCGGCCGGGCCCGGGAGATGGTCGACGCCCTGCGCCGGCACGACTGGGAGCCGCTCGCCGCGGGCCTGCGGGTCACGGCGAGCGCGGGGCACGCGAGCGGTCCGGCGGACGCCGTCGACACCCTGCTCGCGACGGCGGACGCCCGGCTCTACGCGGCGAAGGCCGCCGGCCGGGACCGGGCCTACACCCAGGCGACGTAGCGCCCGCTCACCGGACGACCTGGTCTCAGCCGGCCTCGAGGTCGTCGACCGCGTCGGCCGCCGCGACGAGCACCGGGTCGTGGCTGGCGACGAGGACGGCGCAGCCGCCGGCCGCGGCGCCCCGCAGCGCCCCGGCGAGCCGCTCGGCCGAGGCCTCGTCGAGCTGGGAGGTCGGCTCGTCGAGCACGAGCAGCCGCGGGCCGGTCGCGAGCGCCCGGGCGACCGCGGTCCGCTGCCGCTCACCGCCGGAGAGCAGGCGCACCTCGCGGCCGGCGAGCGGGAGCAGGCCGAGGGCGTCGAGCACGGTGTCGCCGTGCGCGGCGTCCGGAGCCTGGCCGCGCACGGCCCGGGCGAGCTCGAGGTTCGTCCGCACGTCGACGGTCTCCGCGAGGTGCACGTCCTGCCCGACGACGGCCGCCGTCCGGCGCCGGAGCGCCGCGAGCCCGGCCCGGTCGAGGTCGGCGAGCACCGCGCCGTCGAGGTGCACCGAGCCCACGTCCGGCCGCTCGAGCCCGAGGAGCACCCGCAGCAGGGTGCTCTTGCCCGAGCCGGACCGGCCGCGGACGACGTGCAGCCGGCCGGCCCGCACCTCGAGGTCGACGCCCGCGAGCACGACCCGGTCCCCGTAGGCCTTCCGCACGCCGCACGCGACGGCGACCGCGTCCGCCTGCCCGGGAGCCCGCTCTGAGGTGGATCCGCGGGCGACCGCACGGTGGTCTCCCGCCGAGGGGCCGGACGGGGCGGCGTCGGACGGGGCGGCGTCCGACAGGGCATCGGCGACGGCGGGGGCGGCGGGCACCGGCTGGAGCCGGATCGCACCGCCCGAGCCGGTGGCCGCCTCGACGAGCCCGGACCCGCCGTGCCGCAGGGCGTCGGGCAGCCGGACCCAGCCGCGGTCGTCGACGACGAGCCGCTCCGGGCCGCCCGGCACCCAGGTCTCGCTGAGCCGGCCGTCGCGGATGCGGACGACCCGGTCGGCGACCCGCGCCGCCCGCCGGTCGTGGCTGACGAGCACGAGGCAGGCCCCGGCGTCCGCGACGGCCTCGGCGAGCGCGTCGTACACGTGCTCGGCCGCCGTCGCGTCGAGCTGGCCGCTCGGCTCGTCGGCGAGCACGAGCCGCGGGCCGTGCGCGAGGGCCGCGCAGACCGCGACCCGCTGCGCCTCGCCGCCCGACAGCGTCGCGGTCGTGCGGGCCGCGAGCGGGCCGACGCCGAGCCGGTCGAGCAGGTCCCGCGAGCGGTCCCGCGCGACGTCGCCGGGGACGCCGGCGAGCCGCTGCTGGAGCGCGACGTTGTCGAGGACCGACAGCTCCGGGCGCAGGGTCCGGGCCGGGAACTGGTCGACCCACCCGAGCCGGCTGCCGCGCCACGCCGCGAGGTCACCGGTCGCGGCGCCGACGTCGACGCCCGCGACGACGGCCCGCCCGGCGGAGAGCCGCTGCTCGCCGGCGAGGACCCGCAGCAGGGTCGTCTTGCCCGAGCCGTTCGGGCCGTGGACGACGACCCGCTCACCGGCCGCGACGGCGAGGGTGAGCCCTCGCAGCGCGGCGACCGCACCGCCCGGGACGGGATGCAGGCAGAACGCGTCGCGGACGTCGACGACCGGGGCGGCGTCGTGCCCCGGGCCCGCCTGGACCGCGGCGGCCGGGCTCACCGCAGCACCCCGGCGTCGCGCACCGGCAGCGGTTCGCGCAGGGCCCCGAGCGCGACGGCACCCGCGAGCGCGAGCGCGACGACGACGCCGCCCGCGGCGGCGGCCAGCCCCCAGCCGAGCCCGGTGCCCGGCACGAGCGGCGGCTGCGGCGTCACCGCGGTCGCCGTGACCGCGACGAGCCGGGACGTCGCCCGTGACAGCACGACCCCGACGAGCACCCCGGCCGGGACGGCGGGCAGCACGACCGCGACCGCACGCCACCACAGCGCACCGCGCAGCGTCGCCGGTGCCACGCCGTCCGCCTCCCACGCGTAGGCCTGCGCGGCGTCGTCGGCGGCCTCTGCCGCCACGAGCAGCACGAGCGCCGCGGCCGCGACGAGCAGGGTGAGCAGCGCACCGGCCGCGAGCAGCCCACGGGCGCCGACCGCGACCGGGTCGGTGCTCAGGGTCCGTGCGACGACGGTCTGCTCGCGGACCGCGAGCCGGTCGAACGGGGCCGCGGCGAGCACCCGGCCGGCCGCGGACGCGGACGCCCGCTCGCCGACGACGGCCGGCTCCGCCGCACCGAGGGCGAGCCACAGCTCGGTCGGGGAGCTCGCACCGGGCTGGTCGAGGTCGACGAGGCGGCCGAGCGCCGTGACGTCGAGGACGGCGAACCGGCCGTCGGGCGCGGTGGGGAACCGGGGCAGGACGGCGACGACACGGGCGAGCACGCTGCGCCGCTCGAGGACCACGGTGACGAGGCCGCCCCGGGCGGCGGCCGCCGTCCCGGGGTCGACGGCCACGGCGACCGGCTGGTCGGCCGCACCGGGGCCGGCGGCCCGCGCGGTGAGGGCGACCGACCCGGTGGTGATCCGGTACGCGAGCGCGGCGGAGCCGGCGTCCGCGGCGACCTCCAGCCCGGTGCCGGTCCAGTCCCGCCACGGCGCGGCCGCCGGGGCGCCGTCGACGCTCACGGCGCCGAGCCCGAAGCGGCCGGCCGGCACCGTGAGGTCGACGTTCCGCTCGCCGAGGGCGTGCTGGGTGCGGGAGGCCTCATCGGTCGGCTGGCGCACGGTGAGCGCGACGAGGTGCAACGGCACCGGGCGGCCCGTGGCGTCCTTCCACGTCGCCGGGCCCGGGGCCGCGCCGACGGCCGCCCCGAGGTCGGCGCTGAGGGCCGGCGGCTCCCCCGGCGCGCTGACGAGCAGCGGAACGCCGGTCTCGCGGCCGTCGTCGGCGCGGACGACGGCGGTCACCGCGACCCGGACCCGGTCACCGGTCGTCGCCACGACGAGCCGGCGCCCGGCGGGCAGCGCGGTCCCGTCGGGGACGGCGGCCGCACCCGTCGTCGACAGCCGCCGCCCGAGGTCGACGGGGTCACCGGCGCCGCCGGTCACGGCGCTCCAGCGGCCGACGTGCCGCAGCACGGCCGGGTCGAGCCCGAGGAGCTGGATGGTCGCTCCCTCGGTCGACGAGACGCGCACCGAGCCGGCGGCCCGCAGCACCGGGTAGGCGACGGCGCCCGGCAGCCGCTGCGCGACGACGTCCGGCGGGGCGGCGTCGACGGGGCGGGTCAGGTCCCGGCCGGTCTCGAGCCGCGCGTCCGTCGGGACGGCGAACGCCGCCTGGTCGGCCGCGCCGCGGTCGAGGGTGGCCCGGTAGGCCCCGGCGAAGACGGACGCCGCGACCGCGGCCGTGAGCACCGCCGCGGTCGCGACCGGGCGCAGCGGCCGGCCCGAGCCGGGCGGCGAGCGCACGGCGCGGGACGGTGCGCTGCGCGAGCCGGGTGAGCAGCGGCCAGACCCGGGCCAGGGCGAGCGCCCCGGCGACGAGGACGAGCACCGGCAGCGCGGCGAGCAGCGGGTCCTCGGTGCTGCCGGACACCCCGACCCCGCCCCGGGCGACGAGCAGGACGGCGACCGCGACGCAGCCCAGCGCCCCGGCCTCGACCGCCCGCCACACCCCTGGGCCGGCGGTGCCGCCCGGGCCGGCCGGGACGGCGAGGGTGAGCGCGAGCAGCACGGCGGCACCCGCGGCCAGCGCGAGCACGACGGGCAGCGCGGTGACGACGCTCGCGAGCGCGACACCGGCGGCGTCGAGCCCCGCCGTGGCGGCGACGACGGCGGCGAGCCCGGCGCCGGCGAGCACGCCGAGGAGCGCGCCGCCGGTCGCCGCGAGGGCGACCTCGCCGGCGAGCAGCGCCCGCAGCACACCGCGACCGGCGCCGCGGCGGCGCAGCGCCCCGACGAACGCCTCGTGGTCGCGGCGCAGCGCCGCCCCGCCGACGACGGCCGTGCCGAGCAGCAGCACGGCGGTCGCGCTGCCGAGCACGGTGAAGCGACCGGCCGAGGCCCGGGCCCGGGCGTTCTCCGCGCGCAGGACGTCGTCGACGGTCGTCAGGACGAGCCCGGCCCGCGCGATCCACAGGTCGTCGGCGACCCGGGTCGCGTCGTCGAGCCAGGCGTCGACGCCCTCGCGACGGACCCGGTCGAGGTCGAGCGCGGCGACCCAGCCGACCGTGCGCTGCCGCAGGGCGAGCGACTCCAGCAGGGAGACCCGCTCGACGCCGTCCCCGAGGAGCACCGTCGCGTCCGGGCCCGGGTCGAACGTGCCCGTGAGCAGGAGCGGGTCGGTGCGCCGGGCGTGCCCGACGATCCGCAGACCCAGCTCCGGGGCCAGGAACGGGTCCCGCCCCGGGTCGGCGAGCGAGACCACCTCGCAGAGCGTCGGGGTGCACGACGCGGGGAGCCGGCCGTCGACGAGCCGGACGGCGGCCGGCAGGTCGTCGGCCGCGGCGAGCACGTAGTCCCCGCCGCGGCTGTCGCCGAACGCCCGGAAGATCAGCTGGCGGTGCAGCGGCCGCCCGGAGAGCCGGGGCAGCTCGCGGCGGACGGCGGCGTCGAGCAGGTCGAGCTCCGCGGCGTCCGCCGGGGTGTTGAACGAGACGATGACGCTGCGCTCGCCGACCGGCCGCGCCGCGAGGCCGCGCTGCAGCGCGGCGTCGGTCGTGGTCGTCGTCAGCGCCGCGGCGAGGACGGGGAGCACCGCGGCGACGGCCAGACCCGCGGCCACGAGCAGCCGCCGGCGACCGGCGTGCCGCACCCGGGCGGCGAGCAGCCCGGGGACCACCCCGACCGACCGCGCCATGCCATCCACCTCCCGGGCTCCGACGAGAGCCTGACGGTACCCACCGACGATCCGCTGCCGGTAACCGGTAAAGTATCATCCACTGGTTAGATGGCGGGGACCGCGGCCGGATTCGTCCGGACGACGCCCCGGCGACGTCAAGACCCGGCCCGTCGGCGACGATGATCCCCACCGGCGGCAGGGTGCCGACCGGCGGCCGGACCGGCCCGGCGCAGTCCGACGGAAGGAGGGCGCGATGTCCTGGCAGCTCGTCGAGGGCGTCCCGCTGCCCGACCCCGTCGGCGGCCACCCGGCGCTCGACTTCTGCAACACCCGCGCGGGCTGGGGCACCGACGCCCCGAAGGAGTACCTCACCTCGGTCCGCGCGCTCGGGCTGTGGGCCCGCGAGGCCGGCCTGCTCGACCCGGCCGACGTCGCCCCGCTCCTCGGCACGAGCGCGAGCACGCCGGCGCAGGCCGCGGCCCTGCTGCGCGCCGGCGCCCTGCGCGAGGCGCTCTACGCCTGCGCGCTGCGCCGCGGCACCGAGGGCGACTGGGCGCTCGTCGCCCACGAGGCGGCCGCCGCCCGGGCGGCGTCCGTGCTCGCCCCGGCGACCGACGGCGGACCCGCGACCTGGCGCCTCGCCGGCACCGGCGCGCGCCGCGCGGGCACCGACGCCGTGAGCCCGCTCGACCTGCCCGTCCTCGCCGTCGCGGTCGCCGCCGAGGACCTCCTTACGTCGACCCTCGGCACCTGCGTCGCGGCCTGCCCGGGGACCGGTTGCGGCTGGGTCTTCGCCGACCCGCGCCGGCGGCGCCGCTGGTGCTCGATGGCCGTCTGCGGCAACCGGGCCAAGGCCCGCGCCTACGCCGAGCGCCGTCGCGCCTGATCGGCACCGGCCCCGCCGCGGCGCGGCACGAGTACGACAAAACGTCCGATACGTGGTGCTCCGAAACATGTCGGAGCGCCATACGAAACATGGGACGCCCGACCGCTAAGTGGTGACCCGATCGTGACCATGTGGTGAGCCGGAGCGTATTGACAGGCTCATGCCCCAGTTGGGAGAACTAGGCCTCGACCTAGCCTTCACAAGGGCACGATGCCCGTGACGAGGCAGTTCTTCAGCCGCGGTCCACGTCCGTGGGCCACGAAGAGAGGTGGCCAGGCATGACCGCACGCCGGGAGTACGACGCCATTCGCAGAGCGGCGAACCCCCTCCAGCTCGACCTCATCGAGTCGTTCGTCGCGGGCAGGCTGCCGCGGCGCGAGTTCGTCCGGATGGGGCTCCTGCTCGGGATGACGGGCGCGACCATCGCCGCGTGCGGCGGCGCCAACTCGATCCCCACGAGCACCGGCTCGGCCGGGCAGACGACGGGCGTCGGCGTCGGCGGCGGCACCGCGGGTGCGGTCAAGACCGGCGGCACGATGAAGATCGCGAGCGTGCCGCCGGCCGGTCCGCTCGACTCGGTCAAGATGGTCGACCTCGCCGCCTACGGCCTCGTCGCCCAGTGCTACGAGTTCCTCGTCTACACCAGCGGCGACCTGCAGCTGAAGCCGGGCCTCGCGACCGAGTGGAAGCCGAACGCGGACGCGACCGAGTGGACGTTCACCCTCCGCCAGGGCGTCACCTGGCAGAAGGACGGCGCCCCGCTCACCGCCGACGACGTCATCTCGACGTTCGACCGGCTGAGCGCGGCGGGCAACTCGGCCCTCAAGGGCGTCATCGACAAGGGCTCGGTCACCTCGCCCGACGGCAAGACGGTCGTCTTCAAGCTCAACGGCCCGAACGGCAACTTCCCGTACCTCGTCTCGCCGGACAACGCCCAGTCGCCGATCATCCCCAAGTCGCAGGCCGACGGCGCCACGCTCGACAAGGAGCAGAACGGCACCGGCCCCTGGAAGATCACGAAGTTCGATGCCAAGACCGGCGCGACGTTCGTGCGCAACGACAAGTGGTGGGGCACGAAGACCCCGCTCGACAGCGTCGAGTGGGTGTTCTTCTCGGACCTGCAGCCGCAGGTCGTCGCGCTGCAGTCCGGCCAGGTCGACGCGATCGTCCAGTTCCAGGCCAACGGCGGCGAGGCGCTGCTCAACAACAGCAACCTCACCGTCATCTCGCTGAAGTCGGCCAACCACCGGCAGGTCTGGATGCGCACCGACAAGGGCGCCTTCAAGGACCCGCAGGTCCGCGAGGCGCTCGCCTGGACGCTCGACCGCGACGCGATGGTCAAGTCGCTGTGGAAGGGCACCGCCGACGTCGCGGCCGACACGGTCATCGCGCCGGTGTACCCGTTCGCCGACCCGTCCCTGCCGGCCCGCACGCAGGACATCGACAAGGCCAAGGCGCTCCTCGCCTCGGCCGGTGCGACGAACCTCAAGGCGACGCTGCACGCCGTCAAGCTCCAGGAGATCCCGGACCTCGCGACGCTCATCAAGTCGGACGCCGCGAAGGCCGGCATCACCCTCGACATCCAGGTCGAGGACGGCAGCACGTTCTACGGCAAGCAGTGGTGCCCCGAGAAGCCGGCCGACCCGCCGTGCTCGGGTGCGTCGGACCTCGGCATCGTCGACTACGGCCACCGCGGCACGCCGGACGTCTACCTCAACGCGGCCCTGTCGGGCGGCGGCGTGTGGAACTCCTCGCAGTACAACAGCAAGGACTTCGACGCGGCGTTCAAGGCCTACCAGGCCTCCATCGGCGTCGACGCGCAGAAGGCGGCCTGCCGCAAGATCAGCGACATCATGCAGAAGGACACGCCGATCCTGGTGCCGTACTTCTACCAGTACCTCGCTGCGCACTCGACGAAGTACGTCGGCATGGCGACGACGGCCCTCGGCCAGGTCGACCTCACCGCGTGCGGGCTCAAGGCCTGATCTTTACTCGCAGGCACCAGGCGGACAGAGTGTGCCGGTGACGGGTCGTACGGCCCGTCACCGGCACCACCGTCTCTGCCCCGACCGGAGCGACGAGACCCACCGCACCGACCGCACCACCCGCTGCACCCGCCCTGCCCGCGCCGCCCGGCGCCGACCCGTCTGCCACCCGACCTGGGGGTGAGTCCATGGTGGTCTACGTCCTGCGGCGGCTCGCGCTCGCAGTCGTGACGCTGTTCCTCCTGACCCTGATCGTCTTCGCGATCTCCAACGTCCTGCCGCAGGACGTCGCACGCGCCATCCTCGGCCCGTTCGCGCCGGCCGAGTCCGTGGCCCAGCTCAACAAGCAGCTCGGCACCGACCAGCCGCTGCTCGTGCAGTACTGGCGCCTGCTCAAGGGCATCATCACGTTCGACTTCGGGACGTCGTACCAGTCGGGCCAGCCGGTCACCGAGCTCATCGGCCAGACCCTGTCGAACTCGGCCAAGCTCGCGATCCTCGCCCTGCTGCTCACCGTGCCGCTCGGCGTCGTCGGCGGCATCGCCGCGGCGCTGCGCAAGGGCCGGCTCGCGGACCGCGTCATCGTCACGCTCGGCCTCGCCGGCTCGGCCATCCCGGAGTTCGTGACGAGCACGTTCCTCATCTTCGTCCTGGGCCTCAAGCTCAACGTCCTGCCGGTGCTCGCGACCTGGCCGGAGGGCTCCTCGATCGGGACGCAGGCGTACTACCTGCTCATGCCCTCGCTCGCGCTCGTGCTCGTCTACTTCGGGTACATCGCGCGGATGGCCCGGGCCGGCACGATCAGCGCCCTCGAGGCCGACTACACGCGGACGGCGACGATGAAGGGCATGACGCGGGCGAAGGTGCTGCGCACCCACGTCCTGCGCAACGCGCTCCTGCCGACGATCTCCGTCGTCGCCACCCAGACCGGCTACCTCTTCGGCGGTCTGCTCGCCGTCGAGGTCATCTTCAACGTGAACGGTCTGGGCCGACTGCTCGTCACGGCCGCGAAGGCCAAGGACCTGCCGGTGCTGTCGGCGGGCGTGCTCGTCATCGGCACGATCTACATGGTCGCCACCCTGCTGGCGGACCTGCTCATCTCCTACCTCAACCCGCGGATCCGGTTGGCGGCCAACGCATGAGCGAGACGACGCGCCCCTCCGACGGCCCGCACAGCGCGGCCACCCCGAGCAGCAGCACCAGCGATGCGGCAGACATGACCCACGGCCTCGTCGACCGGGAGATGAACGAGATGGTCACCGTCCCCGCCGGACCGGGCATGACGGCGTCCGCAGCGGCCCTCACGGCCCGCAAGACGGCGCGCCGCGAGACGTTCCGGCTGCTCATGCGCAAGCCGTCCTTCGTCATCGGCAACCTCATCGTCATCTTCTGGGTCGTCTGCGCCGTCGGCGGCAAGGCCATCGCGCCCTACGACCCGCAGCAGAACTTCTCGGACTTCCTGCACGCCCCGCCCGGCGGGGACTTCCTCCTCGGGACCGACCGGCTCGGGCGCGACGTCCTCTCCCGGATCATCACGGGCGCGCGCGACGTCCTCATCGTCGCGCCGGTCTCCGCGGTCATCGGCGTCACGCTGGGGACCGTCCTCGGCCTCGTCATGGGCTTCTACCGGGGCGCCGTCGACGACATCCTGTCCCGCATCGTCGAGGCGTTCCTGTCGCTGCCCATCGCCGTCGTCGGCCTGCTCGCGCTCGTCGTCCTCGGCCCGTCGAACACGACCGTCCTCACCGTCGTCGGCCTGCTCTTCGCACCGATCGTCGCGCGGACCGTCCGGGCCGCCGTCCTCGCCGAGCGCGAGCTCGACTACGTGCAGGCGGCCCGGCTCCAGGGCGAGTCGTCGTTCTACATCATGTTCCGCGAGATCCTGCCGAACATCACCGGCCCGATCATCGTCGAGCTCACGGTCCGCATCGGCTACGCGATCTTCACGGTCGCGACGCTGTCCTTCCTCGGGGTCGGCGTCCAGCCGCCCTCGCCGGACTGGGGCCTGGCGATCTCCGACGAGTACAGCTTCATCATCAGCGGGTACTGGTGGCCCGTCGTCTACCCGTCGCTGGCGATCGCGAGCCTGGTGATCGCGGTCAACCTCATCGCCGACGCGCTTCAGGGGGTGCTGTCCCGATGACCGCAGCGAGCAGCGAGCCGGGCCTCCCGGTGGTGGCGGCGGACCCGCTCGCGGGGGCCGACCGGGCCACCGCGGCCCTCCACGTGGAGAACCTCGAGGTCGACTTCCTGGTGCGCGGCATCCCGCGCCGGGTGCTGCGCGGCGTCTCCTTCTCGGTCCGCCCGGGCGAGTCGTTCGGCCTCGTCGGGGAGTCCGGCTGCGGGAAGTCGACGACGGCGTACTCCGCCCTCGGCCTGCTCCCCGACAACGGCCGGGTCGCCGGCGGCCAGGCCCTCATCGCCGGCCGGGACGTGACGCACATGTCGGCGTCCGACCTGCGCCAGGTCCGGCTCAACGACGTCTCGATGGTCTACCAGGACCCGGGCGCCGCGCTGAACCCGACCCTCAAGATCGGCATGCAGGTCACCGAGGCCTTCACGATGCTCGGCGCGGCCAAGGCCGAGGCCCGCGACCGCGCGTTCGAGGCGCTGCGCCGGGTGCGGATCTCCGACCCGCGCGGGGTCATGGAGCGCTACCCGCACCAGCTCTCCGGCGGCATGCAGCAGCGCGTCGTCATCGCGATGGCGCTCGCGAACGACCCCAAGCTCCTCGTCCTCGACGAGCCGACGACGGGTCTCGACGCGACGGTCGAGGCGGAGGTGCTGGACCTCGTCGAGTCCCTGCGCGAGGACACCGGCGCCGCCGTCCTGCTCATCGCGCACAACCTCGGGGTCATCCGGCGGATGTGCGACCGCGTCGGCGTCATGTACGCGGGCAAGGTCGTCGAGCAGGGGCCGGCCGCCGAGGTCTTCGACAACCCCTCCCACCCCTACACCGTCGGGCTGCTGCGCTGCCTGCCGCGGCACGGGGCCCGCAAGAACGACCGCCGGCTCGACACGATCCCCGGCTTCCTGCCGCAGATCGGCGAGGCGCTGCCCACGTGCGTCTTCGTCGACCGCTGCCCGATCGCGACCGACGTCTGCCGCACGCAGGCCCCGCCGGTCGTGGCCCTGGGCACCGACACGAGCGGCGCGCGCTTCGCCCGCTGCCACCACATCGACAAGGTCGCCCAGATCGAGCCGACCGGGCTGCTCAGCGGCGCCGACGCCGAGGCCCGCGAAGTCGAGCCGATCCTGCGGCTCGAGGACGTCAACGTGACGTTCCACCAGAACCGGCGCAGCATCCACGCCCTGGTCGACGTCAACCTCGACCTGCGGCCCGGCGAGACCCTGGGCCTCGTCGGCGAGTCCGGCTCCGGCAAGACGACGCTCGCCAAGACGATCCTCGGCATCCAGCAGCCCGACACCGGCAGCCGGGTGGTGCTGGACGGCGTCCCGCTCGAGGGCAGCACCCGCAAGCGCCCGCAGGACGCCCGTCGGTCGATCCAGATCGTCTTCCAGAACCCGGACTCCGCGCTCAACCGGGCCCAGTCGGTGCGCGCGATCCTGTCCCGCGCGCTCGCCAAGCTCGCGGGCATCACCGGGAAGGAGGCCGACACCCGGCTCGACGTCCTCATCAACCACGTCCGGCTCACGCCCCGCCACCTCGACCTCAAGCCGCGCCAGCTGTCCGGCGGTCTCAAGCAGCGCGTCGCGATCGGCCGCGCCTTCGCGGGCGACCCGCGGATCGTCGTCTGCGACGAGCCGACGAGCGCCCTCGACGTCTCGGTGCAGGCGGCGATCCTCAACCTGCTCGCCGACCTGCAGCGCGACGAGCAGTCGAGCTACGTCTTCATCTCGCACGACCTCGGCGTCGTCCGGTACCTCTCGGACCGGATCGCGGTGCTCTACCTCGGCCGCATCATGGAGGTCGGCCCCGCTGCCGACGTCTTCGCCGGACCGCACCACCCGTACACCGAGGCGCTGCTCTCCGCCGTGCCGAGCGTCGACGGGGCGCCCGAGACCCGGATCCGGCTCGACGGCGAGGTGCCGAGCGCGGCGAGCCCGCCGCCGGGCTGCGTCTTCCACACGCGCTGCCCGCGCCGGCTGGAGAGCGGGATCTGCGAGACCGAGGTCCCGCCGCTGGTCGAGGTCGAGCCCGGCCACCGGATGGCCTGCCACATCCCGCTCGAGGAGCTGCGCGGGCTGCAGGCCGCCGAGACCGTGCAGGCCTGACGGCGCAGGCGGCGACCCGACGATGGCGGTCACGACGCGGACGCCCCCTGACGCCGAGGGGTCGGACGGCGACACCCGGACGACGCAGCGCGAGAACCAGTCGGTCCGCAAGGCGGCGGCGCTCCTGCGCGCCGCCGCCGACAGCGGCGCCGGCACGACCGTCTCGGCGCTCGCCCGGGCCGCCGACCTGCCGCGGGCGACGGCGCTGCGGATGATCGAGTCGCTCGTCGCCGAGCGGCTGCTCGCCCGGCTGCCCGACGACCGCGTCGTCATCGGGCCCGGGCTGCACAACCTCGCCCGGACGACGAACCTCACCGAGCTCATCCTCGACTGCGCCCGCCGGCCGATGGAGGAGCTCGCCGAGCGGGTCCGCGAGTCGGTGACGCTCACGGTGAGCCTGCCCGACGGGTCGCTCTCGCTCGTGCGCCAGATCGACGGCCCGCACATGCTCGGCATGACGAACTGGGTCGGGCGCCCGTTCGCGCTCCACACGTCGAGCTCGGGCAAGCTCGCGCTCGCCCACGCCGACCCCGCGCGGGTGGAGGCGTTCCTGCGCGGCCCGCTCACGAAGGTGGCGTCCCGGACCATCACCGACCCCGACGTCTTCCGCGCCGAGCTCGACGAGGTGCGGGCGACGGGCTGGTCGCAGATCGAGGACGAGATCGAGGACGGCATCGCGGCGATCTCGTGCGGCATCTTCTTCGACGGCACCCTCGTCGCGAGCCTCAACATCACCGGCCCGACGATCCGGTTCACCGCACGGTCGCGCAAGGCCGCCCTCCCGCCGCTGCGCCGGGCCTGCGCCGCCGTCGAGACCGCCCTCGGCTCGACGCCGACGCGGCGCCGGCGCTGACGCGGTAGCCGTGACCGCAGCCTTCCGGTGGCGCCGGCCCGACGAGGCCGACCACGCGCGGATCGCCCCCGTGCTCGACGCGTGGTGGGGCGGTCGCGACATGTCCGGGATGCTGCCCCGCCTGTTCTTCAAGCACTTCACCGGCACGTCGCTCGTCGCCGAGACGGACGACGGTGCGCTCGCGGGATTCGTCGTCGCCTTCGTCTCCCAGGACGACCCGACCGCCGGGTACATCCACTTCGTCGGCGTCGACCCCGCGCACCGCGCGTCCGGCCTGGGCCGCGACCTCTACGAGCGCACCTTCGCCGAGCTGCGCGGCCGCGGCTGCACCCGGGTGCGGGCGATCACGTCCCCGGTGAACACCGGCTCGATCGCCTTCCACACCCGGATGGGCTTCGACCGCGTCGCCCCGCCGGTGCACGTCGACCACGACGGCCCCGGCGAGGACCGCGTCGTGTTCTCGCGCGCCCTCTGACCGCCGTCCGCGGCCGGGTCCGTCAGAAGACCCGGTACTCGACCACGGCCGCCGACGACACCGGGTCGACCGAGACGACCCGGACCTCCACCAGGTCCCCCCGCGCGGTGAGCGCGCACGCGACCTTCCCGGCGCGGAACGTCTCGATCTCCACGAAGGGGCCGTCCTCCCGGGCCGCGAGCGCCGCGCGGCAGCCGGCCGCGTCGGTGATGCCCGGCGCGACGGCGACCCGCCGGGCGAGGCTGAAGTACAGCTTGTCCGGCAGCTCGCCCCATTCGGCGTCGTAGTCGTTCACCCCGTCACCGATGACGCCGTCGACGAAGCGGAGCTGGGTCCCGACCTCCAGCGAGCGCCGGACGGAACGAGGGATCCTCGTGGCCGGGGACGCCGCACCGGTGGACGGCGACGACCCCGCTGATGCCGACCCTGCCGACCCCGACGACCCTGCCGGACCCGACGCCTCCGGGGACACCGCGCTGCCGCCGGAGGACCGGGTCCCGCCGTCCGCCGTCCCCGTCGACGCCGGGCCGGTGCCCGACGGCTTCGGGGACGCCCCCGCCGTCCGGTCGCCGTCGCGCGCCGCCGTCCCGGATCCCGAGGGCAGGACCCAGTTCAGGGCCGCCGCCAGGAGTGCCACGAGCGCCACCGCGACCGCCACGCCTGCGAGGCGGCGCCGTCGGCGGGACCGCGGCGCCGGCTGGTGCGCGCCCTGGTCGGGGAACGACCCGACGGCCCACGTCGGCAGGGCCACGGTGGGGTCGTCGGGGCCGGCCGGGGGCGGCGCGTCCCAGGCCGGTGCCCCGAGCACCTTGGTCGCCCCGGTCGGTGACGGGGCCGCGGCCCCGTGCGGCGGGAGCGCGACGCTCGTCGTCTGCCGCGCCCCGGCCAGCCAGGGCACGAGCCGGTCCGGGCGGTCGACCGGGTTCGGCGCCAGCCCGGCCATGACCGTCGAGACCACCTCCGGGTGCCCGGCGGTGAGCGGCGACTGCTCGAGGACCTGGCGCATGACCGCGGGGTCAGGGCCGCACCCGTCGGCGCGCAGCGGCGGCAGGACCCCGGTGAGCACCTGGAACGCCGTGACGGCGAAGGAGAACCGGTCGGTCTCCGGGGTCGGCATCGCGTACTCGCCGGCGTGGAAGAACTCCGGCGCCGTGTACAGCGGCGAGGCCATCGGCGGCCCCTGCCGGGACGTTCCGCGCATCCGCATGAGGCCGAAGTCGACGAGCTTCACGCCGCCGTCGGGGGTCAGCCGCGCGTTGTCGGGCTTGACGTCGCCGTGGGCCACCGGGGGCAGCGAGGGACCGCCCGCGTGCAGCGCGTCCAGGCCGGCGGCCGCCGTCAGCAGGAGCCGGAGCCGGTCGCGCAGCGTCGCCTGCGGGTTGTCCTCGAGCCAGTCCTGCAGCGAGGGCCCGTCCACCAGCTCCATGACGAGGTAGCGGCACGGGCCGCCGGCGGCGTCGGCGGCCGCGCCCCAGGGGTGCATGGGCCGTCCGACGAAGGCGGCGTGCACGACGGCCAGACCCGGGTTGTGCACGTGCCGGATGGCCTGCGTGCGCCGCAGCCAGTCGGCGGCGGCCTCGGCGGGCAGGTCGCGGGAGAAGACCTTGACGGCGACGGGGATGCCCACGGCCGCCGTCGGGTCCGGCCGCGTCACCGCGCGCCAGACCTGCGCCTCGCCGCCGGCCCCGATCAACCGGACGAGCTGGTACGCGTCCGGGTTCTCGTCCGGTCCCACGTACACGCCCGGTGGCGACGTGGGCACCGTCGTCCGCTGACCGTCCGTCATGTCCCCTCCCGAGATCATCACGCGGCCAGCCTGGCGCAGGCTTCCCGCTGCCGTCATCCCTGCGACGACGATCGGTGGGTTGACCCACCGTCCGCGCGGAATGCCACAATCGCGCCGTGATCCACGCGGGGGCGCCGGTGTCCGTCACGGACGACCTGCTGCGCCGCTACACGGCCGGGTGGCCTGCTGACCGCGCCCGCGCCGCCGGGGCCGGACGGCACCTGCTCGTGGCCTACGCCCGGGTCCGCGAGCCCGCCACCGCCGACCCCCGGGCCGCGGTGCTCCGGCCCCGCCGGGTCTGGGACCTCCCGCCGACGCAGACGTTCGGGGCGGGCCGGTCCCCCGCCGCGGTCGACGTCGCCCTGCCGCTCGTCGAGGACGACGGCACCCAGGACGACGCGGTGCCCCGGCTCGCCGTCCGGCTGGAGTTCCGCAGCGGGCACTGGTGGGTCACGAACCACGCCACCGGCAGCGCGACCGCCACGATCTGCGCGCCCGGCGTCCAGGAGGAGGTGAGCTCCAGCAGCCCGCCGCACCCCCTGCGCCGCCGGCGGGCCACCGTCACGGTGCGGGCCCGGGCGGCCGGCCCGTCCGGTCCGGTACCCGTCGAGCACCGGCTCCACGTGGTGCTCCCCTGGATCCCGGACGACGCGCAGGCGGCCCCCCGGGCCGGTGACCCGGAACCGGCGGCCACGACGACCTACGACGCGGTCTCGGCGCCGCCCTGGTCGTGGGCCCACCGACGCCTGCTCGCCGCCTGGGCCTACGGCGACCTCATCGGGCTGGCCGCCACGGGGACGACCCGCGGCGCGGCCGCCCGGATCATCCTCGGCCAGCCCCTCACCGGTCCGGACCCGAACGAGCGCGTCCTCAACGGCCTGCGCCGGCGGGCGTCCCGCGAGCTCGGCATGAGCCTCGCAGGCGAGGCGCGCACCCCGGCGTTCCTGTCCTACGTCGTCGCCCGGCGGGCGCATCTCGCCGAAGCCCTGTCGGCGCTGCACGCGGAGTACGACGCCGCGCACCCGTGACCCCGCTCTCACTTCCCGGCCGCCACCCGGCTCCCCGACGACCCTCGCCGCAGCACGAACGATGCCCTCAGCGTGCTTGATCCAGCACTCTGCGTGGCTGCATCTCAGATCACGCTCCGGAGCCTGTTTGTCCCGATATGCTTCTATTGCTCGAGTTGTCGTCCCGATCAGGAGAGAAACTCGTGCCCTTGCGTCACCAGCGTCCGGAGAACACCGGGCAGCCGTCGACCCCTGACCGCTCCCGGCGCCCGCGCCCCCTCGTCACGGCGGGAGTGGGCATGGCCGCGCTGGGGGTGACCCTGGGCGCCACGCTGTGGCCGGCAGCAGGTCCGCAGGCCTCGGTGCAGCCCGCCGCCGCTGCCGCGGACGAGCAGCAGGACGCGGCCCGTCGGGCGGCCGCCGGCCGTGCCGCGGCGGCGCTGCGGATCGAGGAGCGCACCAGCCGGGACCGCAGCCGGACGTCGCCGGCGGCGCCCGCCGTCCGGGCCGCTGCCGCCGCCCCGCGTCCGGCCCCGGTCCCGAGCATCGTCGGGAGGAAGTGGGTCACGCGGGACGTCAACGTCCGTTCCGGCCCGTCGGCCGGCAGCGACCGCATCGACGGCCTCGCGGCCCGCGCCCGCACGGGCGTGACCGGGCTGACCCGCAGCGGGTGGACCCAGGTCGTCGTCGACGGTCGCGCCGGCTGGGTCAGGTCGACGTTCCTGTCGACGACGAAGCCCGAGTCGCGGACGTCGAAGACGTCGCGGTCCGCGGCGCGGCGGGCACCGGCCGGGGTGTCGGACGCCAGGTGCCGCAAGAGCAGGGCCATCGAGCCGCATCTCACGGCGAACGCCCGTGCCGTCTACCGCGCCGTGTGCGCGACCTACGGCGGCTCGGTGTCGTCGTTCGGCGGCTACCGCCCCGGCGACCCCCGGGACCACGGCACCGGCCGTGCCGTCGACATCATGGTGTCGGGCGCCCCCGGCACGAGGATCGCCCGGTACGTCCAGAGGCACGCCCGCGAGCTCGGCGTCACCTACGTCATCTACCAGCAGCGCATCTGGATGGCCGGCGACCCCGCCGGCCGGTGGAAGTTCATGGCGGACCGCGGCGGCGCCACGGCGAACCACTACGACCACGTGCACGTCAGCGTCCGCTGACCGGGCCCCTCACCCCGGCGGCAGCGGCCAGATCGTGCCGGCGTTCATGATGCCGTTCGGGTCGAAGGCCCGCTTGAGCCGCACGAGCATCGGCCACGCACTGCCGTGCTCGTCCTCGATCCAGGCGGTGCGGTGCTTGCCGACGCCGTGGTGGTGGACGATCGACCCGCCGAGGCGCAGCGTCTCCTCGCAGATGATCGCGTTGACCGGCGTGTGGAACCGGGTGATCTCCTCCTCCGGCGGGCAGTCCCCGACGTTGTAGTAGTACACGAAGTACATGTTCGTACCGTTGACGTAGCTGTGCGACGAGTGGCCGCCGACCATCTCGAGGCCCGGGATCTCGGCGGCGACCCGGTCGCGGGCGGCGACGTAGATGTCGTGGATCGCCGACCAGCCGGCCGACACCTCGGTCGTGAAGCCGATGCTCTTCGTCTGCGCGATCTCGACCCGTTCTGCCGCAACCTGTTCCGGGCCCCAGTTGAGCCGGTTGAACCACGCCTCGACGACCGCGCCGTCGACCGGCCGGCAGGTGCCGCGGGCCGCCACGAGATCGGCGATCGCGTCGGCCGTCGCGTCGGCGACCCGGGCGTTGCCCTCGGCGACGAAGACGAGCGTGCACTCGTCCGGCCCGGCGAAGTGCGAGAAGTGCTGCGCGCCGTCCGGCCCGTCGTAGAGCCGGGCCACCGACGGCCGCAGCCCTTCGGCCATCACCTCGCGCAGGATCGCGAAGCCCTCGGCCATCGAGTCGAGGGTCCAGCCCAGGTAGCGGTTGTTCTCCGGCCGGTACGGGAAGATCTTCACCGTCACCTCGGTGACGAAGCAGAGCCCGCCCTCGTTGCCGATGACGACGTGCCGGATGTCCGGCCCCGCCGCCCGGCGCGGAACGTTCTTGATCCGGGACACGGTGCCGTCCGGGAAGACCGCCTCGAGGCCGACGACCATGTCCTCGATGCCGCCGTAGAGCGTCGACAGCTGGCCGATGCTCCGGGTCGCGACGAGACCGCCCATCTGCGCCAACGGTTTCGACTGCGGCGAGTGGCCGGTCGTCCAGCCGAGGCTCGCGAGGTGGTCGTCGAGCTCCTGCAGACCGACGCCGCACTGCGCGGTGGCCTGCATGTTCTCGACGTCGACGGTGACGATCCGCTTCATCCGCGACCCGTCGAGGACGACCGAGTCGGGGACGACGGTCTCGAGGCCGCCCTCGGTCGCCGACCGCCCGGTGCGCGGGACGACGTTGACGCCGTGGGCGTCCGCGAACGCGAGCACCGCCGCGACGTCCGCGGTCGACTCGGCCATGACCACGGCGGCAGGCGGCGGCTGGGTCCAGACCCCGCAGATGTCCTCGTACTTGCGGAAGCGGTCGACGCTGCTGCGGCGCAGCTCCTCGGGGTCGGTGACGACCTTCGCGGCCCCGACGGCGTCGACGAGGCCGGCGACGACCGCCTCCCGGGTGAGCGTGCTGGGCGACATGACGGAACCCTTCAGTGGAAGATCTCGTAGCTGCGGGCCAGGACGGGGTCGGTGCCGGCACGGATCGAGCCGTGGATGTCGCGGAGCCGGTCGTAGAGCGCGACGACGTCCGGGCGCGGGTCGGCCTGCGGGCCGGGCCGCACCATCCGGGCCGCGGCGGACGCGACGTCGGGTGCGAGGCCGGCGCCGACCGCGGCGCAGATCGCCGCGCCGAGGCTCGCGGCGCTGCTCACCCCGGGCCGGGCGACGGGCATCCCGAGGGCGTCGGCGAAGACCTGCAGCGTCAGCGCGCTCGCGGCGCCGCCGCCGGAGACGACGGCGTGGGACGGCGTCAGGCGCAGCTCGTCGTACATCGCGTCGAGGCACGTGCGCATCGTGAGCGCCAGACCCTCGACGACGGAGCGGTACAGGTGCGGCCAGCCGTGCCGGGCGTCGAAACCGAGCATGACGCCCTTGCGGTACGGGGCGTCCGTCGGCGCGAGCCAGTCGAGCACGGTCATGAGACCGTCGCTGCCGGGCGGGACGCGCTCGGCCGCGGCGTTCATGACGTCCTCGGGGGCGACCCCCTCGGCGTCCGCCCGGGTCGCCAGCTCGGCGCCGAGCAGGTCCCGCAGCCAGCTCACCGTCCACATCCCGCGCCGCACCCCGTGGCTCTCGAAGAGGTACCGGCCGGGGACGCACGCGAAGTTGGTCCACGCGTCCCTCAGGTCGGGGGCCCAGCGGTCGCCGACGACCATCCCCGCGACGTACGTGCCCAGCGAGACGAGGACGCCGCCGGAGTCGACGAGACCGCACCCGAGCGCCTCGACCGCCTTGTCGTTCGCGGTCGCGACGACGGGGACGCCAGCCGGCAGCCCGGTCGCCGCCGCGGCCGCAGGGGTGACGGTGCCGAGCACCTCGCCGGGCGCGACGAGGTCGAAGAGCATGTCGCGTCGGACGTCGGTGCCCGGGTACCCGCCGTCCGGCCCGGGCGGCAGCCAGTCGAGGGCGGCGCCGTCGAACGGCCACTGCCCGGCGTAGTTCGCCTGCGTGTCGACGAACGCGCCGGTGAGCCGGTGCCCGACGTACCCGGACGACGCGGTCACCCACGCGACCGAGGGGTCGACGTGCTCGTACGGCCGGGACACCCGGGCGTCCATCCAGCTGAGCACCGGGCCCGCGAGCGAGCCGTCGGCGCGCAGCATCGCGCGGCAGAACCGGATCGTGCACAGCCCGACGGCGGCGATGTCGGCCGGGTCGCCGGGGAAGGCCGCCATCGCCTGCCGGCAGGCGCCGGCGAGGGAGTCCCACAGGTCGTCGTCCGGGTGCTCGACGACACCGGGCACGGGGGTCGCGTTGGGCCGCAACGGGACCCGGCCCTCGCAGACGGGCCGCCCGGTGTCGTCGTAGACGACGACCTTGGTGCTCTGCGAGCCGCCGTCGATGCCGACGAGGTACCTCATCGGACGAGGTACCCGCCGTCGACGACGAGCAGGTGGCCGTTCACGTAGTCGGACGCGCGACCGGCCAGGAAGACGAGCGCGCCCATGAGGTCCTGGGCCTCGCCCCAGCGGCCGGCCGGGATGTGCTCGAGGACGCGGCGGTTCGCGTCCGGGTCGGAGCGGGTCTTCGCGGTGATGTCGGTGGCGTAGTAGCCGGGCGCGATCCCGTTGACCTGGATGTTGTGCTGCGCGAGCTCGTCGCAGTAGGCCTTGGTGAACCCGGCGAGCCCGTGCTTGGTCGCCGCGTAGGCGGGGGACCACTGCCCGCCGAGGTAGGAGAAGAGCGAGCAGACGTTGACGATCTTCCCCGACCCCTGGGCGACCATGTGCCGGGCCGCCTCGTGGCTCAGCTCGAACGGCGCGGTGAGGTTCACGGCGACCATCGGGTCCCACAGGTCACGGCCGAACTCGTCGACCGGCGCGATGTGGCAGATCCCCGCGCTGTTGACGAGGACGTCGATGCCGCCGAGGGTCTCCACGCACGTCTCGACGATGCGGCGAGGCGCACCGGGCTCGGTGACGTCGACGGCCATGAACTCCATCCGGCGCCCGACGGCCTCGACCTGGGCGCGCGTCGTCCCGTCGTCGTCCGCGAGCCCCGGCACGAGGACGTCGGCCCCGGCGGTCGCGAGCGCGAGCGTGAAGGCCCGCCCGAGGCCGGTGTTGCCCCCGGTGACGACGGCCCGCTTCCCCTCGAGCGAGAAGAAGTCCATCGAGAAGTCGGTGATCTCCACGTACCTGTCGCCCTCGTTCCGCCGTCCCGGTCGGGGTCAGTCGCCGAGCTCGGTGCGGCGCCGGTTCACGAACGCGAGCAGCTCGTCGTGGACCGACTCGTCCATCGCCGGGAGCTCGTACTTCTCGACCGTCTCGCGCCAGATCTCACCGGCCCGGGTCGCGGTGTCCCGGCCGCCCTTGCTCACCCAGCGCTCGAAGTTCTCGGTCGAGGAGAGCATCGGCCGGTAGAAGCAGGTCCGGAAGCGCGTCATCGTGTGCGCGGCCCCGAGGAAGTGCCCGCCGTGCCGGACCTCGTCGTGCGCCTCGAAGGCGAGCGCGTCCTCGTCGACGACGAGCGGGGAGAACTGCTCGCGCAGCACCCGCAGCAGCTCGACGTCCATGACGAGCTTGTCCGGCGACGAGACGAGACCGGACTCGAGCCACCCGGCCGACTGGACGACGAGGTTGGCGCCGGCCTGGAAGGCCGCGAGCAGGGTGTTGAAGGCCTCGTAGGCGGCCTGGGCGTCCAGGGTCTGGCTCGACGTCAGGCCGCCGCCGCCGGCGCGCCAGGGCAGCCCGTAGCGGCGGGCGATCTGCCCGGAGGCGTACAGGCCCTTCGCGGACTCCGGGCCGCCGAAGGCCGGCGAGCCGGACTGCATGTCCGTCGTCGAGAGGAACGAGCCCATGACCGCGGGCGTCCCGGGCCGGACGAGCTGCATGAGCGCGATCCCGGCGAGCGACTCGGCGGTCTGCTGCGCGAGCGCCGAGACGGTGCTCACGGGGGCCATCGCGCCCATGAGGAGGAACGGGGTCACGACGACGCCCTGCCCGGCCTCGGCGTAGCGCAGCAGCGCCTCGAGCATCCGGTCGTCGTACCGCAAGGGGGAGTTCACGTTGACGATCGTCATGATCGACGTCGTCGGGCGGCCGTCCTCGCCGGCGGGCACGAAGAGGTCGTGCCCGCGGTGCACGATCCGGGCGGCCTCGATGGAGTCCAGCGCGTTCGCGTTCGACAGCGCCGACCCGAAGATCGGCTTGTCGGTGAGCGTGAAGCTCGCGTAGAGCATGTCGAGGTGCCGGGAGTCGAGCGGCCGGTCGTTCGGCTCGATCATCGGCATGGTCGCCATGTCGAGCTGCGGGAACGACTGCACGAGCTTGGCCATGAGCTCGTAGTCCGACAGCGTGCCGTCGCGGCGCTCGTCGCCCATCCGGAAGAACGGCGGCCCGGAGACGCACGGGAAGACCATGTTCCGCCCGCCGAGCACGACCGAGTGCTCGGGGTTGCGCGCGCGCAGGTGGAACTCGCGCGGGGCCTTGGCGACCATCTCGAGGACGAACTCGGGGTCGAGGTGGACGACGCTGTCCTCGACCTTCTGCCCCGCGGCCCGGAACAGCTCGAGCGCCTCGTCGTGGAGGAACTCGATGCCGATCTCGCTGACGAGCCGCTTCCAGCCCCGCTCGATCGTCTCCAGGCCCTCGGGCGAGATGATCTCGTAGTAGGGCATGTCGTTGCGGAACACGTCGGTTCCTCCAGTCGTCGCAGGGCCCCGCCCCATGGTCGGGAGCGCGCGAACCCGTCGTCAATATGTGGTGGCCATGGCACCACTATGTGGTTGGACGTGCTGTTCGCCGATCATGCCGAACCGGACGGATCAACCGCGCTGGCGCAGTCCCTCGGGGTCGTACGGGCTGTCCTCGACGACCGTCGCCGGGGTGCGGACGCCGACGACGTGCACCTCGAGCGGCGTGCCCGGCGCGGCGAGGTCGACGTCGAGGTAGGCCATCGCCAGGCTCCGCCCGACACTGTGCCCGTACCCGCCCGACGTCACGAACCCGACGCGCCGCTCCCCCGACCAGACCGGCTCGAACGGGCCGGCCTCGGCGTCCTTCGTCGCGACGTCGAGGGTGACGAGGCGCTGCGCCGGGCCGGTCTCCTTCTCGCGCAGAGCGGCCTCCCGGCCGACGAACCCCGGCTTGTCGAAGGCCACGAACCGGTCCAGGCCGCTCATCCCGGGCGTGTAGGCCCAGGTGAACTCCTTGGACCAGATGCCGTAGGACTTCTCCAGGCGGAGTGAGTTCACCGCGTTGTAGCCGATGTCGGCCACCGGGACGCCGCGGGCCGCGAGCCCCGCCCCGGCCTCGCGGAGCGTCGCGTAGAGCGAGCGCAGCTGCGCCGCCGGGACGTTGAGCTCGTACCCGGTCTCGCCGGTCACCGAGAGCCGGCCGGCGCGGGTGCGGACCAGACCGACGTCGAGCGTCGTCGCCCGCATCCGCTTGAGCGCGGTGCCCGAGACGTCGTCCTTCGTCACGGCGGCGAGCAGGTCGCGCGCGGCCGGGCCCGAGAGCGAGACGCCCGCGACGTCGTCCGAGATGTCGCGGACGGCGACGCTGCCCGCCGGAGCCGCACCGCTCGCGTCGCCGCCGGCCCCCGGCAGCTGGGACTCGAACCAGCGCATGTGCCACTCGCGCAGGTAGTACGAGCCCATGAGCCAGAACTCGTCGTCCGCCCAGCAGGTCAGGGTGAGGTCGCCGAGCAGGCGGCCCGACGGGCTGAGCATCGGCGCGAGCCGGACGCCGCCGACGCCCGGCACCTTGGACGCGACGAGCTGCTCGAGCCAGGCCCGCGCACCCGGCCCGCGCACCTCGTACCGGGAGAACGCCGTCGTGTCGAGGATGCCGACGCCCTCGCGGGTGGCGGTCACCTCACGGGCGACGTGCTCGAAGGCGTTGCTGCGCCGCAGGGTCGGGGTCTCGGTGAAGCCGGGGTCGGCCGCGAAGTAGAGCGGCGTCTCCAGGCCCCACGAGACGCCCCAGCGCGCGCCGGCGGCGTCGAGGTCGGTGTGGATCGCCGACGTCTTGAGCGGGCGGCCCGCGGGGAGCTGCTCGTTCGGGTAGGTCATGACGAAGCGGCGTTTGTAGAACTGGCCGGTCGTCGCCTCGAGGTAGCCGCGTCCGCTCGCGTACGCCCCGTACCGCGCGACGTCCATGCCGTAGACGTCGCCGGCGGGCTCGCCGTCCACCATCCACTGCGCGAGCGTGAGACCGACGCCGCCGCCCTGGCTGAACCCGGCCATGACGCCGCACGCGACCCAGTAGCCGGGCAGCCCGCGGACCGGCCCGACGAGCGGGTTGCCGTCGGGTGTGAACGTGAACGCACCGTTGACCCAGCGCCGGATGCCCGCGCCGTCCAGGCACGGGTAGCGCTCGAAGCCGACGGCGAGCTCGGGGGCGATCCGGTCGATGTCCTCGGGGATGAGCTCGAGGCCGTAGTCCCACGGGACGCCGTCGAGGTTCCAGTGCTTCGGGGTGAGCTCGTAGACGCCGAGGAGAAGGCCGCCCTGCTCCTGCCGGGCATAGGTGTAGCCCTCGAGGTCCATCATCATCGGCAGCTCCTTGGTGAGCGCCTGGACCTCGGGGAGCGGCTCGGTGACGAGGTAGTGGTGCTCCATCGGCGTCACCGGCAGGTCGACACCGGCCATCCGGCCGACCTGCTTGGCCCACAGCCCGGCCGCGTTCACGACGTTGTCCGCGGTGACCGTGCCCTGCTCGGTGACGACGGTCCAGCCGCCGCCGGGGCGCTGCACGAGCTCGAGCACCCGGTTGTGCAGGACGATCTCCGCGCCGCGCTGCTTCGCGGCCGCGGCGTACGCGTACGTCGTGCCGGACGCGTCGAGGTGGCCCTCGATCTCGTCGAAGAGGGCGCCGTGGACACCCTCGACGTCCATGATCGGCGCGAGCTCCTTCACCTCGGCGGGCGAGATGAGGTGCACGGTGTCGATGCCGAGTGTCTGGTAGACCGCCCACTGCGCCTGGAGCCACTCCCAGCGCTCGGGGGTGCCGGCGATGCTCACGCCGCCGGGCATGTGCAGACCGCACGACTGGCCGGTCTCGGCCTCGAGCTCCTTGTAGAGGTTGATCGTGTACGCCTGCAGCGCCGCGACGTTCGGGTCGGCGTTGAGGGCGTGGAAGCCGGCGGCCGCGTGCCACGTCGAGCCGGCGGTGAGCTCGGACCGCTCGACGAGCACGAGGTCGGTCCAGCCGAGCTTGGCCAGGTGGTAGAGCACGCTCGCGCCGACGACGCCGCCCCCGATGACGACGCAGCGGTAGTGGTTGCTGTTGATGGCCTTCTCCTAGCCCATGACGGTGAAGCTGCTGTCCCGGTTGATGACGCGGCGCCGGCTGAAGGCCGACAGGTCGACGGTCTGACCGCTGTGCGGCAGGTCGACGGTGACGGGGGTCGTGTCGTGGTCGAGGCCGTTCTCGCTCGCCGCGATGATCCGCTGCAGGTAGAGCCCGGCCATCGGCGCGTTCTTGAACTGGTTGCCGCTCGTGCCGATCGCGACGTAGTAGCCCGGCAGCGCCGTCCGGTCGTAGATCGGGATCCAGTCGTCGGTGACGTCGTAGACGGCCCCGATCCCCTTGGGCCGGTTGGGGACCGTGAGCTCGGGGAAACGACGCGCGGCGCGGTAGACCTGCGCGGTGTAGATCTCCTCGGTGACGCCGGTGTTGAAGTCGTCGGGGTCGTCGACGAAGTGCATCGGGTCGCACGCCGGCTCGGTGCCGCCGACGAGGATCTCGCCGTTCGGGGTGCCCCGCCAGTACGTGCCGAGGTCGAGGTCCGCCGCGACCGGGCCGGCCACCCGGCCGGCGCTGTACCCGGGCGGCTCGGGCACGTAGTGCACCTCGTTGCGCAGCGGGCGGGTCGAGACGTTGAAGTCACCGAGGACGTCGCCGCCGTCGTCCGCGAGGGCGTTGACCCGGCTCGACGCCGGGCCCGCGCAGTTGACGACGACGGGGGCGTCGATCCGCGTGCCGTCGGCGAGGTCGACGCCGGCCACCCGGCCGCCGGCCCGGGCGACCCCGGTCACGGTGGCCTTGAAGAAGAACGTGGCGCCCAGGCGCCGGGCCGCGGTCGCGAGGTTGTGCGCGGCGAACTGCGGGTCGTCGACGAAGCCCGCCTCGGGCATGTAGAACGCGCCGAGCTCGCCGTCCGGGTCGGCGAGGAACTCCTCGCTGTCGACCGGCTTGGGCGGGTAGAACCGGCCGTTGTCGATGCTCGGGATCCGCTCGCGCAGGGTCGCGGCGTCCCAGACCTCGTACGGCACGCCGACGGTGTCGAACAGCGGCAGCACCTTCTCGGGGGCCAGGCCCGGGGCGTCGAGGCAGAACGAGCCCACCTTGTGGAACCGCGCGACCCGGCCGTCGTCGTCCGGGCCGCCGAGGAACTCCTCCCACGCCTCCCAGGCGAACTTGCCCTCCCAGGACGTCGCGACGCCGGCGAGCGTGGAGTAGTTGAAGCGGATGATCGCCGAGGACGCGCTCGTCGAGCCGAGACCGGGGGCGCCCTCCCGGGCGACGACCGCGACGCGCAGGCCGTCGCGGGCAAGGGCGTGGGCGACGGCGCACCCGATGACTCCGGCGCCGATGACGACGGCGTCCGCGGTGTGGTTCGGCATGCGGCCTGGCTCCCTGCTCGGGGCTGCGGGCGGCACGGAAGGGCCGTCGCACCCGTGTTCTACCAAGGAGTCCGCACCCCCGGCTAGAGCGGGAGGGGTGGCGCGCCGAAGGTCACGCGGGGGTCACGGCGCCGCCGAGGGGTGTTCACTGGCCGGTGAGGACCCGCCCGGCCAGTGAACAGGCACGAACCGGACGCGGACGCCGCCGCCCGCCCGTCAGCGGACGATCTGCAGGTGCGGGCCCGGCCCGTCGTCCTCCGAGCGCCCGCGGCCGCCCGCGGCCGGGCCGGCGACCGGGGCGACGGGCGCGACGGGGGCCGGGGTGTCCCGGNCTGCAGATCGTCCGCTGACGGGCGCGACGGGGGCCGGGGTGTCCCGGACGTCGACGAAGGTGCTGTCGCCGATCCACGACCGCGACGTCCAGCCGTCGGCCCACTCGAGCAGCTCGTCGGCGGGCATCGGCTCGGCGAAGTAGTACCCCTGGGCGAGCCGGCAGCCGAGGTGGCGCAGCATCGCCACGGTGCGCGCGTCGCCGACGCCCTCGGCGACGACCTCGACGGCGAGGTTCTTCCCGAGGTCGAGGATCGACCGGATGATCGCCTCGTGCGGGCTGCCCGCGCCGAGCCGCTGGACGAACGACTTGTCGATCTTGACCTGGTCGGGGGCGAGCCACGACAGGTAGGTCATCGACGAGTAGCCGGTGCCGAAGTCGTCGACGGCGACCGAGACGCCGAGCTCGCGCAGCCGCCCGACGACGGCCATCGCCCGCTCCGGGCTGGCGATGACGCCGCCCTCGGTGAGCTCGAGGCAGAGCAGCCGGCCCGGCACGTCGTAGCGCTCGAGGAGGCGGCCGACGGCCACCGGCAGCCAGGCGTCCCCGAGGGTGCGGGCCGCGAGGTTCACGGCGACCCGGACCTCCATCCCGGCGTCCAGCCACGTCCGGCAGGACGACAGCGCCTGCTCCAGGACGACGGCCGTGAGCTCCTGGACGAGCCCGCCGCGCTCGGCCGCGAGGACGAACATCTCCGGGTCGACGAAGCCGAGCGCCGGGTGCCGCCAGCGGGCGAGCGCCTCGACCGAGTGCAGCAGCCCGGTGTCGAGCGCGATGAGCGGCTGGACGTACGTCGTCACCTCGCCGCGGCCGAGCGCGAGCCGCAGGTCCGCGGCGAGCGAGAGCGGCGCATCGTTCGCGGCCGCCATCTCGTGGGCGTAGAAGCGGTAGCCGCCGGAGTCCTGCTTCGCCGTGTACATCGCGACGTCCGCGCTGCGCAGCAGCGCGTCGGCGTTGCCGCCGTCCTTCGGCGCGATCGCGAAGCCGAGGGAGCCGCCCAGGCGCAGCTGCTCGCCGCTCACGACGAGCGGCTCCTCGAGGCTGGCGATGAGCCGGCGGGCCACCGCCGTGACCTGGGCGGCGTCGGTGGCGTCCAGGACGAGGACGGCGAACTCGTCGCCGCCGAGCCGGCCGACCTCGACGCCGTCGCCCGCGGCGCGCTCGAGCCGCTGGGCGACCTCGGCGATGACCTGGTCGCCCGCGAGGTGACCGAGGGAGTCGTTGACGGTCTTGAAGCCGTCGAGGTCGAGGACGCCGACGGCGATCGGCGGGCCGCCGCGCAGCGCCGACTCGGCGGCCTCGTCGGCACGGCGGCGGAACACGCCCCGGTTCGGCAGCCCTGTGAGGTGGTCGTGGAGGGCCTCGAAGCGGAGCTGCTCGACGACGGTCGCGTGCCGGAGGGCCACGTTGACGTGGTTGCCGACCGTCTCCAGCGTGCGCAGGTCGTCGGGGCCGTAGCCGCGCTCCTCACCGAGCCGCTCGCCGACGAGCAGGACGCCGTCCACGTCCTCGCCGAGCGGCAGCGGGACGACGACGGCCTCGGTCTGGGTGAGGGCGGCGAGCAGCGCCCGCTCCGCCTCGGTGGTGCCGCGGACGGCGCGCCGGGGGCGGACGTCGAACGCCGGGTGCGGCCAGGGCGCCCCGCCGTCGTGGACGACCTCCTCGCCGTGCTCGACGCTCCACGTGCTCAGGCGCGCGGCGCCGCGGCGGTGGACGAGCAGCTCGGCGGACCGGGCGCGCATCACCTCGACGGCGTGCGTCACGGCGGCGCGGGCCACCTCGTCGACGGTGCGGGCCTCCTGGAGGGACTCGCTGAGGCCGAAGAGCCGGCTGACCGCCGCGTGCCGCTCGGTGAGCAGCGCGTAGGCCCGGTAGCCGACGAGGACGACGACGCACGCGAGCGCGAGCGGCAGGACGGCGTCCCGCCCGCCCATGAGCGCCATCGTCGCGACGATGCCCGCGACGGACACCGCCGCCGGCAGCGCGAGGGAGTGCAGGAGCTGCTCACCGACGACCCGCATCGGCGGGATCCCGTCGTACCAGGAGATGACGACGGTGAGGACGAGCCCGTCGAGCAGGCCGGCCGACGCGGTCGCGAGGACGGCGGCCAGCCAGCCCCGCGGGGACGACGCGAGGGCGCCGTCCCCCACCGCGTGGAAGACGGCGACCGCGAGCGTCGTCCCGGCGCCGACGAGGGCGAGGTTGAAGGAGGTCTTGAGGGCCGTCGTCCGCCGGAAGACGACGAACGCGGTGCCGCTGCCGAGCAGCCGGGAGACGAGCAGGGCCGGCGGGGCCAGCGTGAACAGCCCGATGACGAGCGCGAGCTCGCTGATGGAGACCGACTGCTCCTCGCGGCGCACCCTGATCCGGAAGACGAGGACCTCGGTCGCGACGAAGACGACGGCCAGGACCGCCCAGTGGACGAGCACCATGCCGGGCGCCAGGGTCGGCGGACCGACCCAGGCGACACCGGCGCAGGACAGGCCGAGCAGGGCCGCCAGGACCCCGACGCGGACCGACGGGGGCACGAGCGGGGGGCGCCGTCCGGGCACACCGGAGGAGGGCAACTCCTGCCCTGTGTGCGCCACGGCGCTGCCTCCCGTGTGACCTGATCCAGCCCCTGATCCGGCCCCGCGGTGCCCGCCGCCCGGGTGGCCGGCGCCGGGACCACCGTCCGGCGGGACGTGGTGTCCCGTGCGGATCATCGCCGCGACGTGCGCGGACTGTCAGTCGATTGACACGATTGTGGCCGACCGGGGGACCGGGGTCGGCCACTCGGACGACCCGTGACCCCCCGTGTGAGGGAGTGGTGCACGTGCTGGGCGAGATCTCGCTCGTCCTGGCGTTCGTCGTCGTCGGGGGGGTCTTCGCCGCCGCGGAGATCGCCCTGGTGTCGCTGCGGGCCGGGCAGATCAGCAGGCTCGCGGCGACCCATCGGCGCGGGCCGACGGTCGCCCGGCTCACGCAGGACCCGAACCGCTTCCTGTCGGCGGTGCAGATCGGCATCACGCTCGCCGGGACGCTGTCGTCGGTGTTCGGCGCCGCGAACTTCGAGGCCCCGCTCCGGGGCTGGCTCACCGGGCTGGGGCTGCCGGCCGGGGTCGCCCGGCCCGTCGCGCTCGTCGTCGTCGCCCTCGCCGTCGTCTACGTGACCCTCGTGTTCGGCGAGCTCTCGCCCAAGCGGCTCGCCCTGCAGCGGGCCGAACCCATCGCGCTGCTCGCCGCTGCGCCGCTCGACGCGATCGCCCGGATCACCCGCCCGGTGATCTGGCTGCTCGGGGTGAGCAGCGACGTCGTCGTCCGGCTCCTCGGCGGCGACCCGCGCGCGTCGCGCGACGACGTCACGGAGGAGGAGCTGCGCGACATCGTCGCGACGAACGCCGAGCTGAGCATCGACGAGCGCCGGCTCATCGCCGAGGTGCTCGACGCCGGCGACCGGCCGGTGCGCGAGATCATGGTCCCCCGGCTCGACGTCAGCGCCCTCGACGCCGGGATGACCGTCGCGGAGGCGCTCGACGTCGTCGAGGGCCAGCCGCACTCGCGCTACCCCGTCGTCGAGGGCGGGCTGGACGACGCCGTCGGGTTCGTGCACGTCCGCGACCTGTTCTCGGCGCACGCCCGGAGCGACCCGGGGACGACGCTGCGCAGCCTGGCCCGGCCGCTCCCCCGGGTGCCGGACAGCCGCCGGGCGCTGCCCGCGCTCGCCGAGATGCGCCGCGAGGGCTACCACGTCGCGCTCGTCGTCGACGAGTACGGCGGTGGCGCCGGCATCGTGACGATGGAGGACCTGCTCGAGGAGCTCGTCGGCGACATCACCGACGAGTTCGACGCGGCGGCGCGCGGTTCGCGGCACGCGGAGGGGGCGGACGGCGACGGGCCGCGGCCGCTGCCCGACTCCCCCGTCGACGCCCAGCTGCGGCTGGAAGAGTTCGAGGAGGAGACCGGCGTCGCGCTCCCGGAGGGGCCCTACGACACCGCCGCGGGGTGGGTGGTCGCCGCGCTCGGCCGGATCCCGGTCGTCGGGGACGTGGCCGCGCACGAGGACGTCGTCCTCACCGTCACCGAGATGCGGGGCCGTCGGGTGGAGCGCGTGACGCTGGCCCGGGTGCCGGTCCCGGTCCCGGTGCCGGACGCCGAAGCGGCGGCGGACACGGGCGCGGAGGGTGCGGCCGCGGAGGGGTCAGACCGCTGACGCCGATCCGGCCGCCGACGCCGCAGCGGCGGCCCGACGGTGCGCCTCGAGACCGTCGAGGACGAGCCCCAGGGTGAACTCGAACTCGGCCTGGGTGTCGCACAGCCCGATCGTGCCCTCGGCCTCGTGGACGGCGACCTCGGCGAGCCGGGCCAGGTGCGGCATGGCGAGCGCCATGGCCTCCGCCTGCGGGGAGGCGACCCCCTCGTCGTCCGCCGTCGGCTCGAAGAGCTCCTGGGTGAACCCGAGGAGCATCGACCCGAGCGAGTGGATCGCCCGGTGCGCCAGCTCGTACCCGCAGCCCGCCTCGACCATCGTCGCGACGAGGGCCTCGAAGAGCGGGTAGACGGTGGGCGGGGGCTGCGGCTGGGTGGCGACGAGCGGCGGCGCCCAGGGGTGGCGGAGCATCACCCCGCGGGCGGCGAGGCAGCGCCGGCGGACGACGTCCCGCCAGCCGGCCGGGTCCGCGGCCGGGTCTGCGGCCGGAGACGGGGGCAGGGGCGGGGCATCGAGGGCCGCGACGGCGATCTCGCCGACGACCGCCTCGGTGAGCCCGGCGAGCAGGGCCTTCTTGTCGACGTAGTGGTAGAGGCTCATCGCCTCGCAGTCGAGGACCTCCGCGACCCGGCGCATGGTCACGGCGGGGACGCCCTCGGCGTCCGCGACCTCGAGCGCGGCCGCGAGCACGCGGGCGCGGCTCAACGGCTCCTTGGCACGTGCGGGCATGGGACCTCCGGTACTTCCCTGGGGACATCTTACGCCGTAAGTTTGGTCTTACAACGTAAGACTCAGGTCAGGAGGACGTCATGACCACGATCAGAACGACCACCGGATCGACGACGAGCGGCTCGACGCCGGAGGCGGCGTCCCGGGCCGGTACGAGCGCCAGGGCCGGCAGGAGGCTGGACCCGGCCCCGGTGGGCGTCCGGACCCGGCTGGCCGGCCTGTGGGCAGCGATGCTCTTCGTCTTCGCCTACGTCGACCTCTTCAGCTTCTACCGCGCGGACTTCCGCGCCGACGTCGAGGCGGGCACCGTGAGCGGCTTCACCGTCGGACAGGGGTTCCTGCTGGGGACTACCGCCTACATCCTCCTGCCGAGCCTCATGGTGTACCTCGTGCTGGTCCTGCCGGCCCAGGTGAACCGGGTCGCGAACATCGCGCTCGCGGTGGTCTACGCGGCGACGATCGTCGGCGGCGCGATCGGCGAGTGGCAGTACTACGTCGTCGGCAGCATCGTCGAGGTGATCCTCCTCGCGGTCATCGTCCGGTCCGCGTGGGCATGGCCGAAGCAGGACGAGAAGCAGGACGAGAAGCAGGACGACCAGGCTGCCTGACCTCCTCAGCTTTCCGGTCTGGTCGACCGTCACCGTCGTCGACGGACGGGCGCCGTGGGCGTGCGTCCTTAGAACGGAGGCGGCTCCTCCTCGGCAGCCGCGTCCACCCTGGCGCGAGTCGTCGAACGCGACACGACATGCGGCAGCGCGACGTTCGGGAGCGAGGCGTTCGGGAGCGAGGCGTGCGGCAGCGGGGCGTGCGGGAGCACGGTCCAGGTGCGTCCGGTGCGGGTGGTCCACAGGGTCGTGCCGGG
>NZ_MWLL01000203.1 GCF_002198675.1 Kineosporia sp. R_H_3 | reverse complement strand
CGCTGGGCGGCGCAGCAGGCCGCCGCCGACGCGGCCGCCGAGGCCGCGGCCGCCGCCGAGGAGGCCAAGCTCGTGCACGCGGTGCACGAGGCCCACCTGGCCGCCGAGAAGACGAAGAAGCACGCCGAGGAGCACAAGCTCCGCAAGTACACGGTGAAGAAGGGCGACACCCTCAGCGAGATCGGGGCGCACTTCAAGGTCGACTGGCGCGAGATCGCCAAGATCAACCACGTGAAGAACCCGGACCTCATCTACCCCGGACAGGTCTTCGCCATCCCGAACGACTGACGGCGGGAACGGCCTCCGGCCCGGCCGCCCGACCCGGCGGCCGGGCCGAGCGTCGTCACGGTCCCGTCACGGCCCCGCGCAGTCGGGCCAGCGCAGTCGGGCCAGCGCAGTCGGGCCCGCGACACGGACGTACGGCCTTGCCCCCGGCTGCCCGGACGCACAGGCTGGACCCATGACGCAGCCAGAGGCCGGCGAGGAGCTCCTCGAGTCGGTCGACCACGCAGCATCCCTCCGACTCCTGGCGGCCACCGACGTGGGGCGGATGGCGGTCGTCGTCGACGGCCGGCCGGTCATCGTCGTCCTCAACCACCTCCTCGAGGGCGAGCACGTGCTGTTCCGGACCCGAGCCGACGCCCTGCTCTCGACGCTCACCGACGAGGGCCGCGCCGTCCACGCGGTGTACGAGGTGGACAGCGCCTTCAGCCCGGGCCGGTCCGGCTGGTCGGTCATCGCGAGCGGGACGCTGCACCGCGAGACGGACGGCGCCCGGGTCGCCCGCGCCCGGGACACCATCGAGGCCTGGGCCCACGGCGAGCGCGACACCGTGCTCCGTCTCGAGATCGACGACCTCACCGGGCGGCGCGTCGGTCCGCTGTGACCCGGGCCCTCGGACGCGCATGTCCCGCACCTGCGGGGGTACTCACCGCCTGACAGATCATCGAGGCGGGGAGCACGTCCATGAGCACGCCGACCGGAACACCCGGCAACCGGGCGCGCAGCGCCGACAGCACCCTTGCGGACGGGCGCCCGACCCCGGAGCACCCCGACGGGCACCGGGACGACGTCACGTCCGCCCGGCGGGACGACCCGACGCTCGTGCGCCGGGACGACGGGCACGAGCTCGCCCGCCCCGAGTACGCGGACGGCGCGGACACCCGCGCGGACAACCGAGCGGACACCCGCGCGGACGGCACCGCCGACCCCGCGACCACGCACGCCACCGCCACGGAGCTCGGGCTCGACCGGCAGGCCGTCGTCCAGCGTGAGAAGGAGGCATTCGGCGGGCTGAAGATCGGCTCGGCCTTCTTCGGCTGGCTGGCCGCCACCGGGATGGCCGTCATCCTCACGGCGCTGCTCGCCGGGGCCGGCACCGCCGTCGGCGTCGCAACGAACACCGACCCGGGGCAGGCCGTCGACGCCGCCACCGGCAACGTCGCCACCGTCGGCTGGGGCGGGGCGATCGCCCTGGCCGTCATCGTCTTCGTGGCCTTCTACTGCGGCGGCTACGTCGCCGGCCGGATGGCCCGCTTCAACGGCGCGAAGCAGGGCGTCGCCGTCTGGCTCTGGACCGTCGTCGTGTCGCTCCTCGTGGCCGGCATCGGGGCCGCGCTCGGCAGCCAGTACGACGTCCTCGGCCGGCTCGACGCGTTCCCGCGGATCCCGGTCGGCGAGGGTGACGTGACGACCGCCGGCCTGCTGAGCCTGCTCGTCGCCGTCGTCGTCGCGCTCGTCGGTGCCGTCGTCGGCGGCCTCGCCGGCATGCGGTTCCACCGCAAGGTCGACCGGGCCGGCCTCGGCCGCTGACCGTTCCTCAGCACCTGCACCTCTGCCGCACCGCCGGCGCGCCCGGCCCGACGCACCATCCGGGCCGGGCGCGTCAGCGTCGGGCGTAGAACCCCTCGATGTGCGCCTCGACGAGGTCCGCGGCCCGGGCGCCCTCACCGGCCACGAGCGCGTCGTGGATCTCGTGGTGCTCCCGGGCGAGCCGGGCGGCGACGGCCCGGAAGTCGTCCTCGCCCTGCAGCCGCTCGAGCAGCGTGGCGCGCATCGCGTTGCGCAGGGCCGTGGTCATCTCGGCGACGAGGCGGTTGCCGCTCGCGTGCGCGATGGCGACGTGGAACTCGGTGTCGCGGTCGTTGAACGTCTCCGGCGAGCACTCCGGGTCGTCCATGACCGCGAGGTGCTCGGCGAGCAGGGCGTGGTCGGCGTCGCGGGCGTGCGTCGCGGCAAGCCGGGCCGACTCGCGCTCGAGGGCGATCCGGGCGCGGACGACGTCCGCCGTCCCGACGCTCGCGAGCAGCACGTGCATCCGGACCAGCCGGGTCAGTGCCTCGCCCGGGGCCGCGGTGAGCACCGTCCCGGCGTCCCGGCCCGAGCCGGTCGACTGCGTGATGACGCCCATCGCCTGGAGCACCCGCATCGCCTCCCGGACGGCGACCCGGCTCACCCCGAGCGCGGCGGCGAGGTCGCGCTCGGCCGGCAGGCGGTCGCCCGCCCGCAGCCGCCCGGACGTGATCTGGGCCTCGACCCGGTCGAGCACGAGCTCGTAGGTGCGGGCCTTGGTGACCGGTGCCCAGCCCGCGTCCACCACGCCGTCCGCGGGGTCCACGGCGTCGTCGAGGGCACCTGTCGAGGCCTGGTCCGGCACCATGTCCGCCCTTTCGTCCCGCGTCGACGACCGTTCGTCGACGTGCAAGCGCTTGCGGGCCGACGGGCCCTTTGAAGTGAGTGCAGTCACACCCTACGGTGTCTCCAACTTGCTGTGGTCCTACCACAGTGAGGTCATCCATCGGGGGTGCCGATCTGGCGCCGAGCGCGCCGGCACTGCGGCCGGCCGGAGGTAACGCCATGACCGCTACGACGTCCGCTCTGCCGTCCGCCGTCCATCAGGCGGCCGACTTCACCCAGCAGCTCTCGCCCGTCGGCGGCAGCCTCGCCGTCTCCGCGCTCGTCGGGCTGCTCCCGCTCGTCGTCGTCTTCGTGCTGCTGGGGGTCGTGCGCACCAAGGCCTACGTCGCGGCGCTCGCCGGTCTCGGCGCCGCCTTCCTCGTCGCCGTCCTCGCCTACGCCATGCCGGCCCCGCTCGCCCTGCTCTCGGCGACGCAGGGCGCCGTCTTCGGCACCTTCCCGATCATGTGGATCGTGCTCGCGGCGCTGTGGCTCTACCAGCTGACCGTCACGAGCGGCCGGTTCGAGGACCTGCGCCGGACGTTCGACGTCGTCTCGGAGGACCCCCGGATCCAGGCCGTGCTCATCGCCTTCTGCTTCGGCGGCCTGCTCGAGGCGCTCGCGGGCTTCGGCGCACCGGTCGCCATCACCGCGACGATGCTCATCGCGCTCGGCGTCGCCCCGCTGCGGGCGGCCTGCACGGTGCTGCTCGCGAACACCGCACCGGTTGCGTTCGGCGCCGTCGCCATCCCGATCACGACCGCCGCGACGCTGACCGGCATCCCGGCCGGCGACATCGGGGCCGTCGTCGGGCGGCAGGCGCCGGTCCTCGCGTGCGTCGTCCCGCTGCTGCTGCTCCTCGTCGTGGACGGCGTCCGCGGCCTGCGCGAGGCGTGGCCGGCCGCGCTCGTCACCGGGCTGTCGTTCGGGCTCGCCCAGTTCGCGACGTCGAACTTCCTGTCCGTCGAGCTGACCGACATCGTCGCCGCGCTCGTCGGGCTCGGCGCGACCGTGCTGTTCGTGCGGGTCTGGACGCCGGTCGGTGCGCGCGAGGCGCACGAGCGGCTCGCGGCGGGCCGTGCGCAGGAGCACGCCGAGGCGACGGCGGCGGGCCGGGCGACCGGCGGGCCCGGCACGGTGGCGACGGCCGCGACCGGCCGGCTGACCCAGGGCCGGGTCTGGATGGCGCTGTTCCCCTACCTGCTCGTCATCGCCGTGTTCTCGGTCTCCAAGCTCGTCGTCCCGGTCAAGGAGTTCCTCGCCGGCACCGACCGGAAGGTGCCGTGGCCGGGCCTCGACGGGCACGTCTTCTCGGCGTCCGGCAAGGCGATCACCTCGACCGTCTACACCTTCGGCTGGCTCTCCGGCCCCGGCACGCTGCTGCTGCTCTGCGGTGTCGTCGTGGCGCTCGTGTACCGGGTCGCCCCTGCCGCGGCCGTCGCCGACCTGGTCCGCACCCTCGACAAGCTGAAGCTCGCGATCCTCACGGTGGCAAGCGTTCTCGCGCTCGCCTACGTGATGAACTTCTCCGGCCAGACGATCACGATCGGTACCTGGATCGCCGGCACCGGCGCCCTGTTCGCGTTCCTCTCCCCGGTGCTCGGCTGGATCGGCACCGCCGTCACCGGCTCGGACACCAGCGCCAACGCGCTCTTCGCCAAGCTGCAGGCGACGGCCGGCGCCAAGGCCGGCATCGACCCGACGCTGCTCGTCTCGGCGAACACGACGGGCGGCGTCGTCGGCAAGATGATCAGCCCGCAGAACCTGACGATCGCGGCGAGCGCGGCGGGCCTGGACGGCCAGGAGTCCGCCATCCTGCGCCGGGTGCTGCCGTGGAGCCTCGGGCTGCTGCTCTTCCTCTGCACGATGGTCTACCTGCAGTCGACGCCGGTTCTCGGTTGGATGCTGCCATGACTCCCGCGACGACCCCAGCGGCGCGCACCGGTCTGGACCCCTCGGCCCTCGACACGTTGCGCGGCATCGTCGGCGAGCGGTACGTGCTCACCACGGACGGCGACGTGGAGGTCTACTCGCGCGACGCGACGCCGCTGTTCCGCGGGCGTCCCGACGCCGTCGTGCTGCCCGCGACCACGCAGGAGGTCAGTGCCGTCCTCGCGCTCGCGACCCGGCTCGGCATCCCGGTGACGCCGCGGGGGGCCGGCTCGAACCTCGCCGCGGCGACGATCCCCGAGCACGGCGGCATCGTGCTCGTGCTGACGCGGATGAACAAGGTGCTCGAGGTGAGCGGCGCCGAGCTGCTCGCCGTCGTCCAGGCCGGCGCCACCACGGCGGCGCTGTCCGACGCGGCCGCCGCGCAGGGCCTGCTCTACGCACCCGACCCCGGCAGCCGCACGGTCTCCACCGTGGCGGGCAACGTCGCGATGTGCGCCGGCGGGCTGCGCGGCCTGAAGTACGGCGTGACCCGCAACTACGTGCTGGGGCTGGAGGTCGTGCTGCCGACCGGCGAGGTGATCCGGACCGGTGGCCGGCTGTGGAAGGACGTCGCCGGCTACGACCTCACGCGGCTGCTCACCGGGTCCGAGGGCACTCTCGCCGTCATCACCGAGGTGACCGTCGGGCTGCTGCCGCTGCCCGCGGCGTCCGGCACCGGGGTGGCCTACTTCGACCACCTCGCGGACGCGGGCCGCGCCGTCGCGCAGATCATCGCGGACGGCGTGCTCCCGGCGACGCTGGAGTTCCTCGACAACCGCTGCATCAACGCCGTCGAGGACTTCGCCGGCCTCGGGCTGGACCGGGCGGCCGGGGCGCTGCTCCTGTTCGGGGACGACGGGGCGGCCGACGTCGTGGCCCGCTCGCTCGAGCGGATGGGCACGACGTGCGCCGCGATCGGCGCCCGCGGCGTCACGACCGCTCGCGACGTCGCAGAGTCCGAGGCGCTGCTCACCGCGCGGCGCTGCTCGCTGCCGGCGCTCGCCCGGCTCGCACCGGTGACGATGCTCGAGGACGCGACCGTGCCGCGGCCGCGGCTCGCCGAGATGGTCGACCGGATCGACGCGATCGCCGCGCGGCACGATGTCGTCTGCGCGACGTTCGGGCACGCCGGGGACGGCAACCTGCACCCGACGATCGTCTTCGACCCGGCGGACGGCGACGTCCGGGAACGCGCCGAGGCCGCCTTCGCCGACGTCTTCGCGGCCGCGATGGAGCTCGGCGGCACGATCACCGGCGAGCACGGCGTCGGCGCCGCGAAACGGCCCTACCTGCGGGCCCGGCTCGGCGACGACCAGCTCGCGCTGCTGCGCCGGCTCAAGACGGCGTTCGACCCGGCCGGCATCCTCAACCCCGGGAAGCTCGGCTCGTGAGCGGCCCGGAGGAGGCACCCGCCGGGGCGGAACCCGTTGCCACGCGGGGGATCTTCGACGCCGACCTGCTGTCGGCGTGCATCTCGTGCGGGTTCTGCCTGCCCGCCTGCCCGACGTACTCGCTGACCCAGGACGAGCGCGCCAGCCCCCGCGGCAGGATCTCCCTCATGCGGGCCCTCGAGGAGGGCCGGCTGGACGAGGACGACCCGACGCTCGTCGAGCAGGCGTCCTTCTGCCTCGGCTGCCGTGCGTGCGAGCCGGTCTGCCCGGCCGGGGTGCAGTACGGGGCGCTCTTCGAGCAGTGGCGCGACCACCAGTGGCGGGGCCGGCGCGCGCCGGTGCGGGCCCGGGCCCTGCGGGCGGCGACGGGTGTGACCGCGGCGATCACCGCCGCGGGGGTGCTGCGGGGCGCCGCCCGCCGGACCGGGCCGCCCGACGCCGACCGGGTCCACCTCGTGCTCGGCTGCGCGGAGCGGGCGCTGTTCCCCGGCGTCTCGCGGGCCGTCGTGGAGCTCCTGCCGGGTGCGGTCGACGTGCCGTCCGGGCAGGGCTGCTGCGGAGCGTTGCACGGGCACAACGGTGACTCGGCGGAAGGGGTCCGGCTGGCCACCGAGCTCGGCCGCCGGATGCCGGGCACGGTGCTCGTCACGGCCGGCGGCTGCGCGACGCACCTCGCGCACGTGCTCGGCCGGGACCGGGTCCGTGAGCTGTCGGAGTTCCTCGTCGAACGCTGGGACGCCGCACCGGACGCAGCCCCCGCGCTCGGCGAGGTCCGGGCCGGCGGCCGCCGGGCCCGGGTCGGGCTGCAGGACTCGTGCCACCTGCGCAACGGGCTGGGCGTCGTCCGGCCGCCGCGTGACCTCGTCGCCCGGGTCGCCGACTACGTCGAGCTGCCGTCCGCCGGGCGGTGCTGCGGCTCCGCCGGGACGTACGCGATGCTGCGGCCGGAGGACTCCCGGGCGGTGCTCGACGTCCACCTCGACGAGATCGAGGCGGCCGACCTGGACCACCTCGTCGTCGTCAACGTCGTCTGCCAGAAGCAGCTCGTCGAGGGCCTGCGCCGCCGCCGGTCACGGACGACGGTGCTGCACCTCGCGGAGCTGCTGGCGGTCGCGCTGAGGGCCGGCGGCGGGCCGGCGGCCTGACCGCAGGTGCGTCCCGCCGGGCGTGGTAGACATGCCCGGCGGGACGGACGGTGCCGTTCCCGACGGCGGATCCTGACGGCGGTGAGGTGCGCGATGGCGCGGTACGGCACGATGTTCGGCCCCGACTACACGTTCCTCGGTGTCCCGATGTGCGACATCGACGACGAGAGCACGTGGGCCGACGCGCAGGCCGTCGTCATCGGTGCCCCGTTCGACGGCGGGACGTCGAACCGGGCCGGGGCGCGCTTCGGGCCGCGGGCGATCCGGGCCGCCTGCTACCTCGGGTTCGACGGGTCGCGGCCCTCGATGGCGCTGCGCACCGACGGCCTGCTGGACCTCGCGGTCGTCGACATGGGCGACGTCGAGATGTACTCCGGCGACATCGCGAAGTCCCTCGACGCCCTCGAGCAGGTCGTCACGAAGGTCGCCACGGCCGGCAAGATCCCCGTCGTCCTCGGCGGCGACCACTCGATCGCCCTGCCCGACGTCACCGGCTGCGCCCGGGCCGTCGGCTGGGGCCGGGTGAGCGTCGTCCACTTCGACGCCCACGCCGACACCGGTGACATGGAGTTCGGGGCGCTGCTCGGCCACGGCCAGCCGATGCGCCGGCTCATCGAGTCCGGCGCGGCGCGCGGCGACCGGTTCCTCCAGATCGGGCTGCGCGGCTACTGGCCGGGGCCCGAGACGCTCGGCTGGATGGCGGGCCAGGGCATGCGGTCCTACGAGATGACCGAGGTCGTCCACCGGGGTCTCGACGAGGTGCTCACCGAGGCGTTCACGATCGCGACCGACGAGTGCGACGGGGTGTTCCTGTCCGTCGACGTCGACGTCGTCGACCCCGGGATGGCCCCCGGCACCGGCACCCCCGAGCCCGGCGGCTTCACGAGCCGCCAGCTGCTCGACGCCGTCCGCCGGATCTGCCTCGAGCTGCCCGTCGTCGGCCTCGACGTCGTCGAGGTCTCGCCCGACCACGACCACGCCGACGTCACGGCGATGCTCGGCAGCCGGGTCGTCCTCGAGGCGCTCTCGGCGATCGCCCGTAAGCGCGCCGTCGAGGCCGGGACGATGCCGCCCTTCGACCCGGCTCAGCCGCTGCTCGACGGCCGCTGAGCACCTGGCCGACGGCGGCCGCGCAGCAGGTAGACGACCGGGCCGAACGGCTGGATGAGGAGCACCGGCCACCACCGGGCCTTGACGCCGTTGACCTCGGTGCGCGGCCGGGACCACAGGTCGACCGCCGCGGTCGCGGTGAGGGCCAGCTCGGCGGAGCCGAGGGCGAGGATCCCGGTGCGCTGCCACCGGGGGAGGTCGGACCAGGAGCGTGCGCGCATCGGTGCCACCTGCCTCGGACGGGGGCGGCGCCCGGACGGGCAGATCCGGACGCCGTACCCAGCCTGCCGCCGTCCGGGGCCCGCCGCGAGAGGCGCAGGTCCCCGGCCGCTCAGTAGGTCGCGGTGACGAGGAGCTGCTCGGCGCGGACCGGGTCGGTGACGAGCTCGGCCATGACGACGAGCGGCCGGTCCGGCGTGCCGAGCCCGGGGACGGCGCGGGCCAGGTCGTCGTAGGTCACGTACTCCAGGCCCATCCGCCAGTCCGGGAACATCCGCTCCTCGACGTCGCCGGCCGCGACGAGGCGGACGTCGCGGTGCCGGCGGTCGCGGGCGATGAGCTCGTAGACGGTCTCGACGGCCTCGCGCTCGCCCTCGAGCACCTGGAGGAAGCTCGGTGCGTCGGCGAGGTCGGGGCCGAAGTAGAGCAGCAGCCCGGTGAGGTCCTCGAGCTCGTTGCGCATCCGCGCCTCGACGAGCAGGCCCTCGAGCTCGATGTCCGACATTTCCGCAGTCGCGCGGCTCGCGTAGATGACCCGGTACATGGTGCCTCCGTCGACCGATTGCTCCTGTGCCGGGGCCATCGGCACGGACCGCGGTCTCCTTGACCCCGCTGCTGTCTACAGTCACGGGCATGACTGCTGCGGGCGATCTCACCGACGTCGAGGCGCGGGTGCTCTCCGCGCTCGACGACACCGCCCGCGAGGGCCGGCTCGTCGCGGACCTCGTCGACCTCGTGGCGGTCCCGAGCGTCACCGGGACGGCCGCCGAGGGGGACGCGCAGCGCTGGGTCGCGGACCGGCTCGGTCCGCTCGGCGCGGACGTCGACCTGTGGCGGATGGACCTCGACGCCCTGCGCGCCGACGCCGGCTTCCCCGGCACGGAGGCGCCGCGCGACGAGGCCTGGGGGCTCGTCGGGACGCTGCGGCCGGACGGCGCGCAGGACGCCCCGTCGCTCGTGCTCCAGGGCCACGTGGACGTCGTGCCGGCCGGCGACCTGTCCGCCTGGGGCGACGCCGACCCGTTCGCGGCCCGCGTCGTCGCGACCCCCGACGGCGAGGCCGTCATGGGCCGCGGCACGTGCGACATGAAGGCCGGGGTCGTCGCGGCCCTCGCCGCGCTCGAGGCCGTGCATCGGGCGGGTGTCCGGCTGCGCGGCACCGTCGCGTTCCACAGCGTCGTCAGCGAGGAGGACGGCGGCCTCGGGGCGTTCGGGACCCTGGCCCGCGGCCACGTGGGCGACGCGTGCGTCATCCCCGAGCCGACCGGCCGCCGGGTCGTCACGGCGAACGCCGGTGCGCTGACGTTCCGGCTCGACGTGCCGGGGCGGGCCGCGCACGGCTCGTCGCGCTACGAGGGCGTCAGCGCGATCGAGGCCTTCGCCCGCGTGCACGCCGCCCTGCTCGACCTCGAGCGCGAGCGGTGCGCCGACCCGGACCCGCTCATGGCCGGCTACGAGATCCCGTACCCGCTGTCGATCGGGGTGGTCCGGGCGGGCGACTGGGCGAGCACCGTGCCGGACGCGCTCGTCGCGGAGGGGCGGTACGGCGTCCGGCTCGACGAGAGCCCGGACGACGCCCGGGCCGCGTTCGAGGCGCGGGTGGCGGAGGTCTGCGCCGGCGACGCCTGGCTGCGCGACCACCCGGTGCGGGTCACGTGGTCCGGCGGGCAGTTCGCGAGCGGCCGGCTGCCGGCCGGGCACGCGCTGCTCGGCGCCGCCCAGCAGGCCTGGGCGACCGTGACCGGTGGCCCCGAGCCGGCCCCGCGCGGCGGGCCCTACGGCAGCGACCTGCGGCTCTACGCGGCCGCCGGCGTCCCGACGCTGCACCTCGGCCCGGGGGACGTCCGGCAGGCGCACACCGCCCGGGAGTACGTGCCGGTCGAGGAGATGCACGCGACGGCGCGGGCGCTCGCGCTCATGGTGCTGCGGCACTGCGGGACGCGCTGATGGCGGACGCTCCCGGTGAGCCGCGGTTCTTCGCGACGCCCGCGGCCTGGCGCGGCTGGCTCGCCGAGCACGCCGCGACCGCGTCCGAGCTCCTCGTCGGGTTCCACAAGAAGGGCACCGAGACGCCGTCCCTCACATGGCCGCAGTCGGTCGAGGAGGCCCTGTGCTTCGGCTGGATCGACGGCGTCCGGCGTTCGCTCGGGCCCGACGCGTACTCGATCCGGTTCACGCCGCGCCGCCCTGGCAGCCACTGGAGCCGGGTCAACGTCGACCTCGTCGAGCGGCTGGAGTCCGAGGGGCGGATGACGGACGCCGGTCGTGCCGCCTTCGCCGCCCGCACCGAGGAGCGGACGGCGAAGGCGTCCTACGAGCAGCGCGAGCACGCCGTCCTCGAGCCGGAGCACGAGGCGCTCTTCCGCGCCGATGCCGCCGCATGGGACTGGTTCGGCGCGGCGCCCGCGGGGTACCGCCGGCTCGCGACGTACTGGGTGGTGAGTGCGAAGCGGCCCGCGACGAGGCTGCGCCGGCTCATGACGCTCGTCGAGTGCTCGCGGGAGGGGCGGAAGATCCCGTCGCTGGCGTGACGGCTGCGACCGGCTCGCTCAGTGGTGGTACCGGTGCACGACGGCATGTCCCTTGCCGCGCCGGATGAGCGCGCGGTTGACGGGCACGGTCACGACGAACGCGACCGCGAGCGACGCGACGAGCGAGCCCCAGAACAGCGCCGAGGTGAGCCCGGCGTCCATCGCACCGGGGACGAGCAGGACGACGGCGTTGTCGACGACCTCCATCGTCGTGATGGAGACGGTGTCCGCGGCGAACGCGATGCCCAGCGCGGCGCCGAACGCGAGGCCGGAGCGGAGCATCGGGACGAGCGTGAACCCGTAGCCGATGAGGAACGCGAGGCCGACGGCGAGCGCGATGCTCGGCCCGTTCGACCAGCCGAGCGCCGTCGCGACGACGAGGCCGAGCACCTCGCCGATCGCGCAGCCCGTGAGGCAGTGCAGCGTGGCCGTGACGGCGAGCCGGGTGAGCCCCGGAGGGTCGGCGGACGCGTCGTGGCCGCCGTGCATCGAGTGGGAGGCGTGATCTGTCATGCCGCTCACAACATACCCACCGGGGGTATTCATTCCGGACATCGCGCCCGGCGCGGGATCAGTCCTTGGGGCCGCCGGCCACGTAGACCACCTGGCCGGACACGAAGCCCGCCTCGTCGCGCGCGAAGAACGAGACGGTCGCAGCGATGTCCTCGGGCTGGCCGACGCGCGCGACCGGGATCTCCTTGGCCGAGTGCTCGATGAACGCCTCGAACGGGACGCCGAGCCGCTCCGCCGTCGCCTTCGTCATGTCGGTCTGGATGAAGCCCGGGGCGATCGCGTTGACCGTGACGCCGAACTTGCCGAGCTCGATCGCGAGGGTCTTCGTGAAGCCCTGCAGGCCGGCCTTCGCCGCCGAGTAGTTCGCCTGGCCGCGGTTGCCGAGCGCCGAGGTGCTCGACAGGTTGACGATGCGGCCCCACTTCGCCTCGGTCATGTACTTCTGGCAGGCCCGGCTCATGAGGAACGAGCCCCGCAGGTGGACGTTCATCACCGAGTCCCAGTCGTCCTCGGTCATCTTGAAGAGCAGATTGTCCCGGGTGATGCCGGCGTTGTTCACCAGGACGGTCGGCCCCCCGAGGGTCTCCGCGACCCGCGCGACCGCCGCCGCGACGCCGTCCGCGTCGGCGACGTCGACACCGACCGCGACGGCCCTGCCGCCCGCGGCCTCGATCGCGCCCACGGTGCCCGCGCAGGCCGCCTCGTCGAGGTCGAGGACGCCGACCGCGAACCCGTCGGAGGCCAGCCGCCGGGCGACCGCGGCGCCGATCCCGCGGGCCGCCCCGGTGACGATCGAGACCCGGCCGGACGGTGCTGCTGCGGTCATCGGTGTCTCGCTCATCGGTCCTGGCTCCCTCGCCTCGGCTCGGCCGGGGGTCCCGCGGCCCCCACCGTTCTACCCGACGCCCGGTGCACCGCTGCGTGACCCCCGCCACGCGGCGGTCGAGACCGGCCGCAGGGCGGCTCTCCGGGGCGTCGCTCAGGGTCGCGGCACGTGGGTCTCGACGAGCCAGTCGACGAGCCGGGCGCAGTTCTCGTGCGCCTGCTCCTCGCTCACCTTCCACGAGCCGAGCAGCTCGTCGGTCGTGAGGCCGTCGGGGAGGTGGTCCGGACCCATCGCGGCCCAGCCGGCGATGAGGTCGTGCTCGGCCTCGGGGTGGAACTGCAGTCCCACGGCCCGGCCGCGGCGGAACAGCTGGACGGCGACGTCCGTACGGCCGAGCACCTCGACGTCGTCCGGCAGCACGACCCGGTCCTCGTGCCACGTGAACCACGGGCCCGCCGGGACGGCGTCCGCGACGGCGTCCGCGACCTCGATCCGGACGGCGCCGATCTCGGTGACGGGCGCCCGCTCGACCCGGCCGCCGAGGGCCTCGGCGAGCAGCTGACCGCCGAAGCAGACCCCGACGAACGGCAGGTCCCGTTCCAGCGCGGTCCGGATCAGCGCGACCTCCGGGTCGACCCACGCCCGCACCGACTCGTCGTAGGCGTTCGCGAACGACCCGAACGAGAGCACGAGGTCGAAGCCGTCGAGCGCCGGGAACGCGGTGTCCGGCGGGGACCCGTCGGCGCGCAGGACGACGTGCTGCGTGACGTCGACACCGCGCTCGACGAGCAGGCGGCCGATGACGGCGGGTGCCGCCGCCTCCTCGTGGCAGATGACCAGAGCTCTCACGAGGCGCAGTGTCGCGGCTGCGGACGTCCCCGCACAGCCCCCGACCGGGCCAGGGTTGTCCACAGGCTGTGGACGGCGAGGCGGACGGGCCCGCCTCGACGCGCCTATTCTTGACAAGATCCGGAGGGAGGTCGGCATGACCGTGGAGAGCGTCGCGGAGTTCTACGCGCAGACCGACAGCGGGAAGTTCCTCGTGGAGCGCGGCCGGGAAGAAGGCCGCGAGGAGATGCTCGTCGAGCTGCTCAGGGAGCGTTTCGGAGCGGACGAGCGGATCCCGGCCCTCGCCGAACGGCTGGCGCACCAGGCCGGTGCCCTGCGGTCGGTGCTCGCGGCGACCTCGCTGGACGACCTGGACACCCCTTCCTGATCCGGACGACCGTCCTGTGGCACCACGCCGGGCGGCCCCGGCCGGATTCGGCGGCTGTCGCCCGTGCCGCCGCTGCCTCCGCTCCGCGAGGATGTCGCCGTGACCGCACCCGGGACGTCCCTCGAGCACACCACCGTCTGCGACCTGCCCGCCGTCGAGCAGGCCGCGCTGCTGCGCGCCAAGGAGCTCTCCGCCCGTGAGCTGCTCGCGGCGCACCGGGCCCGGGTCGAGGCCCTCGACGGCGTCGTCAACGCCGTCGTCACCCGCACCTGGGAGCGTGCCGAGGCAGAGGCCGCGGCCTGCGACGCTGCGGCCGCCCGGGGCGAGTTCCACGGCCCGCTCCACGGTCTCGTCACGGCGTTCAAGGACCTGAACGACACCCGCGGCATCCGGACGACGTACGGGTCACCGGTCTTCGCCGACCACGTGCCGGACGCCGACCACCCGGTCGTGGCGCGCGTCGTCGCCGCCGGCGCGGTGACGATCGGCAAGACGAACACCCCGGAGTTCGGGGCCGGGTCGCACACGTTCAACCCGGTCTTCGGGGTGACGCGCAACCCGTGGGCGCCGGCGTTGTCCGCGGGCGGGTCGAGCGGCGGGGCGGCCGCGGCGGTGGCGACCGGGATGGTGTCGCTCGCCGACGGCTCCGACGTCGGGGGCTCGCTGCGCAACCCGCCCGGCTTCTGCGGCGTCGTCGGCCTGCGGCCCTCGGTGGGCCGGGTGCCGAACAGCGGCCCGGGGCACCAGCACCACCGGATGCCGACCCACGGGCCGATCGGCCGCTGCGTGGACGACGTCGCGCTCGGCCTGTCCGTCATGGCCGGCCCCGACCCGCTGGGGATGCTCTCCCTGCCCGAGCCGGGCCCGGCGTTCGCTCCGCCGCTGCACCCGCTGCCGCCCTTCGACGCCTCGGGTCCGGGCGAGCGCACCGGCCGCCCGCTGCGGGTGGCCCTGAGCCCCGACCTCGGCGGCCTGCCCGTGGACCCGGCCGTGCGTCTCGCCGTGCGGGCCGCGGCCGACACCCTCGCCGTCCTCGGCTGGGACGTCGAGGAGGCCGACCCGCCCGTCGACGGGGTCGACGAGACCTTCGCCGCCCTGCGCGCGTTCATGTACGCCAGTGACCTCGGCCGCAGGCTCGGGCCGGAGGAGGTGCGCCGGCTCAAGGGCACCGTCCAGCTCGAGATCCGCGAGGGGCTGGCGATCCGCACCGACCAGGTCGCCGACGCCTTCGCCGCCGAGACCGAGCTCGTCCGCCGCACCCACGCCTTCTTCGACCGCTACGACCTCCTCGTCGCGCCGACCGCGCAGGTGCTGCCGTTCCCCGTCGAGCAGGAGTGGGTCACGGTCGTCGACGGCGTCCCCATGCAGCGCTACACCGACTGGATGCGCGCCTGCACCCGGCTGTCGGTCACCGGGGTCCCGGCGCTGTCGCTGCCGGCGGGGATGGCGCAGACCGCGGACGGCGTCCACGTGCCGGTCGGGCTTCAGCTCGCCGCCCGCCCGGGCGCCGACCTCTTCCTCCTGCGGGCCGCCAAGGCCGCCGAGGAGGCGCTCGGCCGGCTCGGGACGCCGCCGTTCGGGCCGCTGCTCGCGCGTCCGGCGTGACCGCGGCCGGGCCCTGGTACGGCGGCTCCCCCGGGGGCGCTTAGGGTGGACCCCGCCGCGCAGCGCCGGGACGGGCGCCGCGGTTCGTGGGAGGACGACAGTTGGCTGAGAAGTGGCGTCGGTGCCTGAAGTGCCGCAGCATCAAGCCGGTCGAGGACTTCGACGGTGACGAGGAGACGTGCCGGGCGTGCCTCACGGCCCCGGTCCGCAAGCCGCGGGCGTCGGCGAGCACCGTGACGACGCGGCGGGTCTCCGTCGACGCGGACGCCCCCGGTCCCGCCGCCGGCAGTGCGCCGTCGACCGCCGCGGCGGCCGTGACCCCGGCGGTCCGCAACATCGCCCCGCGGGACGTCCGCGGCCGCGGCGACCACGAGGTGCGGGCCCGCCGGGCCCGGGTGCGGGCGCTCGACCGGCTCGCCGAGGAGTACCCCGAGGACTTCGCCCGGATCCTCGGCGAGGAGCGCAGCAGCGAGGGCCTCACCTGATCGCGGGTGCCGCCGGCCGGCCGCTACTGGGCCCACGGCGGCCGCAGGCGGGTGCCGTCGGCGGTGACCGCCGACAGTCCGGGCGTCGTCGTCACCCAGGCGGTGGCGCCGTCCGGGCCGGCGTCGACGGACAGCAGCGCGCCGGCCGGCACGAGGAGCACCTCGCCCGGCCCCAGGGTCGCGGGCGTGCCGTCCACGGTGGCGTGCAGCTCGCCCGACAGCACGAGCAGCACCTCCTCGCGGTCCGGCCGGTGCGGCACCCCGGTCGTCCCGGGCGGGACCTCGAGCCGCCACGCGCACAGCTGGCTGCTGCCCCGCCCGGTGCGGGCGTACGAGACGAAGGTGCTGCCGTGGATCTCGAAGGTGTCGGGGCTGAGGACGGGCACGGTGGACCTCCAGGTAGACAGGCTGCTTGACCACTTGACCTCAATAGTCAGGTAACCTGTCTATATGGTCAAGAGGGACGACGGGGTCGGAGGTCCGGCCGCCGCCTGGGAGGTCGCGACCGGCGTCCTGCGGATGTCGGCGGCACTCGTCGACGGTGTGCAGACCGGCGTGCTCCGGCGCGGCTTCGACGACGTCCGGCCGGCGCACGGCTTCGCCTTCTCGCTCATCAGCCGGGGGCCGACGACGGCCGCGCGGCTCGCCGAGCACCTCGGCATCACCAAGCAGGCGACCGCGGAGCTGGTCCAGCACCTCGTCGACCGCGGGTACGTCGAGCGCCGCCCCGACCCGGACGACGGCAGGTCCCGGCTGCTCGTGCTCACCGCCCGCGGCGTCGCGTGCACCCGGGCCGCCGAGGAGGCTGCCACGGAAACCGTCGAGGGCTGGCGGACCCGCCTCGGCGACGAGGGCTTCGCCGCCCTGAGGTCCGCGCTGTCCGCCGCGGGAACCAGCGGGCCGCTGCGACCGTCGTGGTGAACGGACCCGCTGCCCGTGCGCGGTGGACGGGTCCGCTGCGGGGCAGGAGAGTGAACGGGTGAGCGATCTGGCGACCGGACCGGTGATCCCGGTCTCGGCGGCCGACGAGGAGCGCCGGCGCGGCCTGCGGCGGATGAAGTCCGTCGCCCTCGCCCTGCTCGGGCTGGCGGCGGTGGTCTACGCCCTGACCCTCGGGCGGGACGGCGCGCTCGGCTACGTCAACGCAGGGGCCGAGGCCGCGATGGTCGGGGCGCTCGCCGACTGGTTCGCCGTCACGGCCTTGTTCCGTCGTCCGCTCGGCCTGCCCATCCCGCACACCGCGCTCATCCCGACCCGCAAGGACGCCCTGGGCCGCAGCCTCCAGGAGTTCGTCGGCACCAACTTCCTCGCCGAGACCGTCGTCCGCGAGCGGGTGGCCCGGGCCCGGATCGCGCAGCGGGTCGGCACGTGGCTCTCGGACGACGCGCACTCCGAGCGGGTCACCGCCGAGCTCGCGACCGCGACCCGCGGGGCGCTGCGCGTGCTGCGCGACGACGAGGTCGCGACCCTGCTCGAGGACGTCGTCCTGCGCCCGGTCCTCTCCCGGCCGTGGGGGCCGCCGGCCGGCCGGCTCCTCGAACGGGTCGTCGCGGACGGCGCCCACCACCGGCTCGTCGACCTGACGCTCGTCGAGCTCGAGGCGTGGCTGCGCGAGCACGAGCACCTCGTCGAGTCGCTCGTGCTCGACCGGGCGCCGCTCTGGACGCCGCAGTGGCTCGACGACCGGCTGGCCCGCCGGGTGTACGTCGAGGCCCTGAAGTGGGTCGTCGACGTCCGGGACGACCCGAAGCACCGGGCCCGGCTCGCGCTCGACGACGCCCTCGGCCGCTTCGCCAAGGACATGCAGACCGACCCGGCGACCATCGAGCGGGCGGAGGCGCTCAAGGAGCGGCTCGTGACGCACCCCGGCGTCCGGGACGGCATCGAGCAGCTCTGGGCGAGCGTCCGCGCGGTCCTCGTCGAGGCCACCGAGGACCCGGACAGCGACCTGCGCCAGCGCGCCCGGGCGGGCCTGCTCGCGTTCGGGCGCCGGCTCGCCACGGACGCCGGCCTCCAGGGCAAGGTCGACACCTACGTCGTCGACGCCGTCGGGCACGTCGTCGCGACCTACCGGGAGGAGCTCACGTCGCTCATCTCGGAGACGGTCGAGCGCTGGGACGGCGAGGAGGCCTCCCGGCGGATCGAGCTGCACGTGGGCCGCGACCTGCAGTTCATCAGGATCAACGGCACGGTCGTCGGCGCGCTCGCCGGCCTGGCGATCCACGCGCTGTCGACGCTCAGCGGGCGGGTCTGACCGATCCCGACCCTGCGGTCGCCGCTGCCGCGGTCACTGCTGCCGGAGCCAGTCGAGCGCCTCGTCGTGGGTGTCGAACGGCCGTGACTGGTCGCCCCCGGCGAGGAACGCGAGCAGGCGGGTCCGCGCCGCCGGCTCACGGCCCGCGCAGACCACGGCGACCCGCGGCCCGTCGGCGGTGAACGGCGGGTTGGCCTCCTTGACCGCCTTGAACCAGGCCGGGTCGAACTCCATGTCGCTCACGTCGACGAGCGAGCGCATCCCGGGGTGGGCGGCGAGCTCCGCGGCGCTCTCCTGCAGGGCCGCGTACCGGCCCTCGGCGTCGAGGCTCCGGTAGTCGACGAACAGGTACCGGAACCCGTCGGGCTCCTCGCGCCACTCGCAGCCGGGCACGGGCCTGCCTCTCGTCGTCACGACTCGCGGACCTGCGCTGCGGCCCACACCTGGCGGTTCACGTCTGGCGGTTCACGTCCTGCGGTTCATCGGAGGCCGTGGGACGCCCCTTGAGCGGCGCGGCGGCCGGCTGCTCCGGCCGGGTGACCCGGGATCGGGCAGGATCGGCCGCGTGAGCGACGAGGGCATCGAGGTCTGGGCGGTCCGGCACGGGCCGACCGAGTGGAGCCGGAACGGCAGGCACACCGGTCGCACCGACATCCCGCTGACGGACGAGGGCGAGGCCGAGGCGCTCGCCGCGAAGTGGCGGCTCGACGCCGTCGACTTCGACCTGCGTCTGGTCTCCCCGCTGCGGCGGGCGCGACGGACGGCGGAGCTCGCCGGTGTGAGCGACCCCGAGGTGGAGCCCCTCGTCAGGGAGTGGGACTACGGCGACCTCGAGGGCATGACGCGGGCCGAGATCCGGGAGCGGCTGGGCGTCCCCGACTGGTCGGTGTGGCGCAGCGAGGTCGTCGGCGGCGAGTCGCTCGACGAGGTCGCCGCGCGCGCCGACGAGGTCGTCGCGCTGCTCCGGGAGCGGACGCGCGAACGGGCCCTCGTCGTCGCGCACGGCCACTTCCTGCGGATCCTGGCCGTCCGCTGGTGCGGCCTGGACGCCGTCCTCGCCGAGCACCTCGAGCTCGAGCCGGCGCGGATCAGCGTGCTGGGCACCGACCGCGGGACGCCGACGATCCGCAGCTGGAACGGCTAGGCCACCTCCTCCGCCCGCCCCGGGGACGCACCGTCCGCGTCCGCGTCGCCCAACCGCGCCGCCAGCCACGCCACGGCGGCCGGCGCTCCCTGCCGCCCACCCGTCAGGTGGTCGTCCGCGACGACGTCGGCCCACGTCACCTCGGCGCCCAGGCCCACGTACCACTCCGCGAGCGAACGCCCGACGTGCGTCGGGACGATCTCGTCGCCGGCGACGTGGTAGACGTACATCGGCACCCGGGGGCGGTGGGCGCCGTTGCGCTCGGCGGCGAGCACCGCCCGCCACGCGGGCTCGTCCCACGGCTCGTCCCGCCAGGTGTGGGCGCGCAGCGGCTCCGGGAACCCCGTGACCAGCGAGACCACGTCGAGCGTCGCGGCGCGCGCGGCCCTCGTGCGACCGGCGTCGGTGAGGACCGCCATGAGCGCTGGCTCCTGATGCGCGTGCGCGAGCCCGACGAGCACGGCGAGGTTCAGCGCGCTGAACGGACCGCCGTCGATCGCTGCGGCGACCTCGCGCAGGTCGGCGGGGACGCCGCCGGCCGCGACGGCGACGAGGCGCTGCTCCGGGGCGTACCCGGGCTGCAGCTCGGCGGCCCAGGCCGCGTTGCGCCCTCCCTCGGAGTAGCCCCAGACCAGCACGGGGCTGTCCGCCGTCACGTCCGGGACGACGTGCACCGCGGCCCGGGCGATGTCGAGCAGGGCCTGACCGCCTGCCCGGCCGGCGCCGTACGTGTGCGGTCCGGGCATCCCGAGGCCCTCGCCGTCCGACACCGCGACGGCCCAGCCCTGCTCGAGGGCTAGCCGGATCTGCGCGAGCTCGGGCTCGAGACCGCGGCGCAGCAGGTGGCTGGGGGCCGCGTCCCGCCCGAGGCCGTGGACGCCCACGCCGTAGCTGACGACCGGTCGCGGCCCCGGGGCGGCCGCGGGTCGCGCCGGGACGAGGAGGGTCCCGGACACGGCGTTGGACCGGCCGCGGGTGTCCGTCGACCCGTGGACGACCTGCCACCCCGCGACCGTGACGCCGCAGTCGACGTCGACCGGGCGGACCCGCACGGGCAGTCCCGGCCCGGGCTCCGACCGCACCTCTGCGTAGAACGGGTCCTGCGACGGGCGGCTCACGACGCGCTCCCGCGCGGCGCGGACCCGCGGCCGGGCGCCGTGACCGCGGCGGCGACGACCGCCGCCGCCGCGAGCAGGGCCGTCACGGTGAAGCCGCGGCCGAACCCCGACATGAGGGCCTCGCGGACGGCGGCCGGCGTGGGCCGGCCGTCCACGGCACCGAGCAGCTGCTCCGTGCGGGCCGCCGCCAGGGACGCGACGACCGCGACCCCGACGGAGCCGCCCACGGCCTGGAACGTGCTGAGCAGGCCCGCGGCGATCCCGGCGTCCTCCTCGGGGACGTCGGTCATGGACAGCGCCGCCGTGGCCACGAAGGTGGTGCCGACCCCGGCCCCGAGCCCCACGAGGCACGGCACGAGGACGAGCGGGTAGCTGGTCGTCGGCTCGAGCCCCACCAGCGCCACGGCCGCGACGGCCGTGGCGATCGTGCCGACGAGGACCATCAGCCGCGGACCGGTCGTCGCGATGAGCCGGCGGGTCGCGAGGGCGAACGCCAGGACGCCCACGCCGATCGGCAGGAACCTCAGGCCCGCGTCCACCGGACCGAGCCCGCGCAGGTCCTGGAGCGTGCGGCTGAGCAGGAAGAACGCCGGGTAGAGCGATGCGAACAGCAGGCCGCCGACGAGGTAGGCGCCGAGCCTGACGCGGTGCCGCAGCAGCCGCAGCGGCAGGGTCGGCTCGGGCGCCCGGGACTCCACGAAGGCGAAGGCGGCGAGCAGCACCGCGGCGCCCGCGAAGGACGCCGTGGAGACGCCGTCCCCCCACCCCTGCGCGCCCGCGTCGATGACGGCGTACACGAGCAGCGAGAGCGCGCCCGTGCCGAGCAGCGCCCCGACGACGTCGAGCCGCCGGCGCCGGCCGCGGGTGTCCGGCAGCACCCGGGGCGCGGCGACGAGCACGGCGATCCCCAGCGGGATGTTGACGAGGAACACCCACCGCCACGAGAGGTACTCGGTGAGCAGCCCGCCGAGGACCAGCCCCAGCGTGATGCCGACCCCGGCCATCGAGCCGTACGCGACCATCGCCCGCGTCCGCCGGACCCCGGCCGGGACGAGCGTCGTGATGAGCGAGAGCGTCGTGGGGGTGGCAAGCGCGGCTCCGACCCCCTGGGCCGCGCGGGCCGCCAGCAGCACCTCGGGGCCGTCGGCCAGCCCCGCCACGGCGGACGCCACGGTGAACAGCGCGATGCCGGCCATCAGGGTCCGGCGGTGCCCGAGCAGGTCGCCCGCCCGCCCGCCGACGAGGAGCAGCCCGCCGTACGCGAGCGTGTAGGCGTCGACCACCCACGCCAGCCCGGCGTTCGACAGGCCGACGGCGTCCTGCACGGTCGGCAGCGACAGGTTGACGATCGTGACGTCCAGGGTGGCCATCAGCTGCGCCAGGCAGATCAGGGGGACGGCCGCCCGGCTCAGCCGCAGGCCCGTCCCCTCGTGCAGGTCCGCTGCGACCTCTCGTGACTGTGACATGTCGTTCCGGTCCTTTCTGACTGTCGTCGTGCCCGAGCGTGCGGGGCGGCCCTGTCACGCATCTGTCACGGGTCTGCCGGAGGACCGCGTGGAAAGATCCGGGTTGTGCGGATTGCGGTCCTGGGCGAGCTCCTGGTGCTCGACGGCGGCCGCGACGTCACGCCGTCCGGGCGTCGCTCGAAGGACCTGCTCGCGGCGCTCCTGCTGCGGCGCGGGCAGGGGGTCGAGCCCGCCGTCCTGCTCGACCAGGTGTGGGGCCCCGGGGCGGCGGGGCTGTCCGTGGCCGTCGTCCACACGCAGGTGGCCCGGCTGCGCCGGGCCCTGGGCGCCGGCGCCGTCCTGAGGACGAACAACGGCTACCGGCTCGGCCCCGCGGAGCTGGACTCCGACCGGTTCACCGAGCTGGTGTCACGCGCCCGTGGGCGCGGCCCGGGGCGCGCGGTCCCGCTCCTGCGCGAGGCGCTGGGACTGTGGCGCAGCGGACAGCCGTTCTCCGACGTGGGCCAGGAGATCGTCGGCCCCGAGGTGGCGCGGCTCGTCGAGCTCCGGACGCTCGCACTGGAACGGCTCGGGGAGGACCTCGCATCCCTCCCGGATGCTGCGGCGCTGGAGGAGGCGCTGCTCGTGGCCGGGCAGCTGATGCAGGCGGACCCCTTGCGCGAGCGCGGGTACGAGATCGCGATGACGGCCGCGGCGGCCGCCGGACGGCGCAGCGACGCGCTGCTGTGCTTCGAACGGCTGCGGGTGACCCTCCGCGAGGCGCTGGGCATCGACCCCGGACCACGCGCGCAGCAGCTGCACCTGGAGCTCCTCCGGACGGACGGGACCGTGGCCCCCGTGCGCGCCGCACCGGACGGTCCGGCGGCAGCCCCGCCACCCCCGGCGCCGCCGGCACCCCGGACCCGGTCGGTCGGGCGGAGCGAGGACCTCGCCCGCGTCCTGGAGCTGCTGCGGACCCGACGGATCGTCACCGTCACCGGGCTCGGCGGCGTCGGCAAGACGCGGTTGGCGACCGAGGTCTGGCACGGCGTCGGTCCGGGGCTCGAGCGGGTCTACCTCGACCTCGCCGGTCACGGCGCGTCGACGCCGGAGGAGGTGGCCGAGGACGTCGGGCTCGCCCTGGGGCTGGCGCTCGGGGCGCAGGACCCGCTCGGCACGGTCGCCGCCGCGATCGGCGACCGGCGGTTGCTGCTCGTGCTCGACGAGGCCGAGCACGACGTGGCGACGGTGGCGGGCCTGGTCCGCGGCCTGCTCGACCGCTGCCCCCGCCTCACGGTCCTCGCGACGTCCCGACGGCCTCTCGGTGTGATCGGTGAGGCGGTGCACCCGCTCGCGCCGCTGGTCTGCCCGGCCGTCGGCGCGGATGCGGCACGCTCCCGAGAGGCGTCCGCGGTCGCGCTGCTCGGCGAGCGGATCCTGGACCACGCGCCCGGGCTGGTCATGGACGACCCGACGATCCTGCGACTGGCGGAGTTCGCGAGGCAGGTGGACGGACTGCCCCTCGCGCTGGAGCTGCTGGCGGCGCACGCCGCGACCCGGTCCGTCGACGAGCTCGCCATGCTCGTGGCCAGTCCGCTCGACCTCGCGTCGCACGAGCCGGACCGCTCCTGGCGCCACCGCACGCTGCACGCGACCATCGCCTGGAGCGTCGACCGCCTGCCCGAGGAGCAGCGCACGGTCCTGTACCGGTTGGCGGTGTTCGTCGGCTCCTTCCACCGCCCGGCGGCGCAGCTGGTGTGCGGCCCGGACGTGGACGTCGACCAGGGGCTGCGGGCCCTGGTCCGCGAGGCGCTCGTCCACACCGAACGCGTCGGCGGCTCCCTGGCCTACCGGCTGCCGCGCCCCGTCCGGGACCTGGCGCACGACCGGCTGGCGGCGACCGGCGACCTGGCGCGGGTGGTCGCGCGGCACCGGGCCCTGCACGCGGGCACGTGGCGCGGGGCGCTGCGCAGCGACGCGCTCCTGCTCGACGTGCGCAGGCACCACGCCGACTACCTCGCCGCCCTGCGCGACGCCCACGACGTGGGTGACGGCCGCGCGGTGGTCGACCTGACCCTCACCCTGAGCAGGCTCTGGATCTTCACCGACATGCTCGGCCCCGGGCTGCGATGGACGGGGCGGGCCCTGGCCTCGGGGCTGCTGTCACCGTTGGAGGAGGCGCGGGTGACGACGATGCGCGCCGCGTTGCTCCAGCACCACGCCCCCGAGGTCGTCAGCGCCGAGCTCGCCGGCGTGATCCCCGTCCTCACGCAGCACGACGACGCCGCCTGGTTGGTCAGCGCGCTCATGATCGCCGGGGTCGTGCGGACGGTCTCCGGTGACCATGCCGGCGCGCTCGAGCACGCCCGGGCCGCCGTCGTCGCCGCCCGGCGGACGACCGAGGAGCGGCAGGCCGACGCCTGGGGGGTGCTCGCCTCCTGCGCGGCACCGCTGGCCCCGGAGGAGGCCCTGGACGCCTCGCGGCAGGCCTGGGCCCTCGTGAGCCGCTCCGGGTCGGTGTTCGCGACGGCCTCGGTGGCGGGCAACCTGGCCTGGGCGCAGCTCGCGATGGGTGCGCCGGACGCCGCCGCCGACGTCGTCACCCAGGCCCTCGAGCGGCTCGGGCCCGACGAGGTGCCCACGTTCCTCCGGCTCCACCACGCCTGGACGAGCCTGCTCACCGGCCACCCCGAGGTCGCGCTGGAGGAGTTCGACCGGGTCGTCTCCGCCGGGTCCGCGGAGCTCGAGGACCGCAAGACCGCAGGCGTCTACCTCGGCGCCGCGTGCGCCCTCGCAGCGCTGCGGCACCCCGCGGCGCCCGACGTCCTCGAGGGCGCGGTCGCCCTGGGGGCGCGGACGGGGCTGGTGCTCCTCGCCGTGCAGGAGGAGGCCGTGCGCCGGGCCCGTGACGGGCTGGCCGGACTGCCGGCACCGTCCTGGACCGCCGCGCTGGCACCCGGTCGGGAGCTGGCCCGGCTCATCAGGAGCGCGGCGCACGACCGGGCCGACCCGGGTCGGCCCGGGCCGGCGCCGGAACCGCCGGACCGCTAGGAGCCTGCTGAACAAGGCGCGTATCGAGGGCCTGGGCGGCGAGGAGGGGGCTCAAGGCCGTCTAGCGGCGGTCACGTCTCCTTGCGGAGTGGAGAGAGCTCGCCCTCCTCGCCGGGTCGAGCGTGCTCCTGGTGCTCGTGACGGGTCAAGGGGCTGGTGCTGGTGCTGGGTCTTGGCGGCCCGGTCCGGGGCTATGCCAGGACCCAGTGGCCTGCGTCGTGCCGCAGGCCCAGGACCAGGAGCCGGCGCAGGTTGAGCGCGGCGACGCGGGTGTGCAGCCAGGCGTTGTTCTTGGCGATGCCGCGGAACGGGACACGTCGGTTGCCGCGGGTGAGCCAGGCGATGGAGCGTTCGACCATCGGCCGGTGCTGGCGGTAGACGGCCTGGAAGCCGGGGTCGGCGGCTCGGGCCCGGTGGGTGCGTTGCAGGGCGTCGTGCTCGCCGACGTTGACCTTCCGTCCGTGCGGTGAGGTCGTGCAGCGGGCTCGCAACGGACAGCCGGTGCAGACCGCCTTGAAGTTCGCGGCCCGGGTACGGGTCATTGCGCGCACGACCCCGGCCGGGCAGGTCACGCTCCCGTACTGGCCGTCGGTCTCGTCGACGGTGAAGTCTGCGATCGTGAACCCGTTCTCGATCAGCGACTTCAGCGGCCACGGCTTGATGACCGCGGTGTGGCCGGCTGCGTCGACCGCGGCCAGCATCGGTCCACTGCCGTACGCCGAGTCAGCCAGCACCTCGAACCTGTCACCCTTGGCTCCGGTGCGGTCAACGGACTGCGCGAGGCCGAGCAGTCGCTGTCCGACGGCGGCGTCGCTGCTGTCGGCGCCGGACGCCTTGGTCAGTTCGGTGCCCAGGATCAGGCCGGTGTCGGGTTCGACGACGACGTGGGCCTTGAACCCGTCCTGCCGGCGGTGCTGGGTCTTGTGCGCGTGCCGGGCCTCGGGATCGACGGTCGAGATCACCCGGTCCGGGGCGGTCCGGCGGGCGATCCGCCACCGCCCGTCGGTCCCGTCGGAGTCCTCGGCCGGCTCCACATCCTGCCCGGCCACCAGTGCGAGCAACGCGACCGCCTGCGCCGCCTCCGGTTCCAGTGACTCGATCCCGCCGTGCTCCTCGAGGCTGTCGGTGACGGCGGCGAGCAGTGCGAGGGCGTCGTTGACCAACGCCGACACCAGGTCTTCGCGGGCCTGCTCGTCGTCCCAGGCGATGCCCGGCTTCCCCGTGCGCGTGTAGTCATAGCCGGTGCACACCGTCGTGACCAGGCCTGCGGCGCCGGGCACCACCCGCCCGACCCGACGGACCGCGGCGATCAGCTGGGTCACCGTGTCCTGCCGCGCGACCGCGTCATCGAGCACGGTGGAGTCCAGCGCCCGGCGGGTCTTGCCGGTCAGCACCCCGGTCGCGGCGACCACGTCCCGGACCGCGTCGAAGATCCGGTCCGGGGCCTTCGAGGCCGCCAGCCGGGACCGCCAGTACGTCAACGTCGTCGGATGGAACCCCGCGTCGGTCACCGCCAGCCCGACCGCGGCCTTCCACCGCAGGTCGAACGTGACCGCCTCGACCGCCTCCCGGTCCGACAACCCGTGCAACGTCTGCAGCACCAGCACCGACGCCACCAGCTCCGGCGGCAGACTCGGACGGCCCCGCCCCGACGGGAACAAGTCCTCGAACATCACCGGCGGGAACAACCGGCTCCGGTGCTCGGCCAGGAACGAGAACACGCTCCCGGCCGGCAGCAGATGCCCCGCCAACGACTCCACATCCAGCAGCTCACGCTGCCCATCACTCGCGCCCTGCACGAACCAAGCCTGACCCACCGACCAAGGTCAGCGACGGACCCCGGTCGGCGTTTTGTTCAGCAGGCTCCTAG